>JAXHTI010000079.1:0-11831 GCA_034190045.1 Pseudomonadota bacterium
TACAAAAAGAGACAAGCAGGTATGACAGACAAGATTCGTATTGGCATCGTGACCGTCTCCGACCGCGCCAGTCGCGGCGAATACGAGGATCAGGGTGGGCCGGCCATCCGCGAATGGCTGGGCAAAGCCCTGGCCAATGACTGGGAGGCCGTTGCCCGCCTGGTTCCGGATGAACAGGTCGAGGTCGAGGCGGCCTTGAAGGCGCTGGTGGATGATGAGCAGTGCTGCCTGGTGGTAACGACCGGCGGGACCGGCCCCGCGCCGCGGGATATTACCCCCGAGGCGACCGAGGCGGTCTGTGACAAGGTGCTCGATGGGTTTGGCGAGCAAATGCGCGCCGTCTCGCTGCAGTATGTTCCCACCGCAATACTCTCGCGTCAGATGGCCGGCATCCGCCGAAGCAGTCTGCTGATCAATTTGCCGGGCAAGCCCTCGGCGATTGCCGACTGCCTCGATGCCGTGTTCCCGGCGGTACCCTATTGCATCGATCTCATCGAGGGCCCTTATCTGGAAACTGACGAGAGTGTGATCAAGGCGTTTCGTCCCAAGCACGCTAAAAAACCGGCCGGCTGATATCGATGAACCAAAGCGAGATCGAGGCGGCGTTAAGCGCGGCTGACAACCTGCATGATCTGGTGCTGCAAAGCGAGTCGTTGCTGGAAGCGTCGGACATCTATTTCGGACATGGCACCGACAATGCGCTGGATGAAGCCGCGTATCTGGTTTCCTACAGCATGGGCTTGCCGCCGGATTTCAGCGAACAGGATCTGCAACGCCAGGCCACGTTGGAACAAAAACAGCAACTGGTTGATCTGCTCTGGCAACGGATCAGCACCCGCAAGCCCGCGGCCTATCTGACCCATGAGGCATGGTTCGCCGGACTGAAATTTTACGTGGACGAACGGGTATTGATCCCGCGCTCGCCCTTTGCCGAGCTGGTCGCCGATCAGTTCGAGCCCTGGGTCGATGCGAGTCAGGTCGGACGCGCTCTGGACCTTTGCACCGGCAGTGGTTGTATCGCCATTGCCATGGCGCAGGCATTACCGCAGGCGAAGGTGGATGCCAGCGACATTTCCGCCGAAGCGTTGGCCGTGGCCCGGATTAATGTCGATCAATACGCTTTGGCGGATCGGGTCGAACTGATCGAATCGGATCTGTTCGCCGGCCTGGCCGGACGCCGTTACGATTTGATTGTCAGCAACCCGCCCTATGTGGATGCCCCGGACATGGCGGCGCTACCGGCGGAATACCGGCATGAGCCGGCCATGGGACTGGCCGCCGGCAGCGAAGGCCTCGATTTCGTGCTGCCGCTGTTGCGCGAAGCCCCGCAGCACCTGAACCCGGGCGGCGTGTTGATCGTGGAGGTGGGCAACAGCGCCGAAGCCCTGGCCGATTTGTTACCGGAGGTCCCGTTTACCTGGCTCGAATTCGAATTCGGCGGCCATGGCGTCTTCCTGCTCACCGCCGAACAACTGAACGCGGCTTCTGCGGCGATCCGGGGGGTCTAGAAAGAGAAAATCATTTACCACGAAGACGCGAAGCCACGAAGGTTTAATGGATTTGTCACTTCGTGCTCTTCGTGCCTTCGTGGTGAATTTCTTATTCCTGATTTGAGTGGCGTCCAGTCATCGTGAAATCAGTCGGATTTGATCCAGATCATAGTCCGAACCCGCCGAAAATGCCGATAATGTCGGCAATTTCCCGGGGGAATGGCTATGTATGAGCTGGAATTCGACAAGGATCTGATTCGCCGTTACGACAAGGCGGGACCGCGCTACACTTCCTATCCGACCGCGGTGCAGTTTCACGAGCAGTTCCGGGCCGATGACTATTGTCATATGGCCGATCTGAGCAATCAGCAGGGCCGGCCCCTGTCGCTCTATTTCCATCTGCCGTTTTGCAACACGGTCTGTTTCTATTGCGCCTGCAGCAAGATTATTACCGCCAATCGTCGTCGGGCCGCCCCCTATCTGCAACGCCTGCACCGCGAGATTGAGCTGCAGAGTGAACTGTTCGACGCCGGGCGCCCGGTCGAGCAGCTGCACTGGGGCGGCGGGACACCCACCTTTATCAGCCATGATGAAATGCGTGAGCTGATGGCCAAGACCCGTGAACATTTCCAGCTGCTGGACGATGATACGGGCGAGTATTCCATCGAGATCGATCCGCGCGAAGCCGATCGTGACACCATCGCGCTGTTGCGCGAACTGGGGTTCAACCGAATCAGCCTGGGGGTACAGGATTTCGAACCGGCGGTGCAAAAGGCAGTCAACCGCATTCAGTCCGAAGATCAGATTGCCGAAGTGATGAGGGCTGTTCGGGAGTATGGATTCCGTTCCACCAGTTTTGATCTGATCTACGGGCTGCCACTGCAAACGGTCGAGAGTTTTGCACGCACACTGGACAAGGTCGTGACCCTGGAACCGGAACGGTTGTCGATCTTCAACTACGCGCATTTACCCGAGCTGTTCAAGCCGCAACGCCAGATCAACGCCGCCGACCTGCCCGGGCCCGATGAGAAACTGGCGATTCTCAAATACTCGATCGACAAACTGACCGAGGCGGGCTATGTCTACATCGGCATGGATCACTTTGCCCGGCCCGATGATGAGCTTGCGATCGCCCAGCGTAACGGCACCCTGTATCGCAACTTCCAGGGCTACTCGACTCATGCCGACTGTGACCTGGTGGCCATGGGAATGACGGCGATAGGCAAGGTCGGCGACAGTTACAGCCAGAACGTCAAGACCATGGATGAGTATTATGCGCGCATCGACCAGGATCAATTACCGATCTTTCGCGGGCTGGAGCTGGATGATGACGATTTACTGCGCCGCGAGATCATCAACCAGCTGATCTGCCATTTCAGTCTCTCTTTCCCGGCACTGGAGCTGGCATTTGGTATTTCGGTACCGGAATACTTTGCTACCGAACTGGAAGAGCTCAAGGCCATGCAGGATGACGGCTTGTTGCAACTCGACGAGCGGGGCATCACCGTGCTGGGCGCCGGCAAGCTGCTGATTCGTAATATTTGCATGGTGTTTGACAAATACCTGCGTCAGCAACAGACCCAGCGTTATTCCAAGGTCATCTAAATAATTCGACTCTCGCCAAGACACAGAGCCCGCGAAGTAGCAGAATCTATTACCTGGCGAGCTCGGCGTCTCTGCGAGCGATAATTTGCATTCTTCCCGGTACAGGGTGCGACCAATCCGGCCGACTCCGTGCCGGCTTCTTCATCTGTCCCGCGCCGTCGAGTTCCATTACAATGGGTGCTCTCGAACCCATTTGGAATGCGCGAAAAATGTCCGGTAACAGTTTCGGTAAGTTGTTCACCATCACCAGTTTCGGCGAGAGTCACGGCCCGGCCATCGGTTGCGTGGTCGACGGCTGTCCGCCGGGCCTGGCCCTGAGCGAGGCGGATCTGCAGCAGGATCTGGATCGCCGTAAACCGGGCAAGACGCGTCATACTACCCAGCGCCGCGAGTCGGACGAGGTCCAGATCCTCTCCGGTATTTTCGAAGGGCAGACGACCGGCACGCCGATCGGGCTGATCATCCACAACACCGATCAGCGCTCGAAGGATTATTCGAATATCATGCGCCAGTTTCGCCCGGGGCATGCCGACTATACCTATCAGCAGAAATACGGGATTCGGGATTATCGCGGTGGCGGACGCTCTTCGGCCCGCGAGACGGCGATGCGGGTGGCGGCCGGGGCAATCGCCAAAAAATATCTGCACGACCGGCCCGGTATCCGGATCCGCGGCTATATGAGCCAGCTGGGCCCGATCCGGGCCGAGGCATTTGACTGGGACGCCGTGGAAGCCAATCCGTTTTTCTTCCCCGATGCCGCAAAAGTCGCCGAGCTGGAAAGTTACATGGATGCCTTGCGCAAATCGGGCGATTCCATCGGGGCGCGTATCAATGTCGTGGCCGAGGGCGTGCCGCCGGGGCTGGGTGAGCCGATTTTCGATCGTCTGGATGCCGACCTGGCGCATGCCCTGATGAGCATCAATGCTGTCAAAGGGGTCGAGATCGGTGCCGGTTTTGCCGCCGTGGAACAGAAGGGCACCGAACACCGCGACGAAATGACACCGGAAGGTTTTTTGAGCAATCACGCCGGCGGGGTACTCGGCGGCATCTCCAGTGGCCAGCCCATTGTGGCCAGCCTCGCCCTCAAGCCCACCTCCAGCCTGCGCCTGCCGGGCCAGGGCATCGATATCGACGGCAATCCCATCGAGGTGATTACCACGGGCAGGCACGATCCCTGTGTCGGGATCCGTGCTACGCCTATTGCCGAGGCGATGATGGCGATCGTGCTGATGGATCACCTGCTGCGTCATCGTGCCCAAAATGCCGACGTGCAATCCACCACCCCGGTGATCCCGTCATCCGCCCGCTAACGGTGGCCGGGATCGTAGTGCAATCCGGATTGATTCTGCCTGCCTCGAGCGATATTGAGCGGGTACCACTGAACACACTGAAAACACTGAGTCTCTCTTACCCTGGAAATTCCTTTCAGTGTTATCGGCGCATTCAGTGTCTTCGGTGGTCAATTGCCAGTATCTGTTTTCTGGCGTTGAGGGTCGGGTTCATGGGGCTTCCTGTATCCGGGGTTGAGAGATGAGTGCGTCGTCCAAAGCGCCATACTGGCGGTTATCCTCGTTTTATCTGTTTTACTTTGCCAGCCTTGGCGCGCTGGTGCCGTACTGGGGCCTCTATCTCAAGTCGCTGGGGTACGGGGCCACCGCCATCGGGACCCTGATGGGTATCGTCATGGCGACCAAGATCGTTTCGCCCAACATCTGGGGCTGGATTGCCGATCACACCGGCAAGCGCATGGCGATCGTCCAGCTGGGCAGTCTGCTGGCGGTGTTGACGTTTACGGGCGTCTATCTCTCTTCCGATTTCTGGTGGCTGGTACTGGTCATGGCCGTGTTCAGTTTTTTCTGGAACGCGGCACTGCCCCAGTTCGAGGCAACGACCTTCAATCACCTGGCCGGCGAGGTTCATCGTTACAGTTCCATTCGTCTGTGGGGTTCGGTCGGCTTTATTCTCTCGGTGTGGGGAATCGGTTACGCCCTGGAAGGGCAGGCGATTCAATGGCTGCCCCATGTGCTGCTGTTTTTGTTTGCGGCCATCTGGCTCAGCAGTGTGGTCGTTCCCGAAGAGGCGGCCGGGCATATGCCACTCGATCATCAGCCGCTGCGCCAGGTGCTGGCCAAGCCGGCCGTGGCCGGCCTGCTGCTGGCCTGCTTCCTGATGCAGGCCAGCCACGGTCCTTATTACACCTTCTACTCTATATATATGGAAGAGATGGGCTATTCGCTGAACAAGATTGGCCTGCTCTGGGCTCTCGGCGTGCTGGCGGAAGTCGGCGTGTTTCTGGTCATGCACCGGCTGGTCCCGCGTTTCGGTCTGCGCTGGTTATTGATGCTCAGTCTGCTGCTGGCGACAATGCGCTGGGTGCTCATTGGTCTTTTTCCGCAGTGGGTCTCGATCATGATTCTGGCCCAGCTGCTGCACGCCGCCAGTTTCGGGATTTATCATGCCGCGGCGATTCAGATGATCCACCTGTTTTTCACGGGGCGGCATCAGGGCAAGGGGCAGGCTCTTTACAGCAGTCTCAGCTTTGGTGCCGGTGGTGCGGTGGGCAGCTTTTACAGCGGTTACCTTTATGATCTGGCCGGACCACTGGTAATGTACAGCCTTGCCGCAATACTCAGTCTGGTTGGCATGCTGGTAGTGTATGCGTTTGTTCATCCGCCGCAAGGGTCCGTGGCAGGCGATGGAAGATAAACAAACTGCCCTGCTGGCCGATAAGACGTAAAATTGATGTTCATAATCAGCACCAGAAAAAGGTATTAATAACCCGATGTTAAGCCAGGCGAGAATTCATGACGGGCCGATCCATGATGTGCTTATTATTGGAGGCGGCATTTCCGGTGCCGCGTTGTTGTATGAGCTGGCCCGTTACACGGATCTTCGGGAACTGTGCCTGCTGGAAAAGCGGGACAGCATCGCCGATCTCAACTCACATGGTCGTAACAACAGCCAGACTCTCCATTGTGGGGATATCGAAACCAATTACAGCCTGGAGAAGGCCGTCCAGGTCAAGGCTACCGCGGCCATGGTGGTCAATTACTGTCAGCGGGTCCCGGAGCGCGACAGCCTGATTTTTAAATACCCGAAGATGGTGCTGGGAGTAGGTGCCAGTGAGTGTCACGAGTTGCGTGAACGTTTTGAACGTTTTCGTGATTATTTTCCCGGCATGCAATTGCTGGAACGGGAACAGATTGCCCAAATCGAGCCCCGCGTGGCCAGTGAGCGGCAGCAGGAGATCGTGGCGCTGGCTGTGCTCGATGAGTATACCGCGGTCGACTTTCATGCCCTGGCCAACAGCTTTATACACCAGGCCCGTCAGGAGCGAAACAAACAGGTGGATGTGCACCTGTCTACGTATGTCCAGTCGATTCACAAAACGGATGACCATTACGAAGTGGTGACCAGCCGGGGTACCTATCGCTCCCGTTTTGTCGTCGTCTCCGCCGGTGCGCACAGCCTGCTTTATGCCCAGAAACTGGGCTATGGTCTCAATTATTCCTGCCTGCCAATGGCGGGCAGCTTTTACTACACACCCGGCGTTCTCAACGGCAAGGTCTATACCGTGCAGAAAAAGAACCTGCCATTCGCGGCAATTCACGGCGATCCCGATGTGCTGGTGCCGAATAAAACCCGCTTCGGCCCCACTGCTTTGATGCTGCCGATGCTGGAACGCTATAACCTGCGCACGGTCGGCGAATTCCTGCGGGTGTTTCGCCTCGATATGCGCGTGCTGAAGGTTTTCTGGGATCTGTTCCGGGTCAGTGAAATTCGCAATTACATGTTCAAGAACTTTCTGTTTGAAATACCGTTTATTCGCCGGTTGTTGTTCCTGCGCGATGCACGCAAGATTGTCCCGAATCTGAAACTCAATGAACTGGAATTTGCCAAAGGTATCGGCGGAATACGCCCGATTATGATCGACAAACTGAATCGGCAGTTGCATCTGGGCGAGGCGAAGATCAACCCGGGCAACGGGATTATATTCAATATGACGCCGTCTCCGGGTGCCACCAGTTGCCTGGGTAATGCACAAAAGGATATGCAGATTATTGCCGATTACCTGGGCTGTCAGATCGATCAGGAACGTTTCGCATCCGAACTGCTGTCGGAACAATCAAAATAGCTGAACTGCATCACTTTCATTTTACTCGTCGTGCAGGTGAAAGGTTTCTTTTCCGTACACCTTTCGATTCAGGGGTATCCGGTACTGGTTTAACCTTCGATGGTTGTTTTGCGCCCAACGATTGCGGACAATAGGCCTCCCTTGCAGGGCCTGTCAGGCTCGTCAGTGACTACGAAAAATTTACCCGTTCAGGTTGTAGAGAATATGAAATCCGCGGTTGATATGACGTTACAGCTGGAGCAACTCCAGCACTCGCTTTGTGAACATCCTCTTTATCAGGTTCTTGACGATCCCCGGGCCGTTCCTCTGTTTATGCAGTATCATGTTTTTGCGGTGTGGGATTTTATGTCCCTGCTCAAGGCATTGCAGCGCGGGCTGACCTGCCTGGACGTTCCCTGGCAACCTGTTAATACCTCGAAAGAACTCGTGCGGTTTGTTAACGAGATCGTGCTGGGTGAAGAAAGCGACCTGGACCAGGAAGGACGGGCCTGTGATCATTTTACGCTGTATCTTCGGGCAATGGAGGAGCTGGGCGTAGACCAGAGCGCGGTGCAACAGTTTTTACGCGATTTTGATTATCAGGTGATTCCTTCCGGTGCGCGGGAGTTCGTACAGATGAACCTGGATCTGGCCGCCAGTGGTGAACTGCACCGGATCGCCTCGGCATTTTTCTTCGGCCGGGAAAAACTGATTCCGGAAATGTTCGAGAGGATTCTCAATGGTCTGGGGGAGCGCAAACAGGACTGCCCGACACTGGTCTATTATCTGGAACGGCATATCGAACTGGACGGGGAAGAGCATTCACATCTGGCGCAAAAATGTCTGGAGGTGCTGTGCGCCGATGATACACGCCGACTTGAGGAAGCTTACGAAACCGCGGCGATGAGCCTTGAACAGCGTCGGCGGCTCTGGGATGCGGCACTCGAGCAGTACCGTCAATCCTGATCGAGTGTCAGCCGGGCATCCACGCCTTTAACACCGGGAGTGTTGTTACACAGGCGGAGGATTCGTTCGCGAGCCGATTCGTTACTGACTCGTCCCTGCAACGTCACCACACCCTGGTGGGTACTGACCTGGATGTGACTGGCGTTGATTCCGGGGTCACTGATCAGTTGTGAGCGAATCGCCGCACTGATGCTGGTATCGGAATGGGTGGTACCGGTGTCATTGAAACCGTACTCGCCGCTGTCACGGTTGGCGCCGCTGGCGGCCAGTGTCCCACAGGCTGTGAGCTGGCTGATCAGCCAGAGGAATAACAGAGACAGTATTATTGAGTGGTGCACGGTCGTTATCCGCAGTTGATGGGGCAGGGCCCAGTTTAACCCGGTTTGGCGCTCTGTTGCAGGCAATCGAGCATCGCCCCGGCGGCGTTACTTAACGTTCGGCCCGCGTGCCAGACCACACCGAGTTCCCGTTCCAGCTGCAATGTTGGCAAGTGCAAACAGGCCAGCTCTTCATCCAGCAGGGTTTGCGGCAGCACACTCCAGCCCAGTCCGATGCCGACCATCATCTTGATAGTCTCCAGATTATTGGTGGCCAGCTTGACCTGCAGCGCAGCCGTGGCCTGCAAACCCGCAAACGCCTGTTCCACCAGCGTGCGGGTGAAGGTGCCGCGCATGGGCAAAATGGCCGGCCACTCCAGCAACGCTTGCGGCCTCAGTGGGGTTGCGCGGGTCAGGGGATGGTCGGGAGCTACGACGAGATGCAAGGGATCGTGCCAGATGGGCTGGAATTTCAATTCCGCCGGCGGACTCAGCGGCAGGGTCACCACGCCCAACTCGCTGTCACCGTGCAATACCGCCTGGCAGGCCTGTTCCGATTCCATGAACTGCAGATCCAGCTCCACCTGCGGATAGTCGCTGCTATAGCGACGCAGCACCGGGGGCAGGCGATGCAGGCCAATATGATGACTGGTCACCATACTCAATTCTCCACCCACCTGGCCGGAGAGATTGCGAATACTGCGCCGCGTGTCTTCCAGTTCCAGCAGAATATTCCGCGCCCGTGGCAGCAGGGCATGACCGGATTCGGTCAGTTGCACCTGGTGGCCGATGCGGTCGAACAGGGGATTGCCCAGTTCCTCTTCCAGCGCCGCGATGCGCTTGCTGATGGCCGGCTGGGTGAGAAACAGCTGGCCGGCGGCCCGGGAGAACGACTGCTGTTCGGCGACGGCAACAAAGGCCTGGAGGTTGGCAAAGTCCATGAATGAAAGTTATGGATTATATGAAAATAATGAATTTGGGTAATAGTAGTTGGCAGGTTAAACTTTGTCCAATCTGTAAACAGGAACAGGAACGATGAGCGCCAAAACCTTGTACGACAAATTGTGGGATCGGCATACCGTGCGCGATAACGGGGATGGTACCGCGCTGCTGTATATCGATCGGCATCTGATTCACGAGGTAACCTCGCCCCAGGCCTTCGAGGGCCTGCGTCTGGCCAACCGCCAGCCGTGGCGGGTGGACGCCAATCTGGCCACGCCGGATCACAATGTGCCGACCACCGATCGCCGCGGTGGCATTACCGACCCGGTTTCCCGCCTGCAGGTGGAGACCCTGGATCAGAACTGCCAGACCTACCACATTACCGAATTTGCCATGGCCGATCCGCGCCAGGGCATCGTGCATGTGATCGGGCCGGAGCAGGGCGCGACCCTGCCGGGCATGACCGTGGTTTGCGGCGACAGCCATACCTCCACCCACGGCGCCTTCGGCGCGCTGGCCTTCGGCATCGGCACCTCCGAGGTGGAGCACGTGCTGGCCACCCAGACCCTGGTGCAACAGCAATCCAAATCCATGTTGATCAGCGTGGACGGCAAGGCACCGGCCGGGGTGACTGCCAAGGACATCGTGCTGGCGGTGATCGGCCGGATCGGCACTGCCGGCGGCACCGGTTACGCCATCGAATTCGGCGGCGAGGCGATCCGCGATCTCTCCATGGAAGGGCGCATGACCCTGTGTAACATGGCGATCGAGGCCGGCGCCCGGGCCGGCATGGTGGCGGTGGATGACAAGACCATCGACTATGTCGAAGGTCGGCCGTTTGCCCCGCAGGGGGCGCTCTGGGAGCAGGCCGTGGCCGACTGGCAGGATCTGCACAGTGATCCCGAGGCCGAATTCGACAAGGTCGTGCACCTGGATGCCTCAGCCCTGCAGCCGCAGGTCACCTGGGGCACCTCGCCGGAGATGGTGGTCGGGGTGAATGAAACGGTCCCGACATCGGACTCGTTTCCCGAGCCAGTCAGGCAGGAAGGCGCCCGTGCCGCGCTCAAGTACATGGGTCTGGAAGGCGGTACGCCGATCAGCGACATTCGCCTGGACAAGATCTTTATCGGCTCCTGCACCAACTCGCGGATCGAGGACCTGCGCGCCGCCGCCGCCGTGGTCGACGGCCACAGGGTCGCGGACAACATCAAGCTGGCGATGGTGGTGCCGGGCTCGGGGCTGGTCAAACAGCAGGCCGAGAACGAGGGACTGGACAAAATCTTTATCCAGGCCGGCTTCGAATGGCGCGAGCCGGGCTGCTCCATGTGCCTGGCGATGAACGCCGATCGGCTGGAGCCGGGCGAGCGTTGCGCCTCCACCTCGAACCGCAACTTCGAAGGCCGCCAGGGCCAGGGCGGACGCACCCACCTGGTCAGCCCCGCCATGGCCGCCGCCGCGGCCATCGCCGGTCACTTTGTCGATATTCGAGAGCTTTCCTCATGATCGCAGTGGACGCGGAGGCACAGAGTCGCGGAGAAATTATTAATCTATTTTCCTCTGCGGCTCCGCGCCTCCGCGAACTCCGCGTTAATTACCAGGATCTGAACGATGGAAAAATTTGAAACATTAACCGCCATAGCCGCGCCGCTGGATCGATCCAATGTCGATACCGATGCGATCATTCCCAAGCAGTTTCTCAAGTCGATCAAGCGTACCGGCTTCGGGCCGAACCTGTTCGACGAGTGGCGTTATCTGGATCATGGCGAGCCGGGCAAGGACAACAGTAACAGGCCGATCAATCCTGATTTTGTTCTTAACCAGCCGCGTTACCAGGGTGCGCAAATCCTGCTGGCGCGGGAGAACTTCGGTTGCGGTTCCAGTCGTGAGCACGCGCCCTGGGCGTTGCTCGATTACGGCTTTCGGGTGATCATCGCGCCGAGTTTCGCCGATATCTTTTATAACAACTGTTTTAAAAACGGCATCCTGCCCATCGTACTGGACAGCGAGACCGTGGATCGGTTGTTCAGAGCCGTCGACGCGCAGGAAGGCTATCAACTGACGGTCGACCTCGAACAGCAGCAGATTCGCACTCCGGACGGCGACACCATTGCCTTCGAGATCGACGCCTATCGCAAACAACGCCTGCTCGAAGGCCTGGACGACATCGGCCTGACCCTGCAGCATGCCGACGAGATCCGTAGCTACGAGGAACAACAACAGCGGCAGCGTCCATGGCTGTTCAATCGATAAGGGATACTCTGGGAAGCAACGCGGAGTTCGCGGAGGGTCGCTCTCGTCGTCCTGACTCCCGCGACACTAGTACTTCCCTGTACGTCGCGCAGAGACGCGGAGAAATAATTAATTTGTTTTCCTCTGCGGCTCCGCGCCCTTTGCGTT
>JAXHTI010000008.1:0-15685 GCA_034190045.1 Pseudomonadota bacterium
AATGGCTGCTCCCCGCATTGCCCTGTCACCAGTCCGTTGAAGATCACGGTGTTGTGATCCTGCTGGGTGGTATCAAAGACGGCTTCACGTCCCACGTAGTCAATCGATTCAACAGTGGCGGTAAACTTCTGGCTCTTGTAGAGCGGACGGTCGCTTGCCCATTCACGATAACGATCATTTTTGTAGTCGAGCAGGAAACCGATCTCGTCCATGAACTGTTCGCGGGACTCGCCGTCGATAATCAGTTCATGATCGGCCTGGCAGTTGTATTCCTTGCTGCCCCCATGGCCGTCCGGCAGCGACCGTTTGCCGGCATCACGGCGTTTGTGGATACGGCAGAAGACACCGAAGTTGGACAGCAGCATCTGTACTTCCTGCAACAGTTTCCTGTGGCTGGAAGCCAGGCGAATGGAACAGCTCTGGCTCTTGCCGGAGATGTTGACCGTCCCGTCGGCCTGGAACAGGGCGCGCAGATAGCCCTTCACGCACTCTTCTGACCCGCGCCAAACGACTTCCGGCACCTGCAGCTTGGTCTGTTTGGTGAAGCCGTAATGTTCGAGTACCCGCGCCAGGATCACGGAGCGGACAAACACATGATTGCGATCCGGCACGGCGACCGGTGACACATGATAGGCGCGCGGCGTCATGGCCACATCGCCGATCAGCGAGTTGACATAATTGACAATGGCCGGAGCCAGAACACGTTCTTCACCCCAGAAATTGACAATCGCGGCTTCCTTGCCACCGCCGCGATTGGTGAAGTGGCCGTCGCCGGCGATCAGCCCCAGCAACATGCCCAGTTCTTTTGAACCTTCATCGCCAAACTGGCCCTTGCCGGACTGCACCAGCAGGCTGTCGCCCTGCTGGAGTTCGCTCAGCGGAATCTTGCCCCGACCGGTATAAAAGTCGTGCCACTCGGTTGCCTTGATTTCATAACCTTCTTTGGTGGTCACACGGTAAACATCGGCTTCGCCGGCGGTCATAAAGGCCGGTACGGCAGATCTTACGTCGGTCCCTCTGCCATCCTGGCCCAGCGCGCGGGTATCCACGGTGGTTTGCAGCTCGGCACCGGACTTGTACAGCTCGCCGATTTCGACCATGCCGTACTGGGTATGCAGACGGGTATCGGCCGTGACACACGGGTTGGTCGCCCGGATGTTCTCGCAGTACCAGTTGTTGTTCTGCTCGTTGACCCGATCGATAAGAATGAACCCCGGCTCGGCGAAGTCGTAGGTGGAGTTCATGATCATGTTCCACAGGTGCTTGGCCTTGATGGTCTTGTACACCTTGCAGGCCACCAGCCCTTCCTTGTTGGTGAAGTACTTCTCCTTCACCGGCCAGTCGCGCCAGATGACCTGTTCGCTGTCCTTGATGTCGATGCCGTCCTGCTCGATCTCTTTTTCGGTCAGCGGGAAGGCCAGTTGCCACCAGCCGTCGCTTTCCACCGCCTGCATGAACTCGTCGGTGATCAGCAACGACAGGTTGAACTGGCGCAGGCGGGCGTTTTCGCGCTTGGCGCGGATAAAGTCCATCACGTCCGGGTGGCCGACATCGAAGGTGGCCATCTGCGCGCCGCGGCGCCCGCCGGCACTGGAGACGGTGAAGCACATCTTGTCGTAGATATCCATGAACGACAGCGGCCCGGAGGTATAGGCGCCGGCACCGGAGACATACGCGCCCTTGGGACGCAGGGTGGAAAATTCATACCCGATGCCGCAGCCGGCCTTTAATGTGAGCCCCGCCTCGTGCACCTTGTCCAGGATGTTGTCCATCGAGTCTTCGATGGTGCCGGAGACGGTGCAGTTGATGGTGGAAGTGGCCGGCTTGTGCTCCAGCGCGCCGGCGTTGGAGGTGATGCGCCCGGCGGGAATCGCCCCCTGGCGCAGGGCCCAGAGGAACTGCTCGTACCAGTAGTCCTGCTTCTCCTTGGTCTCTTCCACGTCGGCCAGCGCCCGGGCCACCCGCTGATAGGTCTCATCCATGCTCTGGTCGATGATCTGACCGTCCTTGCTCTTGAGTCGGTATTTTTTGTCCCAGATATCGAGGGATGCGTCCTGGAACGGGATTTCTTTGACACTGCCGGCGGGCAGTTTATGTAACTGGGCGCTCATAGATGGTGATCCTCCCGGTGCGCAAAAACTTGAATAAAAACAATCACCCGGACCGCCTTGTTATCTACGGCAAGTGGCGCTCTCGGGTACGGCGGGTACAACTGGTTACAGCTAAATCCGGCAAACACTAGATATTGTGTTTGATGCATGAGCTTAGGACCACCGGCGGGGTCTGTCAATGCTTTATCGCGTGTTTTATAAGTTAGGGTTTACCCTTAGCAAACAACAACTTGCACTATTTTCAGGCCCTCTGCGCCAGTGCGGTGCAACGCAAAATTTTTACCCCGCAAAACTATATATTGTGTTTCTAATATTGGCCCGGGGCGCTGCTCCGGGGGTTAGGGGCTACTCACGTTATGGCGGTTTTGGCCAAAACGGTCCGGATCGCGGCGCCGCAGGTAGTTACCATTGTGTGAAATAGCCCTTCCCTCTTGATAAAAACCCCGCCGACACCTATATCCCCTGACAAGCAGATGGACACTGTGCGCACAGCAACACCTGCGAATAAATTCAACCCATGTTGTTTATTTGCAATTTAAGGAGAACGAATCATGACCCTGGTACGTTATGAACCCTGGAGCATGCTGAACCAGATCCGCCGCGAGATGGATCAGATGCTGGAGACCGCCAGCGAAGGCGGTGAAAGCAGCGCCATTGCCACCAGCGACTGGATCCCGGCAGTGGACATCAAGGAAACCAAGGACGCCTTCATTCTGCATGCCGATGTCCCCGGCGTGGATCCCAAGGATGTCGACGTGCATATGGAAAACGGCATTTTGACCATCAAGGGCGAACGCGAGTCCGAGAAGAAGGACGAGCGCGAAGGCTACAAGCGGGTGGAACGCCAGTACGGTTCTTTCTATCGCCGTTTCAGCCTACCGGATACCGCCGATGCGGAGAAGATCTCGGCCAAAAGCAAGAACGGCGTCGTGGAGATCACCATCCCCAAGAAGGAAGCCGTGCAGCCGCGCAAGATCAGCGTCGAAAGCTGAGCAACTGGCTGAACCGGAACCGCAGGGTGGCCCGGACAACGCGGGGCCGCCGGCCGGCGATCGATCATGCCGGATCCGACTTCGGCCTGATCCGGCCTGTTTCATGCAACCGTCTATTTATAAAGGAGTCACCATGAACGCCATGGCTGAACTGCAACGTGGACTCAATCGCGCCTGGCATTCCGTCAGCGAGGGCTGGACCCAGCTGCGGGATCGGGCCGCCCACGCTATTACCCGCTTTAGCCCGGTCAAACGCGAAGGCGACGTGGAGTCCGCCGAGGATGTCGGCGTACTGCGCGGTGCACGCTGGAGCGTGCTGGCCGCGGATGTGCAGGACAAAGGTGAAGAGCTGACCGTGCGCCTGGAAGTGCCGGGCATGGAAGCCGATGACTTCGATATTGCTGTGGTCGACGATACCCTGCTGGTGCGCGGCGAAAAACGCCTGCAACGCGAACAGACCGAGGGCGATTACCATATCCGTGAATGTGCCTACGGCGCCTTCCAGCGGGCCGTGCCCCTGCCGGTCGCGGTCGACCAGGACAAGGCCAAAGCCAAATACAAGCGCGGTGTACTGAGCATTACCCTGCCCAAGGCCAGCCACGCGCGGCGCCGGCAAATAACAGTTGACAGTTAGCAGTACGCAGTTGGCAGTTATTAATCTGGAATCATAAGTCCGTAGTCAGAAATCGATCCTGTTCCTGATTGACGACTTACGACTTACGACTTACGACTGACTGCAAGCTGCCAACTGCCCTCTGCCAACTTTATTTTATCTTTACATTTTCTTGCATAACGCTGGCAAACTTTTACCGCGTGCAGCGCGTCTATAGTTGTAGCCGCTGTCATAATGGCCCGGCAATACACCCTTTGAATTGAATGCGACTGTCAGGAGTCTGTCTTGAGCATGCTGAAGTTTTTCTCGCGTAGTTCCTATCATCCGCTGCTGGCCGCGATGCTGGTTATCCTGCCGCTGGTTTTCGCCGGCCATGCCCGGGCCCTGCCCACCCACGACAGCCAGGGCAAGGCGCTGCCCAGCCTGGCGCCGATGCTGGAAACCATCACGCCGGCGGTGGTCAACATCGCCACCACCGGCCGGGTGCGGGTCCAGGGGAATCCGCTGCTGGATGATCCGTTCTTTCGCCGCTTTTTCGATATGCCCGAGGTGCCGCGCGAGCGGCGCACCCAGAGCCTGGGCTCCGGGGTCATCGTCGATGCGGACAAGGGTTATATCCTGACCAACAACCATGTGATCGAACACGCCGATCAGATCAAGGTCACCCTGCGTGACGGCAACAGCTACGATGCCGAACTGATCGGCACCGATCCCGATTCCGATGTGGCGGTGATCCGCATCGAGGCCGATAACCTGACCGCCGTGCCGCTGGCCGATTCGGACAGCCTGCGGGTGGGCGATTTCGTGGTGGCCATCGGTAATCCCTTCGGCCTCGGCCAGACGGTTACCTCCGGGATCGTCAGTGCACTGGATCGCAGCGGCCTGGGCATTCAGGGTTACGAAGACTTTATCCAGACCGACGCCTCGATCAATCCCGGCAACTCGGGCGGTGCGCTGGTCAATCTCAACGGCGAGCTGGTCGGGATTAACAACGCCATCTTCTCCCGCTCCGGTGGCAATATCGGTATCGGCTTTGCGATCCCCGTCAACATGGCGCGCAAGGTCATGGCCCAGCTGGTGGAATACGGCGAGGTCCGCCGCGGCCGTCTCGGCGCCCAGGCCCAGGACCTGACGCCCGAACTGGCCCACGCCTTCGGTCTCGAGCAGGGCGAGGGCGCGGTCATCACCCAGGTGGGCGACGGCTCGCCGGCGGACAAGGCCGGGCTGCAACCCGGCGACATCGTTACCGCGATCGACGGCAAGCCGATCCGGGATGCCAACACCCTGCGCAATCGCATCGGCCTGTTGCCCATCGGCAGCGAAGTCCGGATGCAAGTCCTGCGCGAGGGCAAGCAACTGTCGCTCACCGCTACCATTGAAAAGGCGGGCAGCCAGCAGGCCCAGGGCGGTGAAAAACTGCACGCCCACCTGACCGGCGCCCGCTTTTCGGATATCAGCGAAGGCCATCGTCTGTACGGCCGCATCGAAGGTGTGCTGGTCAGCGAGGTCAAGCAGGGCAGCCCGGCCTGGAGTGCGGGCCTGCGCCCCAACGATGTCATCGTCTCGGTCAATCGCCAGCCGGTCAAAAGCGTAGCCGGGATGCGCGATGTCATCGGTAACAGCCCGCAACTGTTACTCAATATCCGACGCGGTAACGGGGCCCTGTTCCTCTATCTGCGCTGATCCCTGCCGCCAGCCGACCCGCCCGGTCGGCTGGCCGTTTCCGCTTCGCCGGGCCCCCGGCGGCATTTCCCCGTGCTATGCTGAAAAATAAAACCCGTCGGGGAGCGTCCGGGCGTTGACCTGTGACCCGCGCGACATGCCCCGCGTACAGAACAAGGTATTTTAACCTGCATGCTTCAATAACCGGCATCTGCTTGTAAAAACAGGACAGTCTTTTGCTGAAGACGGATCTGCGCACTTATCTGAACCCGTTGTGCCTGGGCATTCTCCTGCTCGGTACAGCCGCGGCGATCGCCCTGTTTTTATATATTCGCGCCAACGAACAGAGTGATATCGACCATCAGCTGCAACTGGCTTTTGATGAGCATTATCATGCGATCCATGCCGAAGGCGATGTCCTGGAAAAAGTGCTGCAGGGGCTGCACGGCCTGTATGATGCCTCCGACCAGGTGGAGCGGCATGAATTCAGTCGCTTCGTCCGCGATCTGGCCCTGCGCCATCACTATCTCAAAGGTGTCTTCTGGCTCCCGCGCCAGGCGGGGGATCCGCCGGCCTACCCGGTGCAATATGCCGAACCGGAATCTTACCTGGATACGCTGGGCGGCCTGAACCTGGCAGAAGATCCCGGACTGCGCCGCCAGTTACAGGCGGCGGCTCGTGAACAACGGCTGCTGGTACTGCCCGATCAGCGCAGTGAGAATCACGGATCGGTACAATCGATTCGCCTGTTTCTGCCCGTCTATCGGAACAGTACGTCGGCCGTGCGCGGCATGGTGATGCTGCTGCTGGATTTCGACGAATTTATCGATGCGGCACTGTCGCATCGCGCCACCTCTCGCAATGCCCTGGATATTGCCATTGTCGATGCCGGGGATCAGCATCCGCTGTTTTATCACCCGGCCAATCCCGAATCCCGCACGGCAGTGATGAGCCAATGGATCCAACAGGCCGATGATTACCGGCGCCCGCTGCATATTCTGAATCAGGACTGGACCTTGCTGATCCGCCCGGTACCCGGTCGTTTTGCCAATACCCTGTCGCTGATGTCATGGTTTGCCCTGTTCGCCACGCTGACGATCACGTTGTTGATCGCCGGCGTGGTCAATACCAGCCTGACCCGGCGCACCTATGCCGAAACCCAGGTGGCCGAGCGGACCCGGGCCCTGCAAAAAAGCGAACAGCGCCTGGCGCGGCTGTATGACATTATCGCCTCCAATCTCGATTTCGCCGACAAGACCCGGCGCCTGCTGGCCTACGGTTGTGACCAGCTGGGCCTGCAACACGCCGTGCTCTCCCATATTCAGCAGGGGCAATACACGATTTTATATGCCTGCTCCTCCGGCGCCGCTTTCCAGGAAGGACAGAGTGTTCCGCTGGAAGAGACCTACTGCGGGCAGATGCTGAAGAACCAGGCGCTCACCGCGATTACCCATGTCGGCCTCTCGGGCTGGAGCCAGTTGCCGTGTTATCAACAGTATCGCCTGGAATCCTACATCGGCACGCCGATTTATACCGGGGGACAACTGTATGGCACGTTGAGCTTCTCCGGCAGCGAGGCGCGTGAAACCCCGTTCACCCAGGCCGAGCAGGAGCTGGTTCAACTGATGGCGCAGTGGCTGAGCATGGAACTGGTGCATATCCAGTTCGAGGATCGCCTGCTGGAACAGCGCAACACCATCAGTCATATCCTGGAAAGCACGGCCGAGGCATTTGTCGCCGTGGATCGCGCGCAAACCATTTTGTATGCCAACTCGCTGACCCGCGACCTGCTCAACCTCGAAACCCTCGACCTGGTCGGCCAGGATCTGCAGACTGTTGCCCCGCAAACCCGGGAGCTGTTCGGTGCCGCCCTGCAGAGCACGCTGGAGAACGAACAGTCATGCCAGTTTGATCGTTATTATCCGGACAATGGCAAGTGGCTGGAGATCGCTATCCACCCCACCTTGCAGGGCGCGTCCATTTCCCTGCGCGATATCACCCAGCAAAAAGCCAATGCCGAGATGCTCTCGCACACGCTCGGTCTCAAGAATGCCATTCTCAACAGCGCCAACTTCACCATCATCGCCACCGATGAAAACGGCCTGATCATGAGTTTCAACCGGGCGGCCGAACGTATCCTGGGCTATTCGGCCGGCGAGGTCATCGGGCAGCACAACCCGTTACTGTTCCATGATTCGCAGGAAATCGCCGTGCGTGCCAGAGAGCTGAGCGAGGAGTTACAAACGCCGATTCAGCCGGGCTTCGAGGTCTTTACCGCCCAGGCCCGTCGCGGGATTCCCGATGAGCAGGAATGGACCTACATCTGTCGCGACGGGACCCGACTGCCGGTACTGCTGTCGATTACCGAGATCACCGATGAGCAGGGCAACTGCATCGGCTTTATGGGGATCGGTGTCGATATCACCGAGCGCAAACGGATCGAGCGCATTCGCGACGAGTTTATCTCCACCGTCAGTCATGAGCTGCGTACCCCGCTGACCTCGATTCGCGGCTCACTCGGGCTGTTAAGCGGTAACCTGGGTGAACAACTGCCGGACCAGGCCCATTCGCTGATCGAAATCGCCGGGCGCAATACCGAACGCCTGCTGCACCTGATTAACGATATTCTGGATATTAACAAGATCGAATCGGGCAAGATGGCCTTCAACTATGAACCGCTGCCGCTGGCCGGCTTTTTGCGACAGGCGCTGGAAAACAATCTGGCCTATGCGCGCGAATTCAACGTGGAACTGAAACTGGCCAGCGAAGATGCCGACACGGAACTGTATGCCGATGAGCACCGCCTGATGCAGGTGATGAACAACCTGCTCTCCAATGCCGTGAAGTTTTCCCACGCCGGCGGCACGGTGGAGATCGAGGCCCGCCACCAGCAACATTTCGTGCGTATCAGCGTGACCGATCACGGCAAGGGCATTCCCGCCGGGTTTCGGGACAAAATCTTTCAACGTTTCAGCCAGGCCGATGCCTCGGACAGTCGCAACACCGGGGGGACCGGCCTGGGGCTGAGTATTGCCCAGGCGATCGTCGAACAACACGGCGGCCAGCTCAACTACGTCAGCCAGGCGGGTCTTGGCACCACGTTCTATTTTGATCTGCCGGTCTATCGCCACCAGTCGATCACCCGGATCAAGGATCAGATCATCAGCCTGAGCCCGCCGCAGCCCCATCGCCTGCTGATCTGCGAGGACGATCCGGATATCGCCGGTCTGTTGCAACTGATGCTGGCCCGCCAGGGTTACCAGAGCGATCATTGCAGCACCGCCGCCGAAGCGCACGAAGCACTCGAACAGCAACCCTATGACGCCCTGTTGCTGGATCTCCTTCTGCCCGATCTCAACGGCCTGGATCTGATCCGCCAGTTGCGCAGCTCAGAAGCCACCCGCACGTTGCCCATCATTGTGATCTCGGCCATTGCCAACGAGGCGCGCAGTCAGCTCGAGGGCGGTGCCGCCGATATCGTCGACTGGCTGGACAAGCCTCTGGACCAGGATCGCCTGCTCGACTCGGTACGCCGGGCCCTGCGGCATCTGCCGGAAAAACCGCGGGTGCTGTACGTGGAGGACGACCCCGACCTGCAAAGTGTGATCGGCCATATGCTGCAGGAGCAGGTGACCCTGTCTTCGGCCACCAGCCTGCAGGAAGCCCGCGAGCAGCTGGCCGGCCAGAACTTCGATCTGATTCTGCTGGATGTGAGCCTGCCCGACGGTTCGGGACTGGAACTGCTGGAACAGCTGCGGGATCAACACCCGCCGCCGGCCACGGTCATTTTCTCCAACCGCGAGCTGGAAGCGGACGTGACCCGCCAGGTCAGCGCGGCCCTGCGCAAGAGCCATACCTCGCAACAGGCCCTGCTGGAGACCCTCGCGGCCTGCCTGCAGCAGCGCACCCGCCACGAACGGGGCTCGCCAACCGACAAGGAGATGGCATGAACGAATTGCGCAAGATTCTCTACGTGGAAGATGAAGCGGATATCCAGACCATCGCCCGCCTCGCCCTGCAGGATGTGGGCGGCTTCGAGCTGCAGATCTGCAGCAACGGCAGCGAGGCCCTGGCCACGGCAGAACAGTACGCCCCCGATCTGCTGATCCTCGATGTCATGCTCCCCGGCATGGACGGCCCCACTACCCTGGCCGAATTGCGCAAAATTCCCGCCCTGGCCGAGACCCCGGCCCTGTTCATGACCGCCAAGGTCCAGCCCCAGGAGCTGGAACAGCTGCGCGCCCAGGGCGCGGTAGAGGTCATTACCAAGCCGTTCGACCCCATGACCCTGGCCGGGACAGTCCGCCAGATCTGGCAAAAAATCTGATATTTTCTTTTTTTTCAATTACTTGGCGGGGGGATTGAAATCCCGTGCAGGGATCTTATGTGGGTAATAACCGAGATAATTACTAGGGCTATAAAAGTTTTATTGGTATACCTTGACATAATTTATATAGCTTCTATATTAGTAATTGTTAAATAACTAACCTGCAACGGAGGTGAGCGAAATGGCTGGCGATCTGATCAAGAATTTCCCCCATGATGGTGTGGTTACTGTAAACCGTGTCATCCTGAAACCCGAATACACGATTGACGATCTGCAGGAGCGCGTCGCGTTTCTGTGTGAAAACGTCAAGACCTATCACTCCGACACCGGCTTTGTCGGCGGCTTTGTCTGCCTGAACAGCGGTGCGGTCTCCAACGAGGGTTCCACCATCGGCCAGGCGGTCGAAAGTCCCCTGAAGGAAAAAGAAGCGCTGATTATCACCTTCTGGAACACCTTCGAGGACCACGAGGAATCGCACAAGTCCGAGACCTTCCAGCCGCTGTTCCAGCAGGTCCTGGAGCTGTGTGAAAACGGCAACGAGGAAATTGCCTACGAAATGCTCTGGTCCGGTGCCGCTTATTCACCGGAAGAAGCCGAAGCAGCCCGTAAGGCCAAGGAAAACGCGGCATAACAAAAGGCGCCCTGCGGGGCGCCTTTTGTCAGGGGCTAGGTCCTGGGTACCAGGTCCTGGTCCTTATGTAAAAAGCGCCCGCCGGGCGCTTTTTTCTTTTTTAGACTGAGTCAATGCACCAGGCTCGAATTTCCTCTTCACTTCAACGACTTGCGCGTTCTTTCAAAACCTAGGACCTAGCCCCTAGCACCTAGCCCCTGTTCTAATGCCCTCATAAATATCCCTGTTGTTCCGCCCCGAAGGCAGTGGTGTATAGTCGTGCGACTAATAATTTGGCGTAGCTGCACGGCAGCCGGATTCCTGTTCCGGCGGGCCCTCCCCGGTGAAACGCAGCCCGAACCTTAAATACAAACTGCCCACAGCGGCCCAACCTTGAGGATGGACGGATGATTAAACCTATCGGTAGCGACGAGCTGCAACCGCGCTTTGTCTACGATTCAACCAAACACGATGCCCTGAGCAAAGAGGCGCAATCCCTGCCTTCCGTAACGATCAGCTCCCAGGCAGCCGGCAACGCCGTGATGCTGGGCGGCGGCTATTTCAACCCGCTCAAGGGCTTCATGAACGTGGCCGACGCCATGGGCGCCGCCGAGAAGATGACCCTGACCGACGGCAGCTTTTTCCCGGTGCCGATTCTCTGCCTGCTGGAGAAGGTCGACGCGATCAAGGATGCCAAGCGCATTGCCCTGCGCGACCCCAATGTCGACGGCAACCCGGTCCTGGCCGTGATGGACGTGGAAGCCATCGAGGAGATCTCCGACGACCAGATGACCACCATGACCCAGAAGGTCTATGGGACCACCGACACCGAACATCCCGGTGTGGCCGCCTTTAACAGCCAGGGGCGTTACGCCGTCTCCGGCCCGATCGACGTGCTGAACTTCAGCTACTTTCTGACAGACTTCCCGGATACCTTCCGCACCGCCGTGGAGATCCGCAACGAAATCAAGGAACACGGCTGGAACAAGGTCGTCGCCTTCCAGACCCGTAACCCGATGCACCTGGCTCATGAAGAACTGTGCCACATGGCCATGGACCGCCTGGGTGCCGACGGCCTGGTGATTCACATGCTGCTGGGTAAACTGAAGCCCGGAGACATTCCCGCGCCGGTGCGCGATGCGGCGATCCGCAAGATGGTGGAACTCTACTTCCCGCCCAACAGTGTCATGGTTACCGGGTACGGCTTCGACATGCTTTATGCCGGCCCGCGCGAAGCCGTGCTGCACGCCTACTTCCGCCAGAACATGGGCGCCACCCACTTTATCATCGGCCGCGACCATGCCGGCGTGGGTGACTACTACGGTCCCTTCGATGCGCAGAAGATCTTCCACGACGAAGTCCCCAAGGGCGCGCTGGACATCGAGATCTTCGAGGCCGACCATACCGCCTGGTCGAAGAAACTGAACAAAGTCGTGATGATGTGCGAAGCCCCGGATCACACCAAGGAAGACTTCGTCCTGCTCTCCGGCACCAAGGTCCGCGAGATGCTGAGCAACGGCGAAGCCCCGCCGGCGGAATTCTCCCGCCCCGAAGTGGCCAAGATCCTGATCGACTATTACACCAGTAAAGACGACTGATCAGACCCTGCCACCGCAAACAAAAAGAGGCGCTCCGGCGCCTCTTTTTTTGTGTCCAGGAAATAAACGCAGAGAACGCAAAGACGCAAAGGACGCGGAGGAAATATTTATTTTGGGAAATGACATGCCTCATACTGCGTTCCTGACTAAACCACCGAAGCACTGAAGACATCGAAGTGAACTCAGTGTGGGTAGTGATTTTACTTATGCCCTTTGGGAAATTCGAGGCATGACATTCCGCAGTGAATTAAAGGCTGGTAATACTAAAAAATAACTTCTTTGCGTTCTCCGCGTCTTTGCGTCCTTTGCGTTCATTTTTCAGTGAACATGAAAAGTGGATATACCCAGGGCATGCCGCGATAGCGTTTATCGAGATGCACAAAAAAAGAGGCACACCCTGTGGCGTGCCTCCTGGCCTTACCCGTAAGAACCGGGGCTATATCTGGCTGTCCGCGCTGGTGCGATAGGCACCGGACTTGCTGGCCCGTTCGTACTGGTCGAGCTGTTTCATGACCAGGGCCATGGCTTCGGTATAGGGTACCGTGCCCTGTTTGCGGATAATTTCCTGGCCTTCCTGGCTGACCGCGTAACGAATGAAATCACGCACCTTTTGATCGGTCGCGCCGCGTTTGGTCACCAGGTATAACGGACGGTACAGCACATAATCGCCGTTTCTGATTTTCGCGTAGCTGGGCTCGTGGCCGTTGAGCTTGAGGATCTTAATATCACGCTTTTTGGCGCTGCTGATACCGGTAACCCCCAGGCCGTTGATGTTACCCATGACGCCCTTTTCCACCGGGCCGGAAGATTTGACCACGTAGGTCGCCTTGAACTCCTGGTCGAAGTTGTTGAACACCAGCTCGCGCAGGGTACGACCGACACCGGACATCTTGCCGCGACGGACATACAGTTCAATCGGTGCATCGCCGCCGCCCAGCTCCTTCCAGTTGGTGATGTTGCCCAGGTATATCTGCTTGAGCTGGTCGAAGGTGATGTTGTCTACCGGGTTGTCCTTGTTGGTCACCACGACCAGGGCATCCCAGGCTACCGGAATCTGGTGGGCATTGCGTTCGTCATCCCGGCTCTCCAGCGAGGTTCGACAGGCGCCGCCGATATCAATATTGCCCGCCGCGGCATTACGAATGCCCTTGGTGGCGCCGCCACCGCTGAGACTGATATTGATGCCGGTCTTGGCCTCGTAGGCCCTGGCCAGTTCGGCCATGAAGGCTTTTTTGGTGATCCCGCAACCAGCCCAGTTAATATCCGCCTGTTGTGTCTGTTCGGCAGTTGCCAGCGCCGACAGCCCGAACAAGGCGGGTATCAACCATAAAAAGTGAAAACGATTCATTGCGACATCTCCTGCAGTGGATATGTGTCTCATATCATCATCGACAACTTTACGGGTTAACCCTAGGTCCGACTGACAATACTGTGTAAGACGTCACACAAATTAGTTTATTCCAGACAGTTGTTTTTAACTATATTTAAATATACTTAACTGCTTACATATCAGTTCGTACGCCGAGTCAGGATCAAAAAAGGGGCTTTGCAGCCCCTTTTTTTGTTTGATGTGTTGTTACGTTACGCCTGTCTCAGACATGCCAGCCATATTCATCCGCCTTCTGCCGGGCCAGTGAGGGCACGTCTGTGGCAACGAAATGCTTGTGCAGGATCTGCACGCCGATCATGTGATTGATGACCGCATCGAGCTTCACCTGCGTCGAGGCTGTGGTGTCTTCGGCCTCGTGCAGATCGAACAGCGCCTTGACCCCGGCCTTGTCCAGGATCCCGGCCTGCTCGATCGCCTCATCGGAGAGGTAATTATCAGACAGGGCCTTGAGCGCCGCCCATTTCTCCGGGTCGGTATGCGCCGGGGGCGCCATAAAGGCGAACTTTTCCCGTTCGTACAAGGTCTTGGGCAGAATGCCCTTCATCGCCTCCCGTAACACGTATTTCTCGGTGCGCCCCTTGATGCGCATGGAAGGCGGCAACTGGGCGCAATATTCGGCCAGGTGATGATCCAGAAACGGCGGCCGGGCTTCCATGGAGTTGGCCATGTCGACGCGATCCCCGCCCCAGGTGAGGATCTGGCCTTCCAGCATGGTCTTGATCCAGACGTACTGGGCCTTGTCGAGCGGATGCCGGCCTTCGAGCATGTCGCCATCCAGCGCCTCGGCGATGGCCTGGCCGGGGGCATAGCCCTCGACTTCCTGGCGCAGGGCAGGTGACAGCAGGCCGGGCACATGCACCGCCGAAGCGAGCCAGGGCTGCAGGCAGCTGGGCGTAAAGCCCATCAGTTCGTTCAGGGCCGGATCGCTGACTTCGTCCTCGGCCAGCATGGCGCCTTTGAACAACTTGTTGGCCTCGGCCAGGATGCTCTCCCACTCGGCCCGTTCGGCCGGCGACAGGGTATCCATGCCGTGCAAAAACATGTCGCGCCGAAAAGCCGGATAACCGCCGAACAGTTCATCCGACCCCTCGCCGGTAACCACCACCTTGTAACCGGCCTTGTTCACGTGCCGGCTCATCAGCAGCTTGGCCACGCCCAGGGTGTTATAGATGGTGCGCTCGGTATGCCAGAGTGTTTCCTCGAAGTTGTCGTACAGATGGCCCGCATTGAGCAGCATCACATCCTGATCGGCACCGACCGACTCGGCCATCTCGGTGGCAATCGGGGTTTCGTCGTAATCGGCATCGTCAAAGCCGATGGTAAACGCCTTGACCGGTGATTGCTGACTGGCCGCGGCCATGCCCAGCGTGGAACAGGAGTCGATCCCGCCCGAGAGATAACAGGCCACCGGCACGTCCGCTTCCAGGCGCAGCTGTACCGCTTCCAGCAGTTTCTTGCGTACGCCTTCGATGTAACCTTCCTCGTCATCGCTGTCGTTTTTCAGGCGCTCGCTCTGCAGGGGAAAATCCATGTCCCAGTATTTCTGGTCGGTCACCTGGAATTTGCCGTGCTTGCGTTCGATGATGACCACATGGCCGGGTTTGACCTGGTTGATATTATCGAAGGCGGTATTGCCCGGCACGGTGGTCTGCATCAACTGGTGAAACACGCCTTTGGCATTGAAGCGCCGCGGTACGTCGGGATGGGCGAACAGCACCTTGAGCTCGGAACCGAATACGATCTTGTCGCCGGTATTGGTCCAGTACAACGGTTTGATCCCGAAACGATCGCGCACCAGCATCAGCCGATCATGCTGCTTGTCATACAGGGCAAAAGCGAACTCACCGCGCAGGTGGGGCAACATATCTTCCAGCCCCAGCCGCGGATAGAGATGCAATACCATCTCCGAGTCGCTCTTGGCCTTGAAGCGCGCGCCTTTGAGGGTCAGTTCCGCGCGAATCCGTTTATAGTCGTAAAACTCGCCGTTATGGGCCAGCAACAGGTTACTGTCCTGCGACAGAAAAGGCTGACGGGCGCGCTCTTCGTTAAGGTCGATAATTGACAGGCGCGCGTGGGAAAAGCCCACACCCTGCTCATCCAGTGTCTTGTAACCGAAGCCGTCGGGACCGCGGTGGTGCTGGATGGCCGCCATGTTGACCAGCAATTGCGGATCGATCGTCTGTTCGGGATTGGCGTGAAATATTCCGGCTATGCCACACATAATCTATTTAGTTAACCTCTGATATAAATCGTAAATCGTAAGTCGTCAGTCGTCAGTCGTCAGTCGTCAGTCGTCAGTCGTCAGTGAGAGTGTGCCTGTGATCTTACGCCTCGCAATCTCACGCACTCATTCCCTTACACCCTGGCACCTGCTAGCACCCA
>JAXHTI010000008.1:15785-43299 GCA_034190045.1 Pseudomonadota bacterium
AGTCGTCAGTCGTCAGTCGTCAGTCGTCAGTCGTCAGTCGTCAGTGAGAGTGTGCCTGTGATCTTACGCCTCGCAATCTCACGCACTCATTCCCTTACACCCTGGCACCTGCTAGCACCCAGTACCCAGTACCTAGAACCTGACAAGGCTGGTCATGACGGCCATACGCATATAGACCGCACCGCGTGCCTGGGCGAAATACCAGTTGTGCGGGGTATTATCCAGGTCGGTGGCCAGCTCCTCGCCACGGGCCAGGGGATGCAGAACAATCGAGCCTTCTTTCAGCGGTGAGCTGCTGTCGAGACGATATTCGGTGCCCAGCTCTTCGTAGCTGTCACCCACCCAGGCGATGGCATTGATGTAGACCACGTCCGTGTCCGGCAGTTCGGCATTCAGGTCCGGCGTTACTTTCAGTTTCAGGCCGGCTTTTTCCAGCTCTTCTTTCTGCCCCGGGGAAAATGGCTGCTCGGCATTGCAGATGATCACCACTTCACGGATCGCCGGGCTGTACAGCGCCAGGAAGGACAGCAGACTGCGCACGGTACGCATGCGACCCGGCACGCCGATCACGCAGATCCGGATCTTCTTGTCTTCCGGCGGATTGTCCATCAGAAATTCCGGGCGCCACTTGGCGATCGCGTAGATGTCGGCCATGGCCTGGGTCGGATGCTCATCGGTACCGTTACCGGCATTGATGATGGGGATGCGCAGCACATCGAGCATCTCGTAGATAGCTTCCTCGTTGGAATCACGCAGGACCACCACATCGCCATAGTGGCTCATCATCTCGGCGACGTCGTGCAACGACTCACCCTTGGCCACGCCGGTGGTCGACGGGTCGGTGATGGAGATCACGTCACCGCCGAGCCGGTGCCAGACACTTTCGAATGACAGCCGGGTCCGGGTACTCGGCTCATAAAAGGCACTGATCAGGATTTTGCCCGTGAGCGGAAACTGGCCCATGGTCTGGGTGGTTTCAAACTTGGCCGCCAGGCGGCACAACTGGGTCACCTGTTCACGGGTGAACTGTTTGCCGGAGACCACCGAGCGATTGGCCAGGTCCGCCAGGGACGCCGGGTCCTCGGGAATCTGATCCATCAGCGACATGGGCATATCCAGCCCGTCGGTCCAGTTGGTGGGCTCGATACGCTCGTCGAGCTTGGGATGTGTTTTATCTACCATAACTGTTGTTTTATCCAGTCTCTTATCCATAAATAAATCAGTATCAACGGCGTCAGCGTGGAGACTGCCACGGCGGCCGTTACGATAAAGGCGAGAAACCCGGCACTGGCGGTCATGTTGCGCTGCCCTCCCGGCTCTGTTTCAGCTGTTCCCATTCAAACTCGGTTTGTGACAACGCCATGCTGATAAAGACCGTCAACATGGAGACCGCTGCCGATACCAGTGCCGCCACGTAAAAACCGATACCAAAATAGGCCCAGGTTCCGCAGCCGGTTCCCAGTACCATGGCCAGCAGTGCCCCGGTTGCGTTGGCCCGTTTCCAGTATAGCCCGGCAACAATCGGCCAGATAGCACTGGCGACAAAAGCACCCAGATATTGCAGCAGGCTGCCCAGGGTGGAAATGCGTGGCAGGCAGATCAACCAGGTGATGACTCCTAACAGGACCACGATGCGTTTGGCCATCACTCGCAGGCGTTCATCACTGGCGCGGGGATTGATATGGCCTTTGTAGATATCGGTCAGGACCAGATCGCTGGTGGCGGCCAGCAACGAGTCAAGACTCGAGGCCAGTGCCGAGAAGACAATAATAAAGACCAGCACGGCGCCGCCAAAACCCAGCAGCTCGGCGGCGACCATGGGCCCGACCATATCCGCGGCCGGCACGTTCAGTCCCAGCGCCGGCGCCGCCAGGGCGATAAACCCGGCCACGATCGGAATCGGTACCCAGATAATGCCGGCCAGCAGATAGGCCCGAAAACCGACGTCCTTGCGAAAGGCAAAGGCACGCGACCACCAGACATTGGAGTGGAAGATTTCGCCAATGCCGAACAGCAGATTGTTGAACAGGAACATGACCGCAGCCGGCATCAGCAGGTTCAGCAGTTCCGGGCGATCTTTGAGCAGACTGCTGTGCATCTGGTCGAAACCGACTTCGTTGATGGTCAGGATCGCCAGGGTCACGACACCGCCGATGATCAGCAGGGTCTGGATAAAGTCGGTCCCGATGACCGCGCGCAAACCGCCCAGCAGGGTGTACAGGACACAGATGGTCAAGATGACCGTCATGCCGATCTGGTAATCGATGCCGGTCAGGGCGTGAATCAGTACCCCCCCGGCCATGCCCAGACTGATCAGCCAGCCGATGGCATAGCACAGCGAAATCACCAGAAACACGCGCCAGGTCCAGACACCGTAGCGCAGACGCACAAAATCACCACTGGTATAGCCGAACGGCAGCAACTGGCGAATGCGCCGGGCCAGCGGGGCGAACAACATCAGCCCCACCGAACCCAGCGAATACCCCAGCATGCCCCACAGGCCCAGTTGCAGGGCAAACTGGGGCGCGACCATGGTGGTGTTGCTGGTCACCCAGGTGGCCATGGCCGTGGCGGTGCCCAGGGCCATGCCCACACGCCGGCCGGCCAGCATGTAATCATCCAGCTCCTTGTTCTTGCGCCCCCAGAACCAGCCCAGCCAGATCCAGACCACACTGAAAATGGCCAGGATCAGCCAGCCGACATTGGGATCAAGAATCGCGGAGTTGACGCTATTCATGCCACGACCTTGTTGATCTCCTTGATGGCGTCATCGGTGCTCATGACCCGGGAGTAGCGATCCTTGACCGTGCGAATCGTCGCCGTGTGCAATTCGGGCGTCACGGTGGTGCAGCCGTCCGCGATCAGGGTGGTATAAAAACCGAGATCGCAGGCATCGCGAATGGTGGTGGAAACACATTCGTTGGTATACACACCGCAGACAAACAGGCCGGTGACGCCCATGTTGCGCAATACATATTCCAGGTTGGTGGCATTGAATACGCCGCTGGCGCTTTTGTTGATCACGATCTCGTCGCCCACCGGCGCCACTTCGGGAATGAATTCCGCTTCCTTGGAACCGGGGGCGGCATGCAGACCCAGGCGCTTGTGACCGGGACTGCGATCCCGCCCGTCCTGGGTCAGGGACTGGATACGAATATGGATCACTTCCAGTTTGTTGGCGCGAAACGTATCCTGCAGGCGCCGCACATTCGGCAACACCGTATTCTCCAGTGAGTCGAAATAAAACTCTTCGGCCTCATGCGGCATCTGTTCCCGGTCGACGTTGGAGAAGACCCCGTAGCCCCGTGCGGCATCCAGGTACTGCAAATCGATGACCAGCAGCGCGGTATGGTGTTCCTCCAGCGACTGCTGGATCGCCTGTACCGGGGTAATCGAGGCACGGTATTTTTCTTCAAGCGGATCGACATCCAGAAAATCGGGGTTCAGATCCAGATCCTCACTCAGATCAAACGTATCATCGGTCATGCGGCTTGTTCTCCGGCAATTCTGTACAGGGCATTGAGCATAACATTGGCGCCACGTTCGATATCCACCAGCTCGGTCCATTCGGCCGCCGAATGACTGCGCCCGCCTTTACTGGGGACGAAGACCATCGCCGCCCGGGCGATACGGGCCATCATCTGTGTATCATGGGCAGCACCACTGGCCATAATCAATGGTTCATGGTTCAGCTGTTTGGCCACATCTTCCAGATCATTGACCAGGCCGAGATCGCACTTGACCGGGGCGATCTCGCTGAGAATCTTGAATTCGAACATCAGGTTACGGCGTCGGGCAATGGCGGACAACGCCTTGCGAAAGGCGTGCTGCAGATCCTCGAGGGTATGCTCGTCGGTATCGCGCGCTTCCAGGGAAAACTCGACCCGCCCCGGAACCACGTTGGGTGCTCCCGGCTTGATATCCACCCGGCCGATGGTCGCCACGCTGCGCGCCGAGCCGTTCTCTTCCAGGATGCGCTGGATCTCGCTGGAAAATTCCGCCAGCCCCTGAAACGCATCGTTACGCATATGCATCGGCGTCGTCCCGGCATGGTTGGCGGTCCCGATCAGGCTCACCTCCCATTTGAACAGGCCGGCGATGGCATCCACCACCCCCACGCTCAGCCCCATCTGATCCAGGATCGGCCCCTGTTCGATATGCAGTTCCAGAAAGGCGTGGATGGCTTCCGGGCGATAACGGGCATGCAGGGCGTGCATCGCGTCATAGCCGCGCTCCTGCATCGCCTCGGCGAGGCTAATGCCGTCCAGATCGATCGCCTGGTGGATCGATTCGGGTGTTAACTGGCCGGCGATCGATTGCGAGCCGACCATACCACCGAAACGGCCCTCTTCATCGGTGAACGAAATTACTTCCATCGGATAGCGCAACGGCAGGTTCTGTTCCTTGATACTGCGCAGGCACTCCAGCCCGACCAGTACGCCCAGCGCCCCGTCCAGATGACCAGCGCTGGGGACCGTATCCAGGTGCGAGCCGGTCACGACCGCCGGGGTATCCTCGCTCCAGTTGAGCCGGCCATGGATATTGGCGGCACCGTCTTCATAGACTTCCAGCCCGGCTTCTTCCAGTTGCTGTTTGAACCAGGCGCGTCCTTCCATATCACCATCGCTGAACGCCATGCGATACAGACCGTGGTCCTCGTGACGACCGATGGAGGCCAGCGTTTCAATGTCTTCCTGCAAGCGCTTGGTATTGATAGATAATGTCACTGTGACTCCTTGCTGTGATAGCGCCGGTTGCCGATCAGAATGGCGATCAGGATCGAGAAAAAGACGATGGCACCGACGATGAAAAATCCCAGCGCCCGTGACAGGGGGTGATGTTTGACCTGGACCCTGACGCTGTCAGACCAGGCACCGGCGGTGCCGTTCACATCGAGTGGCCGGACGCGATAATAATAAGTGCCGTCGGGACGACCGGTTACCATTCGTGCCCGGTCCGGTCCCCGATAAAGCGGTTTTGCGTTTTGAAACCGGGCGTTACCGGCTTCCTGAAGCTCGACCTGGACGTTGTCATCCGCGTTTTGCCATGTGAGTTGATAGTATCCGGCCGTGGCAATATCCGTATCCGCCTGCAATTCAATGGCGAAGGAAAGGGACGGGAGACACAACAGCAAACACAATGCCGCGAACCGAATCTGTGCCTGCACAAATCCACCAGCCCGGTTGCCAACCAGCGACAAACGCCCGATCGAACGGGTTAAACGGCTTGTTGGTTCAGAAGAATTCAATGAAGCATCCATTATCTTCGCTGCAACCAGGCGCCGGGTCGATTCGCACATGACATATTGCCTGTAACAGCGCAGCGAAATTTGTTATCCATTCTGCCATGACTGGCAATAAAATTCACATTGCCCCAAAAGTCTAGTTAAAAGAGATACTTATTGCCAGCCAGGCCGATACGGCCAGGTGGCTGGATTTGTCAGCCGGCAAAACAGAATGCGGCTCGCAGGATGAGAAACACGCCGCCTGAATCCTTTGCGCCGTTCGACCAGTCCCTTGTCTTGCGATACCCGCAGCGCATGAGGCGACACCTTATATATATCGTTGACTGCCCCGGCAGGGGTGTGCCGCGTTTTCAGACGGGCCATCAGGGCGGACCGCCAGCAGGCTGGATCAGCGGCTTATACCCGATCTAAATATAAGTGAATTTTATTTCCGCGATCCCCCGTGATCGGGGTTTAAATTTACCGTCGATCAGCTATAGTTGGCGCGAGCTCACCTGCAAGCTTAAAACTCCCATAAAAACAGATGCTTAGTCGGGTTATGGCTATCTCTCTTCGGATAGGGGGCAGGCCCGGTCACTATCTCCGTCTGGGTACGGTTAATCCATAACCATTTTAGTATATAATGATTTTATAAACCTTTTAATAACCCTGATTAGTCACTGTGCGTGGAGGCCCCTATAATCGCGCACCCCATTAAAAAGGCTAGGTTTGACGATGGCAGTTATACATGACCCGATTCAGCAGCCCGAAGGGCGGACTGAAACCAAGAACACCACCTGTTATATGTGCGCCTGTCGCTGTGGCATCCGTGTCACCGTGCGTGACGGGGAAGTGCGTTATATCCAGGGCAATCCCGATCATCCGCTGAACAAGGGCATCATCTGTGCCAAGGGTTCCTCGGGGATCATGAAGCAATACTCCCCGGCCCGGCTGACCAAGCCGCTGATGCGCAAGCCCGGTTCCGACCGCGGCGACGCCGAATTCGAAGAGATCAGCTGGGATAAGGCCTTCGATATGCTCGAAGAGCGCCTGGGCCACCTGCGCGCCACCGACCCGAAGAAATTCGCCCTGTTCACCGGCCGCGACCAGATGCAGGCCCTGACCGGGCTGTTTGCCAAGCAGTACGGCACCCCGAACTACGCCGCCCACGGCGGGTTCTGCTCGGTCAACATGGCCGCAGGCATGATTTACACCATCGGCGGCTCGTTCTGGGAGTTCGGCGGCCCGGACCTGGAGCGCGCCAAGCTGTTCGTGATGATCGGCACCGCCGAGGACCATCACTCCAACCCGTTGAAGATGGAACTGTCCAAGTTCAAGCGCAACGGCGGCCGCTTTATCTCCATTAACCCGGTACGCACCGGTTACTCGGCTATCGCCGACGAATGGGTGCCGATCAAACCCGGTACCGACGGCGCGCTGATGCTGGCCCTGACCCACGAGATCATCAAGCAGGGGCTGTATGACCGCGACTTTCTGATCAACTACACCAACTCTGCCGAGCTGGTGAACCTGGACGAGGAGAGCTCCGAGTACGGCATGTTCGTGCGCTTCGAAGTACCCGAAGAAGAAGGCTGCTTCGATCCGCAGAACAAGCTGTGGTGGGACCGCGAGCTGAACAAGCCGATCTCCACCCACACCCCCGGCGCCGATCCCTATCTGCTGGGTGAGTTCAAACTGCCCGACGGCACCCCGGTCAAGCCGGCCTTCCAGATGCTGACTGAACGCGTCCAGCAGTACACCCCGGAATGGGCCGAGAACATCACCGGTATTCCGGCCGACACTATTCGTCGCCTGGCCTATGAAATGGGCATCACCGCGCGCGACGAGAAGATCGAACTGCCGATCGCCTGGACCGACGTGTGGGACAACGAACATGAATCGGTCACCGGCAACCCGGTCGCCTTCCATGCCATGCGTGGCCTGGCCGCCCACTCCAACGGCTTCCAGACCATTCGTTCCATGAGCATCCTGATGTCGATCCTCGGTACGATCGATCGTCCCGGCGGCTTCCGCCACAAGGCGCCCTTCCCGCGCCCGATCCCGCCGTGCCCGAAGAACCCGACCTCGCCGGACGACGTACAGCCGAACACCCCGCTCAACGGTATGCCACTGGGCTGGCCGGCGGATCCGGACGATCTGTTCGTCGACGACAAGGGCGAGCCGGTGCGGATCGACAAGGCCTTCTCCTGGGAGCATCCGCTTTCCGTGCATGGCCTGATGCACAACGTGATCACCAACGCGCATCGCGGCGATCCCTACAACATCGACACCCTGTTCCTGTTCATGGCCAACATGGCCTGGAACTCCACCATGAACACCGACCAGGTTCGGCAGATGCTCAACGACAAGGATGACAACGGCGAGTACAAGATCCCGTTTTTGGTCGTGGCCGACGCGTTCGAATCCGAAACCGTCGCCTATGCCGACCTGGTGCTGCCCGATACGACTTATCTTGAGCGGCATGACGTGATGTCCATGCTTGATCGGCCCATCTCCGAATATGACGGCCCGGTGGACTCGGTGCGTATCCCCGTGGTGCCGCCGACCGGCGACTGCAAGCCGTTCCAGGAAGTGATCATCGAGCTGGGCTCGCGCCTCAAGCTGCCGGCCTTCGTCGATGAAAACGGTAACCGCAAGTTCCGCGACTACCCGGACTTTGTCACCAACTTCGAAACCGCCCCCGGTTCCGGCATCGGCTTTTTGGCCGGCTGGCGCGGAAAGGGCGGCGAGAAGGCCATGCGTGGCGAGCCCAACCCGGACCAGTGGAAGATGTACGAGAAGAACAACTGTGTCTTCCATTACGAACTGCCCAAGTCCTACCAGTACATGCGTAACTGGAACCAGGGTTACCTGCAGTGGGCCCAGGGCAACGGCCTGACCCGCTACGCCGAGCCGATCAACTGCCACATCTATTCCGAAGTGCTGCAGAAGTTCCGCCTGGCCGCGCAGGACCGCAACCCCGGTGGTCGCGTGCCGCCCAAGCATCTGCGCAAGCGTATCGAGACCTTCTTCGATCCGCTGCCGTTCTACCATGAAACGCTGGAGTCACAGCTGAGCGACAAGCACAAGTATCCGCTCAACGCCGTAACCCAGCGGCCGATGGCCATGTATCACAGCTGGGATTCACAGAACGCCTGGCTGCGGCAGATTCATACCTACAACTTCCTGTATATCCATCCGCAGACCGCGAAAGCGGCCGGTATCGAGGACGAATCCTGGATGTGGGTTGAATCCATGCACGGCAAGGTGCGTTGTCTGAGTCGTTACAGTGAAGCGGTCGAGCCGGGTACTGTCTGGACCTGGAACGCCATCGGCAAGGCCAGCGGTGCCTGGAACCTGAGCGATAAGGCCAATGAATCCAAGCAGGGCTTCCTGCTCAACCATGTCATCGGTGAAGAGCTGCCGGCCCATGAAGCCGGGGAACACATTTCAAACTCGGATCCGGTCACCGGCCAGGCCGGCTGGTATGACGTGCGCGTACGCGTCTACCCGGCGGGCGAGGATGAAGAACCGGTCACCTTCCCGCAGTACAAGGAAATGCACGCTGTACCGGGTACCCCGCCACGGCGTAAATGGTTGCAGTACTTTGCCGGCATGTTCAGCAAGCAGAAGAACTGATTAAACGCAAAGAGCCACAGAAACAGGGATGTTTTTGCCTCTTTGTTGAGAATGCATCGATAAAGGTTTAGTGATATGACTCAACTAGCACTTGTAATCGACTTGAACGTTTGCGTGGGTTGCCACGCCTGCGTCACCAGTTGCAAACAGTGGAACACGTCCGGCGCCGCCGGCCCGCTGTTCGACGAAAATCCGTATGACAAGGATCCCACCGGGACCTTCTTTAACCGGGTACAGACCTACGAAGTGGGAACCTACCCGAACACGGAAACCATCCACTTCCCCAAGAGTTGCCTGCATTGTGAAGACGCGCCCTGTGTCCCGGTCTGCCCGACCGGCGCCAGCTACAAGCGCGAAAACGACGGCATCGTACTGGTGGACTACGACAAATGCATCGGCTGCAAATACTGCTCCTGGGCCTGCCCCTACGGCGCCCGCGAGCTGGACGAGAAGCAGCAGGTGATGAAGAAGTGCACCCTGTGCGTGGATCGCATCTATGACGAATCCCTGCCGGAAGCCGAGCGCAAGCCGGCCTGCGTCATGGCCTGCCCGACCAACGCCCGGCTGTTCGGCGATGTGCATGATCCGGATTCCGAAGTCTCTGTCGCCATTCGCGAACAGGGCGGTTACCCGCTGATGCCCGAGTGGGGCACCAAGCCGGCCAATCATTACCTGCCGCGTCGCAAGACCAAGATGCACATCCATGAAGACGAGCTGGTGCGCGTGGATAATCCGCTCAAGAAAGAGGATATCCGGCACAAGACTACCAAGGATGTCACCCTGGACGACTGGCTCTTGTAAAACAGGCCCAGGTTCTGGGGACTCGTTACTAGTATTTGTTTGGAGAATTTTCTATGCATCCTGCATTTTCCGTTATCTTTCTTACCACCCTGATCGGTGCCGGTCAGGGGCTGTTTCTGGCGCTGTTCAGCGGTCAGTTGTACTCCGCGGTCAACCTGTTGCCGGCGCAGAGCAGTAACTTCTATGTCACCGGCAGTATCCTCGCCCTGGTGCTGATGATCGCCGGCCTGGCGGCATCGTTCTGGCACCTGGGGCGTCCGGAACGGGCCTGGCGTGCCGCCAGCCAGTGGCGAACCTCCTGGCTCTCGCGCGAGGTCATCATCCTGCCGGCCGTCATGGGCCTGGTGTTCGTCTACGGCGTGCTGCACTTCAGCGGCTGGCAGCCGAACTGGTTCCACAACGCGATCCCCAACCAGCCGGCGCTGATCGTCGGGGCAGCCACAACGCTTGCCGTGTTTGCCCTGTATATCGCCACCGGCATGATCTACGCCAGCATCAAGTTCCTGCAGGAATGGGCCAGTGTCCTGACCGTGATCAACTACACCCTGCTGGGCGCCGCCTCCGGCTTCACCTTGGCCACCGCGCTGGCCGCCTGGATGGACTCCGGCCTGACCGGTTTCTACGGTGCCTGGGCGGTGATTCTGACCGTGGTCGGGCTGATTACCCGCGCCGCCTCGCTCTATCGCAATGCCCGGATCAAGTATAAATCGACCGTGCAGAGCGCCATCGGTATGCGCCATAACGCCGTGGTCCAGAAGTCCATGGGTATGATGGGCGGTTCCTACAACACCCGGGAATATTTCCACGGCGCCAGCGCGGCCTGGTTCAAGTCGATCAAGTACATCTTCCTGGTACTGGTGTTCCCCGTGCCGCTGATTCTGCTGTGGGCCGGCCTCACCGCCGCCAGTGTGCAGGTGCTGGCCGCCGCCTTCGTGGTGCAATATGTCGGCCTGCTGTTCGAGCGCTGGTTCTTCTTCGCCCAGGCCAATCACCCGCAAAACCTCTACTACCAGACCATCTGATAGTCCGCCCGACGGCCCTGAAAAGCGCATCCTCCGGATGCGCTTTTTTTTTGCCTACCGCGTTGAAATTAGGGTAATCCCCAATAACGCTCTGCCGTCCTCCTCATATATGCTGGATAAGGTTTAAAGGCCAGGGAAAACAAGGGACTTTAACGGCATAGCAACCGGGACAAATCGGGACACAAAAATTTGAGAACCGTGTCACATTGCCGATAACCCCACGGGTTGCGAAATTCAGGGGATACCTGGCCCAGGGCCAGACCGGAGCCCCCCCGGTTTCTTCTGAATTCCGCAGTAGTCGCCCGAGAACGGAGTGTTCAGGGGCAACAGAGCCATTGCGGTCTCATGGCGCGATACCGCGAATGCTCGGTAAACAAAAGCCAAATATAACGAATGAAAAAAGCCACAATCCATGTAGTAGATGACGATCAGGCCGTGCGCGAATCCATCGAGTGGCTGATCGATTCGGTGGGGTTGAATATCCGGACCTACGGGTCGGCCAATGAGTTTCTGGACAACTATACCGAGGACTCGCTCGGTTGCCTGATCCTCGATGTCCGCATGCCGGGCATCAGCGGGCTGGATCTGCAGCACATTCTCTGCGAGCGGGGCATCGACCTGCCCATCGTTTTCGTCACCGGCCATGGCGATGTGCCCATGGCCGTGCGCGCCCTGAAAAACGGCGCGGTCGATTTCATCGAGAAACCGTTCAACGACCAGGTTCTGCTGGATACCATCCAGGCCGCGGTGCAAAAACATCGCGATCGACTCAAACAACGCGCCGAACTGGAAAACCTGCAGGCCCGCTATGACAACCTCACCACCCGCGAACAGGAAGTCATGGACCGGGTCGTCACCGGCAAGCCCAATCGCGATGTTGGTGAAGAACTGGGAATCAGTGTCAAGACCGTGGAAGTCCACCGCGCCAAGGTGATGGAAAAGATGCAGGCCCGCTCCATCGCCGACCTGGTTAAAATGGCCATGATGATGCGCGAAACCAACGGCGGCAAAAGCTCGCGGACCTGAAAACTGCACACCATTTTTCAGAATTCACTGGAAATAACGCAAAGACGCAGAGTTCGCAAAGAATTAACAAATAGACTCCGGGGAAATATACTAACTTTCTCGTAAGATATTTGTTCTGAATATTGATTAGTAAGTTTTTATACAACTTTGCGTTCTTTGCGCCTTTGCGTACTCTGCGTTCCTTCCACAGTTCTTAAGAAAGTGACAATTCAGATGTCGCTGAAGCTGATCACGCGGTTGCGGCCGCTGTCCTTGGCCTTGTAGAGGGCTTCGTCGGCGCAGGCGACCAGCATTTCGGCGTTGGCGGCGTCATCGGGGTAGCAGGCCAGGCCGACACTGAGTGTGATGTTGATTGTCGCGCTGTCGCTGATGGCGAACGCCTTTTCCTCGACCAGCTGACGGATGCGTTCGGCCGTATCCCGGGCATCACTCTCCGAGGTGTCGGTAAGAATAATTCCGAACTCCTCGCCACCATAACGTCCCACGTAGTCTGCTTCACGTACCTGTTTTTTCAACAGCGAGGCCAGCACCCGCAGAGTGTGGTCACCCGCGGGATGCCCATAGGTATCGTTGACCTGTTTGAAATAATCAAGATCCACCAGTAACAACACAAACGGGTGCCGGGCACGTTTGGCCCGACGGACTTCATCGTGCAGGCGCAGTTCAAACTCACGCTTGTTCAACAAACCGGTAAGGCTGTCATACGAAGCGAGAAATTCCAGCTCATCGGCCATGTTGTTAAAGGTATTGGCCAGCTGGCCAAATTCATCCTCATTCTTCAGCTGTATCCGGTGACTCAAATCACCGTTACCGAAACGCTCGGTGCCCTCGCGTAGCAAGGCCAGCGGCCTGAGCACCTGACGCGCCAGCCGGTTACCGATGTGGATCGCAACCAGCACCCCGGCGATAAACATCACCAGCAGTAACATCTGGATCTGTTGCTGGTTATGCAGGGCATTTTGATAGTTGGTACGAATTTCAATCTGCAGGGTCGAATGAACCTCATCCAGTATCCGTCCGGTTTTTTGCTGCTGCTCTTCGAAGTGGGTGATATTCGCCAGCGGCACGGTGTGACCGGTGCTGTCCTGCTCGATAATCGCCTCGCCCAGTGCAACTACTTCGCGCCAGCTCGCCGCCGCGCGACTGATATCTTCGCGATATTCGCGCAGCAAGCCGGTTTTGTTCAGTAAGGCTGAGAACTGGCGATCGATATCCCGGACCTGTTTGCCGAAACGCTGACGCTCGCGCTGGCTGCCGGTAAGCAGGTATCTGTCCAGCGGCATATCGAGCCGCAGGATGTCACGATGGAGCTCGCTGACCGGCAGACCTACCGGCAGACTTTCCTGGATCACCGACTCGAACGAATCAATGGTTTGCAGATAAAGCAGATAGCCGACAATTCCCAGCAACAACAGGGGCACCAGCATCAGGCCGGTACCGAGTATCATCCGCTTTCGTAAAGAGTATCGCATTCAAATTGCCCCGCCGCGCGGGAATCGCCTCCGGTGAGAGTCAGGGTTTACCCCAAGTCAAATAGGTAATTAGGATATCGGCACAGGATATCACTACTTTAGAATATTTGAATTAGTTCCAAGTGAGCGCTTACTCACTTCCAATGCCCGATTGCAGTGGCAGAACCGGTAACGATATTGATTCTTCCGCACAGCCGCCCTGGGAGCCGATTAACCGGATTTTTAAAGGTTTTTCAGTACATTACAAACTACTAATTTTCACCTATAATGGTTCTGTTACCAGCGCAACACACTCGGTTATTGTATGACAGACCTCATCGATCCCTTCGGCAGACGTATCGAATATGTCCGGCTCTCGGTCACGGACCGCTGCGACCTGCGCTGCAAATACTGCATGCCCGAAGGGTTCAAGGACTTCGAGGAGCCGGCACACTGGCTGACACCGGACGAAATCGAACGGGTGATCGGCGCCTTCGGCCGCCTCGGCACCCGCCGTGTCCGCGTCACCGGCGGCGAGCCGCTGGTGCGCAAGAACCTGCCACAACTGGCCGCGCGCCTGGCCGCCCTGCCCGGGATCGAGGATCTCTCCCTGAGCACCAATGCCACCCGGCTGGACAAACATGGCCAGGCCCTGTTCGACGCCGGGGTCAGTCGCATCAATGTCAGCCTGGATACTCTCAAACCCGAGCGCTTCAAGGAAATCACCCAGGGCAAGCTGGAGAAAGTTCTCAACGGCCTGATGGCCGCCAAACAGGCCGGCTTTCATCCCATCAAGATCAACATGGTGGTGATGCAGGGCGTCAACGACGATGAAGTCGAGGACATGGTCGAGTTCTGCATCGAGCATGACTTCACCCTGCGCTTTATCGAAACCATGCCGGTCGGCGAAACCGGTCGTGCCGCCACCGATCAGTACATCAGCCTGCAGGACGTGAAGGCCCGCCTGGAACAGCGTTTCGAACTGCTGCCCGGGGTCATGCCCGGCGGCGGCCCGGCCCGCTACGTGCAGGTGGCCGGCACCGATCTGCGCATCGGTTTCATCACCCCCATCTCCCAGCACTTCTGCGAAACCTGCAACCGGGTGCGTTTATCCGTCGACGGTACCCTGTACATGTGCCTGGGCCAGGAAGAGAGCTACCCGCTACGCGAACTGCTGCGTGCCGGCATCAGCGACGCCGAACTGGAACAGCACATCGTCAAGGCCATTGCTCTCAAACCCGAACGGCACGAATTCAACGAAAAGCCAGAACAAGTGCTGCGCTTCATGTCCATGACGGGCGGCTGACACCTCAGGTACCAGGTACTAAATCAGTATCTAACCACCAAGACACCAAGGCACTAAGTAGTCACCAAGAATTTCCTGTTAAAGTAAATCTCTCTACTTTAACTTTAGAAACTTGGTGTCTTGGAGTCTTGGTGGTGAAATAAATTTCTAACATCTATAAACTAGTGACTGGTGCCTTCCGTATATCTTGTTTTGTTGTAGACGTTGTATTTGCCTGACGGCTTGTTCATCGGCAGGCGTTTGACCTCTTCGAGGGTCTTTGCGTCGTAGACGATGACATAGCCTTCCTCGTCCCAGATGCTCAGCAGGGCATGGCGGCCGTCGCGGTCGAATTCGACATGGGCGGCGGTCTTGCCCGGCTCGGGTTTGAGGGTTTTGACGATCTCCAGGGTCGATTTGTCGATGATATGAACTTCATCATGGTGGGGACCGAAGAACACATCGACCCAGGCATAGGGACTGTTTTTATGACTGCGCATAAAAAAGCCCGGGCCGTGAGTCTGGATGGTTTTGATGGTCTCCCAGGTTTGCATGTCGATGATGCTGACTTCGCCTTTTTTGAGGTTGGGGGTCGCCAGCACCCGGCGCCCCTGATAGTCCCAGCTGATGCCGGAGCCCAGATGTGGTAGTCCCTGCAGATCGATCTCGGCGATTTTGCGTCCCACGATCATGTTCACCACCTGGCCGTTATTGCCATTACGTGCCGCGCCGATCAGGTGCTTGTACCCCTGATCAAAGAAGAAGTCATCCAGATAATCATCCAGCACGATGCGTCGCAGCGGAAACGGCCCGCGATCCATGTAGCCTTCTTCGTAGCGATAGTCATGCATGTAGCCGGTGGCAACCGGCTCCGGGTCGTCCAGGTAGCTGATCTCCCAGACTTCCTTGACATCTTTTAATGCGGCAACAAAGCTGCCCCGCGGGGGCGCGGTATACACAGCACTGACCCGCGATGAACGACCCTGCTTGTCTTTGACATCGAAAATACGGATGACCGAGAGATCTTTCGCATCGAACAATACCAGCGTATGCGGCAGGTAGTTACCGACCATGACATAACGTCCATCGGCGGAGACTGCCAGATTCCGGGTATTGATTCCGGCACGCACCTCGGCCACGGTCTTGAGGTTGTACATATCGAATTTGCTGATCCAGCCATCCCGGGAGGCGAAATAGACATAACGCCCGTCCGGCGAGTACTTGGGTCCGCCATGCAGCGCGAAATGGGTTTCGAAGCGGTGAATGGGTTCAAACCGGTCGCCATCCAGCACGGTAGCATGATGGTCACCCAGTTCCACCACCATGAAAAGGTTGAGCGGATCGGCATCGAAGACCGGTTTATCACCAAGTTCAGACTGGCGATAGTGTATTTGATGCGACGCTTCTATCTCCGCCTCGCCCCAGGACGGCAGCTCCGGCAGGGGTGTGTAGATATACTCGACCAGTGCGGCAATCTGCTCATCACTGAGCCTGTCACCGAAGCCCGGCATTTGCGTGGCCGGCCGCCCTTGCCGGATGACTCCGGCCGCTTCGCTCTTTTTCAGACGCTTGAGATTACCCGGCAACAGCGCCGGCCCCATCGCGCCCAGTCGATTGGGGGCATGGCAGCTGGCACAGTTTTTCTGATAAACCTCGTCGGGAGTGGCCACAACCGCGAAGGATAACAACATCAGTAATACGAGCGGTACAATCTGACGGCTTGTGATGGGATCAAACAACTTCAACATGCACCTGTCCTTATTAAACCACTGACTGCAGTCCACACATGCATTCAGGCTCACGTCTACCACTGAATACTCTGAAAATCCTTATTCGGTGTAGTTCGGTAGTTAGCCTAATCTGTTTCAGTGTCAGTGACAGCGAATACTGAATACACCAAAAGATGTCATTCAGTGCAGTTCAGTGTCTTCGGTGGTTCCACTTTCCTACTTTGAATCCTGTGCCACACGACGATGCCGGGAATAAGGATAGAGCTGCAGTCGCTCATGCAGGCCGGCATAACCGATCTCCTCGTCGCTCAGATAGCAGGCCGGATCTTCCTGCCAGGGATCGCCGCTCAACTGCCAGGCGCGCACCCGGGTATTGCCGCCACACACGGCCAGATGCTGGCACTGACCGCAACGGCCCTTGAGCGGACGTTGTTCGGCCTTGAGACCGGCCATCAACGGATCGCTGGTATCGTCCCAGATTTCGGAGAAGAGCCGTTGTTTGACATTGCCCAGGGTGTAATCCCACCAGAAAGTATCCGGGTGTACGTTGCCCAGGTTATCGATATTGGCAATATTGACCCCCGTGGCATTCCCGCCCCACTGCTCCAGCCGGGCCTGCATGTAATCGAGATACTGCGGGAAATTACGTGCCACCCAGAACAACAGGTAAACCCCGTCGGCGTCGTTGTTGCCGGTAACAAACTCCTGTTCAATCCCGTTCTGGATGTTATTCCAGCAGGTATCGAACAGCAGGTCCATCGCATCCCGGGTCAGCTGGTGCACCACGTCGTCCTTGCGGTTTTTGTTGCCACGACCGGCGTAGTTCAGATGGGACAGATAGAACTTGTCGATACCCTCCTGTGTCATCAGATCCAGCAACTGTGGTAATTCGACCGCGTTGTCCATGGTCAGGGTAAAACGCATGCCGATCTTGATGCCATTGTCGCGACACAGCCGGATACCGTGCATGGCTTCCTCAAAAGCGCCTTCCTTGCGGCGGAAATAGTCATGGGTCTGCTTGATGCCGTCGATGCTGATGCCGACATAGTCATAGCCTACTGCGGCAATCTGCTCGATATTGTCTTCACTGATCATGGTGCCGTTGGTGGACAGGCCGACATAAAACCCCATCTCTTTGGCGCGGTGCGAGATATCGAAAATGTCCTTGCGCATCAGCGGCTCGCCGCCTGAGAGAATCAATACCGGCACGCCATACTGTTTGAGATCATCCATTACCTCGTAGACCTGCTGCGTATCCAGTTCACCCGGAAAATCCTTGTCGGCCGATATGGAGTAACAGTGTTTGCAGGTCAGGTTGCAGCGTCGAATCAGATTCCAGATGATGACCGGGCCCGTGGGCTTGCGCCGGGGCGGCAATATGGCATCCGCTCCCCTGACGAGTTTATCCAGCTCTTTCATATACTGGGTGATTCTGAACATAATGGCCTCCTAGGGGGTCAACCGCATTCCGGTTTTTTTCAGAATACGGCGACTGAACAAGACGTCGTGCCCGCGATCATACTCGCCCAGCAACCGGGCAATTTCATCAACCTTTTCCAGTGCCTCTTCGCGGCTTGTCGCGTGAACCATGGCGAACAGATTATAGGGCCATGCCGGAAGATGACGGGGGCGTCGGTAACAATGGCTGACAAAATCCAGCGCACCGACCTGTTTGCCCAGCGCTACCACCTGCTCATCGGGGACATTCCAGACACTCATGCCATTGGCGGTATAGCCGAGTTTATAGTGGTTGGGCACAGCGGCAATACGCCGGATAATACCGTCGTCTGACATTCTTCGCAGCCGCTGCATCACTTCCTCTGCGCTGATGCCCAGCTTGCTGGCCACCGCGTCATAGGGACGCCGCTCCAGCGGCAACCCATCCTGGGTTGCCAGGATAATCCGGCGATCCGTCTCGTCCAGCATGGATACTTTGTCTTCTTTCAATGCCTGCATTGTTTCAACCTGTCTCTCACACCGCCAGCTTCAGGCCGACGAAATACTCATCCTGCTTGGGCATGTTGTAGCAACTGTAACCTGTGTCGAGTTCAATCTCTGTCAGTACCGCATCGATGTGTTTGGGGTTTTCCGTCGCGATCACGAACCACATGTTAAAATGATGTTCTCTTTCGTAATTATGCGCGACCTCGGGGAAACTGTTGACGATTTCAGCAACGCGTTCGAAATCATCCTCGCGAACACTCATCGCAACCAGGGTAAATGCACCGCCGAGCCTTTCAGCCTGATACATGGGGCCGAAGCGGGTTAAGGTTTTGTCGGCCAGCAATCGCTCGAGACGGGCAATCAGTTCATTTTCATCCAGCGCAAGCTTTTCTGCGACCTCGGTAAACGGTTCGTCCGAGATCGGAAATCCCTCTTGCAGGGCATTGATAATCTGCCTGTCAACTGCATCAAGTTGCATAGTGTTTCTCGTCTATTACGGGCGAACTCTTCTCATCTGTGGCCCGATAAACCGCGCCACGCTGTTTGAAACGACGCCGGCTGAACAGCACACGGTGCGGCAATGATTCCAGCTGACATTGCTCGACCAGCCAGTCGATGCGCTCGAGGACCTCCTCGCGGGACTTGCCATGGATCATGCAAAACAGGTTATACGGCCAGTCGGGCAGAACCCGCGGCCGACGGTAACACAGCGTGATGAAGTCATATTGACTCAGGCAGCGCCCCAGTTCTGAAACCCGCTCATCGGGGACATCCCAGACCAGCATCGCGTTGGCCCGATAACCCAGCTCCCGGTGACGCACGACAACGCCCATGCGCTTGATCACACCCTGTTGCTGCAGTGCAGCCAGGCGAGCCAGCACTTGCTGTTCCTCGATTCCCAGCTGATCGGCAATCTGTGCATAGGGACGGGAACACAACGGCAGACCGTTCTCGATGGTGCGGATCAGAGCATCGTCGACCTTGTCCAGTCTGGCCAGATGCGGGTTGATGCTTTGCAGCTGCTTTTTGAGTGTCTTCATGTCCATTGCAGATCAAACCCCAGGTCAATATGGAAGTCCTCGAGGAGCGGAAGTGCAAGGATGGAATGGCTGGTTCTCTCTTCCATCTCCCCGAGGACTGAACACAACTCGGCTTCGCTGCCGGCCGTGGCAACGAACCAGAGATTAAATTCGTGCTCGCGTTCGTAATTATGATTCACATGCGGATAACTGTTGATGATCGCCGCTACCGATTCCAGTTCATCCTCGGCAACCGACATGGCCGCCAGGGTACTCGCGCCGACCCGGTTGGGACGGAACACGGCACCCACCCGGCTGACCAGTCCTTCATGCTGCAGCCTGTCCAGGGTGTCGATGACCTGCTGTTCACTGACCCCGAGTTGTTCGGCGATATCGGCATAGGGCGTCGGTGACAACGGGAAATTATGCTGATAATCGTTCAGCAGATGGCGCTCCAGTTCACTCAGTTGACGGTCGCTGTTCATAAGCCTATCCGATGTGCCCGGTTAGTAAAAAATATGCCGCTGGGTGAGGCCATTTCCAGTGTCGTAATCTCGCGCCGGCTATAGGCGTCATAGACGCGCACCCGGTTGGCGTCGCGCACGGAAACCCAGACCTCATGCCCGCGCGGGGTGAATTCCATATGTAATACGGCCGGGCCCGGCTTGAGTGTGTCGATCACTTCCAGGCTGGCGACATCGATGACCTGAATGGTGTCATTGTCCGGATGGGCGAAATTGACCCAGACATGACGTTGATCGGGGCTGGCCATCACAAACACCGGCTGGCTGTGCACCGGCACACGCTTGACCAGCTGCCAGCTCGAACGTTCAACCACCAGCACTTCATGGCCTCCCACGGCCGGCACCAGGGCATACTCGCCGGCCATGGCCCAGCCTTCCAGGTGCGGCATTTTGTAGACCGGCAATTTCTGCTCGCCGCGCCCGTAGTCACCCAGGATCCGTTTGACGCCGGCCTGTGGCTGCCAGAGATCAAGCAGTGCCAGGCCATCCTCGCCAAACAGGCCGGCGATATAATAGCGTCCCTCGCCGGAGATCAATGCATCATAGGGTTGCCGGCCGACGTCCCGGTAACGGGTGATTTCCGGTTGTGTTGGCCGGTGCATGTCGGCGACCCAGATTTCATCAGATTCATACAGGCTGAAGACAAACTGTTTTTGCGGGGCATCCACCAGACCCACGACCTTGGAACGTTTGCCGTTTGCACCGATGGCCGGAATATCGGCCACCAGTTCCAGGGTTTGCGCATCAAAGATTCTGACGCCACCGGGCTCGTAGTTGGAAACCGCGATCAGCGAGCCATCCTGGGAGATCGCACCACCGATACTGTTACCGGACTGGATGATACGTTTATCGATCCGTTGCAACAGCATGTCGACCTTTGTGAGCCCACCGTCGCGACCGAATACATAGGCATAACGCTCGTCCCGGGAATAGACCACCGAGGCGTGAGAGAGATCGCCAAGCCCCTCGACCCGGGCCAGCGCAGTCCGACTTCCGGTGTCGATGATCTGTACGCTGCCCGTCGCGCGCTCGATCACCAGTCCGAGATCACCGGTCGCCCGCGGCGACAGGCTCTGACAGCCTGTCACGAACAGGAACACCAGTATCAGCAGAGTGGATCGATAACACGCGTTCATATGGCTCATTCATCCACTCCCCGATATAACAATTCAATAATCCAGCGGGCTTCTTCGCGGCTCAACAGGTTGGACCAGGGTGGCATCGGCGTGCCGGGGCGGCCATGCAGGACGGTCGCAAGCATGGCATCTTTCGGCTTATCACCAATGGCCTGCGGGGTCAGCGCCGGACCCAGGCCGCCTTTGAGCGTCATCCCGTGGCAGGAGCCGCAGTCCTGGATCACCAGGTGACGCAGTTCGGCCGCGCGCTGGTTCGAAATCGACTCCGCGCTCCAGCCGGTGGTGGTGATGGCAAACATACCGGCAATCAACAGCATACCGAGTGACAATCTAGACAACATGGTGTGCACCTTCTTCTTTAAACGACACCTGTTGCCGGGGCAGATACCAGTCCATCTGCTCGGCCAGTGCCACCACCTTGCCGATCACAAACAGTACCGGAGGCCGGAAGGCCTGTTGTGCGGTTTGCTCAGCCAGGTCGGCGAGCGTGGCGATCAGGCGGCGCTGGCGGGGTGTGGCCCCGTCCTGAATGGCCGCGGCCGGCGTCCCTGCCGGCAGACCGGCGTCGATCAGCTTGCGGGTTATATAATGAATATTCGCCAGTCCCATATACACCACCAGCGTGGTGTCCTCGTTGGCCAGTTTGGACCAGTCGTGCTGCAAATCAAGATTGTTACGTGAATGGCCGGTGATGATCTGGACACCGGTCGCCAGGCCACGGTGAGTCATGGGAATACCGGCATAGGTGGTAGCCGCGGTGGCCGCCGTCACGCCGGGCACGATTTCAAAATCGATCTCGTTACGGGCCAGAAAGGTCGCCTCTTCACTGCCGCGACCGAAGACCAGCGGATCGCCGCCTTTGAGACGAACGATAGTTCGGGCCTTGTGGGCCATTTTCACCAGCAGGGCATTGATCTCCTCCTGCGGCAGAGTGTGATGATCCGTGGCCTTGCCGACAAAAATGCGGCTGCTGCCGGGAGGAATCAGATCCAGAATCGGTTCGGAGACCAGTCGATCGTAGACGATCACATCGGCCTGTTTGATCAGACGCAGTGCCTTGACTGTCAGCAGGTCCGGATCGCCGGGCCCGGTACCGACCAGATACACACAGGACTTGTTTTTCATGACGCACCAGCCTTTGGTGTTTCTTACAAACCTTGCAGGTCGGGATTCAGGCCGAATTGCGGGGCATGAACCCCGAACTGCAACTTCTGTAATGTTGGCAGGCTGGGCCTTGTGGCCCGGCCTGCCGGTTTCACCACTTAATACACGTCCTTCATGGTGTTATACACATTGAACTTACCGGTCGGGGTCACGAGGTTCTTGTCCTTGATGACCTTCTTCAGCTTCAGCGTCTTGTCATCGACAATAACCAGCGCAGACTGCTGCTCCTGACCGTTCCAGACCGAGAACCAGACCTCGTCGCCCGCCTTGTTGTACTCGGGCTGAACGACACGCTTGGGTCCTTCACCCAGCTCCGCCCATTCGGCAATCGGCAGCACCTTGAACGGTTTTTCCGGATTGCGTGTGTCGAACACGGCAACTGACTGGCTGACCTTCTCATTGGGGTTCAGTGCCGTATCCACATACAGGTGATTGGACTTGGGATGGGTCTTGACGAACAGCGAACCGCCGCCCTGACCTTTCAGCGTCCGTACCACTTTCCAGGCATACTTCTTGTGGTTTTTCGGATCGGTACCGATCAATGAGATGGTATCGTCACCGAGGTGGCTGGTTGCCCAGACCGGACCGTATTTCGGATCCACGAAGTTGGCGCCGCGCCCCGGATGGGGGATCTTGCCAACATCGACGATCGCTTCCAGCTTGCTGTCTTTGGAGTCGATGACCACGATTTTGTTGGAGTTGTTGGCTGCGGTCAGGAAGTAGCGCAGGGTGGAATCCCAGCCTCCGTCATGCAGGAAGCGGGCAGCTTCAATGTTGGTGATCTTCAGATTTTCCAGATCCTCGTAGTTCACCATCTTGACGATGCCGGTTTCCTTGACGTTGACGATGAATTCCGGTTTTTCATGCGAGGCAACGATAGCCGCTACACGGGGTTCCGGATGGTATTCCTGGGTGTCCACGGTCATGCCACGGGTGGCGACAATCTTCTTCGGCTCCAGGGTATCGCCTTCCATGATGACAAACTGCGGCGGCCAGTAAGTACCGGCAATGGCCAGTTTGTCTTCATAGCCCTTGTACTTGGAGGTTTCCACGGAGCGGGCTTCCATACCGACCTTGATTTCAGCCACGCTTTGCGGCTTTTTCATCCACAGATCGATCAGGTTGACCCTGGCATCGCGCCCGATGACATAGATATAACGTCCGGAGTGCGACAGGCGTGAGATGTGTACCGCATAACCGGTATCGATTGTGCTGATGATTTCCTTGGAATCACCGTCGATCAGGGCAACCTGACCGGCATCACGAAGAGTTACCGAAAAGATGTTATCCAGGTTATAGCGATTCTGTTTTTTGTTCGGCCGATCTTCCGGCGGCACGAGCACCTTCCAGGTCTCTTTCATGTCAGCCAGACTGAACTCCGGCGGAGTCGGTGGCTCATGTTGCAGGAAACGCGCCATGGCATCGACTTCGGCTTCCGACAACTGCCCGGAGGTGCCCCAGTTGGGCATGCCGGCCGGTGAACCGTAGTTGATAAATGCCTTCAGATACTCGGTGCCTTTCTTGCGGGTGAGATCGGGTGTCAGCGGCTTGCCGGTGGCCCCCTTGCGCAATACCCCGTGGCAGCCGGCACAGCGTTCGAAGTAAATCTGCTTGGAACGGTTAAATTCCTGCTCGGTCATAGACGGACCCGCAGTACTGCGGGTATCGCCGGTGGGTGATTCCGGGACCGGCGCACCCTTGTAGCGCATCTCTTCCTCGGGTGTTCCGGGATGGCCGCTGTCGGTAGCCGCCCACAGCGGTACAGCGGTAATTGAAAGGGCAAATGCCGCGCAGACGCTGGCGACAGTTTTGCCTGTGTTGAGGTATTTCATTGTCGTCCCCTCCTGGTGAGAATTTGGCTTCATTGTTGTTTTATGACTTTGTGAACAACGGCGCCTTGACATCGATCAAACCGCAGAATTCTGACTTCCTTATGTCAGGTTGTGATCAAGGCTAGTTGGCTATTCAGGCATTTCAACCCATGATTAAACCGTTTAGCACACTGTACGCGGCATGCTTGCTGACGGCGTCACAACTTGCAATGTTGTATCCGGCCCGCCAGCCCGGGCCGATCTTCACCATTCAGGTGGGCGGATCAGACGGTGATGTCTTGGCGGCCACCGCGCCCCCGCTGCGCCGGTGCTTTTCCTGGCGACGGCGTTTATCGATCAACGGCGGGCATTTCTGAGTATTCCAGTAGGTTATCTGGCAGGCAAGACAGTAATGACATTCGGTTTCGACGATCTCGCCGGTGCCGCGAATGGAGCCGACTTCACATTCGTTGCGGCATATCTGGCAGGGATGACCACACTCCTTGCGCCGGCGCAGCCAGTCGAAAATGCGGAACCGGGCGGGAAAGGTCAGCGCCGCGCCCAGCGGGCAAACATAGCGGCAAAAGAACTTGCGATTGAACAGACTCACCAGCAGCATCAGCAGGGCGTAAAAGACGAACCCCCATTCTCGCTGAAAGCGCAGGGTGATGGCGGTCTTGAACGGCTCGACCTCGGCGTAGGCCTCGGCCAGGCTCATCGAGTGCAGTGACAGGCCGAACAGCCCCAGCAGGATGACGTACTTGATGGCCCATAGCCGCTCGTGTACGACCTCCGGAAACTCGAACGAAGGGACTTTCAGATAGCGCCCCACCCGATAGACAAACTCCTGCAGCGCGCCATAGGGACACAACCAGCCGCAATAGACCCCGCGTCCCCACAAGACGATGGTGACCGCCACAAACGACCAGAGAATGAACATGGCCGGATCGATGAGAAAACTTTCCCAGCTGAACTCCCGGAACAGGGAGCGCAAGAAGGTCAGCACATTGACAATGGAGAGCTGGGCCAGGGAATACCAGCCGATGAATAATACGGTATACAGTAAAAAGCCGGTACGCAGCCGCTGCAACAGGCGAGGATGGCGTGCCAGCCAGTCCTGCATAATCAGAATAAACAGCAGCACCAGCAATCCCAGTGCCAGCACCACGATCTGGAAAATACGCTCCTGCCAGACCTGTATCCATATAGGTGCATGTGCTTTGGCGGCAGTCGCGGCCGTGCTCGCCTTGCCAGGTGGAGCGGCTTTATCCGACAGGGTCAGTGACTTGCTCACTTCCTCCAGGGAGCGCGTGATACCGGCGTTGAGCACCATCACCGTGATCGTCGCGCCGCTGATACCGTCCAGCACCGTCGAACCCTGGCGCGAGCGCCCGCCTATCTGCAGGGTATCATCAACACTTTTACCGACGTATTGATCGATAAACTCCTGCAGATTGTATTCCGTGATCCCGACCACCAGGATCGGTTCCTCATGTGCCAGTATCCTGACCCCGGTGATCGTCCCTGTCGTATCGATTGCCACCAGTGTGTCTATCGGCTCGCCGGAATAGGCCGGGATGGGAACAATGTCGGTGGTCACAAACGCGTAGCCCAGCAAGACATTGCCCCGGTAGATCCGCGTAACCGGCGGTTTCCCCTCCGGCTCCACAAGCCGATCGGCCACCGGAAAAAACGCCCGAACTTCCCCCAGATCGAACTCCGCGCTATCCGCCGACAACGGCCCGACGACAAGCAGCAGCACACAGGCAACAACCATTTTTTTAATCACTGCCAGCAATACCGCCCCCGGTTGATGAATGGCAAGAACTGGTGCTTTTACGCACTGTTACAGTCTAGTAAATATCCCGCAAATGTCGCCTTGATACGCATCAATCCTGTATCTATGACTTTATTAACGCAGAGTCGCAAAGACGCAAAGGAAGAATTTTTATACTAAAACCAAAAAAAAGAACTCGATTATATCTACGCAAGCCGATGTCGATTTGCGATTTTTTCGTTTTAATCTTCGCGACCTCTGCGTCTTTGTACCCAAACAACGGGCATAAACGCCTCTGCGTTAAGTTCTTTCAAATCTCAGATACTGTGCTGGGTGATACGGGCGTAGAGCAGTGGCAGGTCGCGGGGCAGTTCGGCCGGTTTGCGAATCACCACGAAAGCGTCGTTGCCAAAGATATAGGGCAGATAGTCGTTGCCTTTCTCGTCGATGGTGACGCAAAACGGCTGGATCCCCTGCTTGCGCGCTTCGACGATGGCCATGCGGGTATCCTCGATGCCGAAGCGACCTTCGTAGTGATCCAGGTCGTTGGGTTTGCCGTCGGTCAGAATCAGCAGTAACTGATCATGGGCGATCTGTTTTTCCAGGGTCCGGGTGGCCTGGCGAATTGCTGCCCCCATGCGGGTATAGAACCCCGGCTTGATGACATTGATACGGCCGCGGATATCGGCGTTGTGTTTTTCGGCGAAGGTCTTGATCGTGTGAAAGCGAACATGATCCCGGTAACGTGAGGAGAAGCCGTAAATGGCAAAGCGATCGCCACTGGCAGACAGGGCTTCGGAAAACAGCATCAGGCTGTCGCGAATAATATCGATCACCCGGGAGTCATTGTTCACCCAGGTATCGGTGGAAAGCGACAGGTCCGCCAGCAACAGGCAGGAGAGATCCCGGCGCCCGCCGCGAAAATCGCGATACAGCCGCTGCTCGGCCATGGCCTGTCCGCGCAGGCGCTCGCTGGAGTGCTCCAGATAAGCGTGCAGATCGATCTCGCTGCCATCGCTTTGCTGATTGAACCAGACCCGCTGCGGTACCAGCGACTCGAACTGTTTTTTCAGCCGCCGTGCCGTGGTGAGTAGATGATCGGGCAGCTCGCAGGCCGGGGCATCGGCGGCGATCATTGGCAACACACAGCAGTGATCGGCCAGCCATTCCTGTTTGCGATAGTCCCACTCCGGCAGTAACACGCCTTCGCCGATCCATCGGTCGTCATCGTCCTCGCCGGGCAGGTCCAGATCGAAACGCAGTCGCTTGGCGGTGCTCTTGCTGTCCCGCGCAACACTCACCACTTCCATGTCATCCAGGGTCTGCTGGGCGCCGTCGATATCGTCATCCTCTTCGGTGCTGCGATCCACCTTGACATATTCGGCCCAGCTGAGAATATTCTCGAACCGATCCAACACCAGCCCCTTGTCGCCGTCCGGCATGTCGACCTGTTCGGCCCGGTGCCGGCGCTCGTCGTCCAGCTGCTCGACATCCCCCTCTGCCTCGGGCAGGTCATCCTGTGCCGGCTGCTGGCCGGTGCGCCGATCCAGCGCCCGCGGCGGCGCGGGATGCAGCCATAACAGGACCGGATGCGGCGGCTTGCTGGCGCCCGGCAGGTCGGCCACCTCGCCGGGATTGCTCAGGGCGGTGCGGATCGCCTGCTCCCGGGCCGCCTCGTCGCGCGGCAGGCTGGCGGGATCGGGACGTCGGGCCAGCTCGGCCTCTACCAGTCGCCGATAACGGGCCGCCAGACCCGGGTAACGCTGTAATACCTGGCGGGTCAGCCACTGGCTATGGGTAAACCAGGCCTCGTCATTCGGCCGGTACTCGGCCGCCAGCGCCGCCAGCCACAGATACAGATCCCGGTTGAGATGGCGTTCGGGATAGGCGTCGACCCGGGCCGGCAAAAACAGCGACTCCTCCGTGCGCCAGCACAGCTCGATCCTGTCACCGCTGCCGGC
>JAXHTI010000080.1:0-11592 GCA_034190045.1 Pseudomonadota bacterium
ATCACCACCTTGCTGGTGGTACTGATCTCGGAGATCGCCAAACGCAGCTCGCTGATCGGCGCGATCCTGGCCTCGGTCCCGCTGGTCTCGGTGCTGGCGATGATCTGGCTGTATATCGACACAAAGGACATCGATAAAATCAGCTCCCTGTCCTACAGCATTGTGTGGCTGGTTTTACCCTCGCTCGCGCTGTTTATCGCCTTGCCACTGTTTCTTAAACAGGGGATCAATTTTTATCTCAGTATGACGATGTCTGTCGCACTAACCGTTATTTGCTATTGGCTGATGATTACCGTCCTCGGCCATATGGGTATCATGGTTTGATCGATCGGCATTGTTTCAGGCTGTTACACCGGGATGAAATCGAGGGCCAGGCCATTGTTGCACCAGCGCTTGCCGGTGGGCGGCGGGCCGTCATCGAACACGTGGCCCTGGTGACCGCCGCAGCGCGCGCAATGGTATTCGGTGCGCGGCCAGACCAGTTTGAAGTCGAGGCTGGTTTCGACGGCGCCGGGCAGGGTGGTGGTGAAACTCGGCCAGCCGGTACCGCTGTCATACTTCATCCCGGAGGTGAACAGCGGCAGGGCGCAGCCGGCGCAGACATAGGTGCCCTTGCGCTTTTCCTTGTCCAGCGGGCTGGAGAAGGCCGGCTCGGTGCCGTCCTCGCGCAGGATCTCGAACTCTTCCGGAGTCAGGATCCGCTTCCACTCGGCTTCGCTTTTGGTGATTTTCTCGATCGCCGCCTGGCGTTCCTCTTCACTGAGCAGGATCCGGGGCGCCAGCAAGGTGGCCGCGGTGGTGCCGGCGAGTGTGATAATGAAGCGGCGTCTGTTCATACTCTGATTCTCCTGCCTGGCCAAACCCCCTGCATCGGGTCATGGCTGGCGTTATCTCGCCTGAGCGATCTCGTGATAAACATATTAGGTAGACAGACTGGTTGGGAGTTTGGTTCCGTGGCGGAAGAGAGTTGGCAGTCGGCAGATAGCAGTCTGCAGAATGTGGTAACAGATACAGAATATCGCCGACTGCGAGGGGTGGAAGTTCTTGTGGTCGACCACGATAAGTACTAAAGTATCCGATATTAATAATCAATAACTTACCGTCATTCTTCCACAATAACTGCTAAAAATGCCCATAATATTAATACGTGAAAAGATGACTGTATTTTATCCACAATAAGTACTAAAGATGTCGTCCATAAACTGACATCCCGTCTGCGAGGGAAAATCCAGGCATATTGTAGATGGCATCCCTATCTATTTGTCGCGCCTTAACCTGTTGTCCGTACTGATTGGCCCCTGGTGTAACGGTAAGGATATCTGGAATCTTGTGAGCCCATTGTACGAGGTAACATCAACATTTCCCCCATGCGCCGTGACGATCGATTTAACGATAGCAAGACCCAGCCCGGCACCATCAACGCCTTGTTGACGAGAGAAATCGATACGATAGAAGCGGTCGAACAACTTTGAGAGATGTTCCGGCGGGATTGTCTGACCAGGGTTTTCGACAGTAATAGTGACCCCGCTGTTTTCAGTGCTGATTGTCACTCGTACACTTCCATCGGCGGGTGTATGACGAATGGCATTGGAGATGAGATTACCGAATGCCCGGCGCAGCATTGACTGGTGGCCCTGGATGGCGGCCGCACCTGTTCGCTCAAGTGCAATACCGCATTCCTCGGCCCAACCGCCATAATAATCGAACAGCTTATCCACTTCCTCATCAAGTTTTACTGGCCCGACGTCGATTTTCTTACGATTGTCGGTCTGGGCCAGAAACAACATATCATTGACCATCTGCGCTAATCGATCGTATTCCTCTACGTTTGAATAGAGGATATCCTGGTATTCATTTATGGTTCGTGCACGTGAAAGAGCCACTTGAGTCTGGGTCATCAAGTTGGTTATGGGTGTGCGAAGTTCATGAGCGATATCGGCATTAAAATCCGCAAGCCGTTGGAATGCCTCGTCCATGCGTTGCAACATCTCGTTGAACGAGGTCACGAGATCGACAAGTTCGTATGGCACGCCCTCATAGGGCAAGCGAGTATTCAGATCCCTCGCGCTGATACGACGAATTCGGGAGATAATTTCATGAAGTGGCGCGTGTCCTCGTCGGACTGCGACCCACCCCATGATGCTCATTACAATCACACTTCCGGCAATCATAATCCACAGGTTACGGCGAAACGTGTTCAGAAAGTGGAGATGATCATCAAACGGAACGGCAGCCACAATACGAAAAGGTCCCCTGTTATCAGGCCCGATTTCGTTGAATGTCCGGAGTAATACGGTGTAAGGCAAGCCATTGTAGTTCCATCGACGTTCCAGGTCAGCTTCCAACTGACTTTGATGCGGGATTTTGATGGTGGAGAGATCCGGCTCGGGACTGATATAGAGAGTCCCACTATCCCGTGTGGTAATAAACAGCGAGGCGTCGTGATGTCCTACCAGGATATCATCGAAGCGTTGTTCAAGCGTCGCTGAATGCTTATCGCTATTAGCGGTTGCCAATGCATTCTGTACAGCATCGACAATAACCCTGAGTTCATCCGTGTCCTGCGAGAAAAAATGGTTTTCCATCGATTTGTTGATCACCAGGCCGAACACTGATAATACAATAGTGGCGGCGATGGTAAACAGCAGCGTAAGACGAAGTGCGAGAGACAGAGGGCGTTGTAAAAGTCGCATTTGAGTCAACTATCACTCGAGCTGTCCAGCATGTACCCCATGCCGCGTACAGTATGAATAAGTCGCGGCTCGAAATCATCATCGATCTTGGCGCGCAGACGACGGATGGCAACATCGATAACATTCGTGTCGCTATCAAAGTTCATATCCCACACCTGCGATGCAATCAACGAGCGCGGTAATACTTCATCGCGATGTCGCAACATCAATTCCAGTAAGGCGAACTCCTTTGCTGTGAGCTGTATTTTTTTTCCTGATCGGGTGACGCGCCGGCGCATCAGGTCAAGCTCGAGGTCCGCGACCGTCAACGTCGTTTCTGTGGCGTTTGTGTTACCACGGCGGAGCAGGGTCCGCACCCGTGCCAGCAGTTCGGCAAAGGCAAACGGCTTGACCAGATAGTCGTCGGCACCAAGCTCCAGTCCCTTGACCCGGTCTTCGATGCTGTCTCGCGCAGTGAGAAAGAGTACCGGGACATTGTTATCCGCCTCGCGCAGGGATTGAACTATTCGCCATCCGTCAATATCGGGCAGCAGAACGTCCAGGATGATGAGATCGTGCTTTTCCGTCATGGCAAGGTGGTGACCATCGAGGCCGTTTCTGGCCAGGTCCACCATATAGCCCGCTTCGGTGAGTCCCTGGCGCAGGTATTCACTGATCTTGGATTCATCCTCGACGATCAGGATTTTCATGCTTGGTCCTCTCTATTCAGGCATAAACGGATAATTTCGTGAAGCCTCATGCCGACTCGAATGTTCTTCCTATTCAAACTCAGGCTACTTTCTATCGGCTGACCAAAAAATGACATAACCATTACAACATTGTAATCAATGGGTCACTTCCGGGACAGGGTAACCCCGTTATTTTTCACAAGTAAAGCAGGGCGCGGCCTGCTGGGGATATCCGAAATCAGTCGTAAAAATCAGGAGTTATAACCGGGGGAAGACTCGGATAAAGCGAGGTGTCCAGTATCACAGCGTGTTGCCCGATCAGATTAATTTAGCCGGCAGTCTACACATCGCCTCCCATCAACGACTCTATTCCGGCAGCGAGTCTTCGCTGGCATGAAGTATCTGGCTCAGGCCGCAGGTGAAGATACCGCCGAGACACGATGTGTCGCTGGTGCCCGTTTCTGGTTTTGACTGAATAATACAACAAGGAGAACCTGTTCGATGAGAACAATAATTCAAGTGTTGATGCTGGTTGCTTTTCCCGGGTTGGTAATAGCAGGTGGCAAGCATGCCGATAGTCATCAGGATCATGGCTCGCATGCCATGTCGCATATGGATGACCAGACCCACGAGGTCGCCGCCGGCCGCCCAGGTAATCCGGTCAGGGTCGACCGTACCATTACCGTGTTGATGAATGACACCATGCGGTTTGAGCCGGCGTCAATGACATTCAAGGCGGGTGAAACAATCCGTTTCGTGGTGAAGAACACGGGAAAAATTACTCACGAAATGGTGATCGGTACCCTGGATGAACTCAAGGAACATGCGGATATGATGAAAAAAATGCCCGGGATAGCGCATGCGGAACCAAACATGATATCGCTGGCCCCGGGCGAGCAGGGCGATCTGGTCTGGAAGTTCTATAACACCGGGACATTTGATTTCGCCTGCCTGATACCCGGCCACCTGGAAGCCGGAATGAGCGGCAGAATCAAGATCGAGTGAAAAATGGCGATCCGGTCAATAAACAATCAACCCACCACCCGCGGAGAAACATTATGTGTACCACACCAGGGATTCAAAAAAGCACGAAGCTTGGCCTGATCATTGGCGCATGTCTGTTATCTGCACCGGTACTGGCCAGTGAACTCGATGCGTTGAAACAACAGGTCGAAGATCTCCAAACCAAGATAAAGGAGGTTGCCAGTAAGCAATCGGAGTGGAAGCAGGCAACCTCCGTGGTCCATCTCGCCGGTTATGGTGCGGTCAGCTATATAGACTCTGAAGACTCCACAGGAAGTTTTAACCAGGTCCAGTTCGCACCGATTTTTCACTACCAGTATGAGGACTTGATGATGCTGGAGTCCGAGCTGGAGATCACGGTAGGTCCCGAAGGCGAAACCGAGACGGAGTTGGAATATCTGACTCTGGACCTGTTTCTCAACGATTATGCTGTTCTCGTGGCGGGCAAGTTCCTCAGCCCCGTCGGCCAGTTCCGCCAGAATCTCCATCCTTCCTGGATCAACAAACTGCCTTCGGCGCCGCCGGGCTTCGGGCACGGCGGCGCCGCCCCGGTCTCCGACACGGGTTTGCAGGTACGGGGTGGTCTCCCAATGGGGGCGATACGCGGTAACTATGCCCTATATATCGCAAACGGGCCTGAACTGGAACTGGATGGCGGTGAGGTCCATGAGATTCTGGCCGAAGGTCGGACCCGGGATATCGATGGTGACAAAAGCGTGGGTGGCCGGTTTGGGTTATTGCCGGTTCCGGGCCTGGAGGTGGCTCTCTCTTTTGTCACCGGGAAGGCGCAGGACCAGACCGAAGTACAGCCACCCCAGGATTATGACGTGATCGGCGCCGACTTTGCCTGGCAATGGCGCGATCTGGAACTGCGGGGCGAATACCTGCGTGCAGAGGTGGCGGAGCTGCCTTCAGTAGAGGGTGGAGAATGGCAGACCTGGTATACCCAGGCGTCATACAAGTTTTTGCCGAGCAACTTTGAAGGCGTGGTTCGCTATACCGACTTCGATTCGCCGCACGCCGACGATGACCAGAAACAGTGGGCGCTGGGCCTTAACTATCTGTTTGCCGCCAATGTCATCGCCAAGCTGGCGTATGAGAGTAACGACGGCCAGACGGGTTCAGCGACTGACGATAACCGCATCCTGGCACAAATAGCTTACGGATTTTAAGGAGACAATACGATGAGTTATTCAATCGGAATAAGAATGGTGCTGCTTTTTGTGTGGGCTTTGAGCCTGACAATGATACAGGGTGGTGTCGTGAGCGCGGCAGAAAATGAACCCAAAGCCGGTGACATTACCCGTGGCGCCCAAAGCTGGGCGGAAAACTGCATGCGCTGCCACAACATGCGTGATCCCCGGGAGTTTCGTGATGATTTATGGAAGCCCATCGTGACGCATATGCGGGTGCGGGCGGGGCTAACTGGACAGGAAGCGCGCGATATCCTGGCGTTCATCCAGAACAGTAACTAGAGTGAGATGTAGCTGCTTAACGCACGCCCGGTACGGTACCGGATACCGGAACGTAATTCGGGACAACACCTCCTGAAAAACTGCGACAGTTAAATTACATTATTGTAATGATCTTGTCACCTTCAAGACAGGGAGGGGCCGCTATGGTCGATTTGAAAATCAACTTGCGTGGCCCGGTTATTGTCACTCGGGCATCAGGAGACAATCATGAAAGTGCAAATCATCGCCACTCATCAGTGCACTCATCGGGTTAATCTGGAAAACGAACTGAGTCATCTGGGGGTGCCGTATGAAGTGTTGTATGTCGAGGACAACCCTGAGCTGGTTGCCCAGCATCAAATCCGTCATTCTCCCAATCTGCTGGTAGACGATCAGGTCGTTTGTCGCGGACAACCCACCGAGAGTCAGCTGCGTGAACTGTTGAAAATCTCGAATTGAATGCAAATTAAACTGCTTCGGGAGATAGCAATGATTCAATCCCTTTCGCGTGCCTTAACGATGTTGTTCATCATGCTTGGTGGGGCGGCAACAGCCTTCGCCTCGCCGACGGTCTATATTCCACTGGGCTCGGCCAACCAGGTCATCGCCGTGGACGCCAAAACACACCGCATCACCGCGAAGTATGCGAATGTCACCAACCCCCACGGATTGGTGGCCACGCCGGACGGTGAGTACCTGGTAGCCGGCAGCCTGGCGGAAAGCGCGTCGGCAGTCGGTGCCGATGCCGATGAGCCCACCAGCAAGCTCTATTTGATTCACCCGGCGCACGGCCATGTCATGCAGACCATTCCCGTGGCAGGGTGGAGTCACCATCAGGCGGTCACCCCGGACGGCCGCTATGTTATCTCCACCCATGCCACTCGCGGGGATGTCAGCGTGCTGGACATGACCACCAACCAGATTGTGCGCCGCATTCCGACCGGACCCGCGCCGAACTACACACTGATTACCCGCGACGGCCGGCGCGCCTATGTCAGCAACAGCGGCGACGGAACAATTACTGAAATCGATTTGAATAGCTGGAAGCCATTGCGCACCCTGGAAGGTGGGGCCGCGCCAGAGCATATGGTGTTCTCAACCGACGAACAGACCATTTATGTCACCAATCCGCGGGTCGGTAAAGTTGCCGCTATATCGGTCGAAAGTGGCAAGCTTGTGCGTACTTATGAGATAGGTCCTGATACTCACGGACTGGATATTGGTGATGACGGTAAAACCCTGTTTGTCACCAGCAAGAAGGCCGCAACCCTGTCGGCGGTGAATACTGAAAGCGGTGAAATTCGTTCCGTTTCGCTTGAACCGGCGCCGTATCATCTGAACACCATCCCGGACACGGGCACCCTCTATGTCTCCAGTCGCGGCAAACCGGTAATCTGGGTGATCGATCAACAGTCGTTGAAAGTGATCAAAACAATCGATTTGCCGGGTGGTGAAGGCCATCAGATGGCGATTGTCAAATAAACGGCATTGCTGCTAATCAAACAAACACTGCTTCCAGGGAGTTAATTATGATGGATGGAGGAATTGGGTTTACGCACGGCGCAGGGGGTATATTCGGATTGCTGTTCTGGATCATCCTGATTGTCCTGATTGTTGCGGCGGTACGCTGGCTCATGAACGCCAACGGCAACCAAGGCGGGCGGAGTAACACTGCGCTGGATATACTCGACCAGCGTTATGCCCGTGGCGAGATCGATCAGCAAGAATATGAACAAAAACGGCGTGAAATCAGCCAAAAGGACAACTGATGGAGCACCATCACCACGACCATGCCGGACAGGATTCCGGTCATCAGCATAACCGTTCACATCAGAGCAATCACGGCGGCCACGATCACGCCGCGATGGTGAAGGATTTCCGTCGGCGTTTCTGGATTTCAATAATCCTGACGATTCCCATCCTCGGCTTGTCGCCGATGATTCAGAGTTTTCTGGGTCTGCGGGAGATGCTGGCCTTCACCGGCGACAGCTATCTTCTGTTTATCTTGTCCAGCGGCGTGTTTTTCTACGGCGGCTGGCCCTTTTTAACTGGTGCCATCTCGGAAATCAGCCAGCGCGCCCCCGGCATGATGACACTGATCGGGCTGGCCGTTACCGTGGCCTATCTTTATTCCTCTGCGGTGGTGTTCGGCCTGTCCGGCAAGGTGTTTTTCTGGGAGCTGGCCACTCTGATCGACGTCATGCTGCTGGGCCACTGGATCGAAATGAAATCGGTAATGGGCGCTTCGGGTGCGCTCGAGGCGCTGGTCAAACTCATGCCCACCGAAGCCCACCGGTTGACTGCCAGCGGCGATCTGGAGGACATTTCGGTGGAGGAACTGCAACAGGGCGATCATGTCCGGGTCAAGCCGGGGGAAAAGGTCCCCACCGACGGGGTGATCATCGACGGCCGCAGCAGCCTCAACGAGGCGATGTTGACCGGTGAGTCCAAGCCAGTGAGCCGGGGCGAGGGCGAGGAAGTGATTGGCGGCGCTATTAATGGTGAGGGCGCCATTACCATCGAGATCCGCAAGACCGGGGAGGAGACCTACCTCTCACAGGTGATCGAGATGGTCCGACAGGCCCAGGGATCGCGTTCACGAACCCAGGACCTGGCCAATCGCGCGGCGCAATGGCTAACCTATATCGCCTTGTCAGTCGGCACTCTGACGTTACTAATCTGGCTCGCCTTCGGGCAGGATTTTGAATTCTCACTGGAGCGCATGGTGACAGTGATGGTTATTACCTGCCCGCATGCACTGGGACTGGCCGTGCCGTTGGTGGTGGCTGTAAGCACCAGTATGGCTGCCGGTCATGGTTTATTGATTCGGGATCGGGCCAGTTTTGAACGGGCCCGGGAACTGGATGCGATCATCTTTGACAAGACCGGCACCCTTACCGAAGGCCGCTTCGGCGTGACCGACATCGTGTCCCTGGCGGATATTAGCGAGAAAGAAATACTGCGGCTGGCTGCCGCGCTGGAGACCCATTCCGAACATCCTATCGCCCGCGGCGTTGTGGCCTCGGCACAGGAACAGGAACTGATGGATGCCCGGGCCAGTGATGTTCAGAACATCACAGGTCAAGGTATCAGGGCCGTGGTTGAAGACAAGGAAATCCTGATCGTCAGTCCCGGTTACCTGAAGGCGAACGATTTTCAATTCGACGATTCAGCGGTCCGCAAGGTGACGGAGCAGGGCAAGACCGTGGTTTATCTGGTCGTCGATGGCGAGGTGGCCGGTGCCCTGGCGCTGGCGGATATCGTGCGCAAGGAGTCCCATGCCGCGATCAAGCGGCTCAAGGCACTGGGTATACAGTGCATGATGTTGACCGGCGATGGCGAAGCTGTAGCGCGTGCGGTCGCGCAGGAACTGCAACTGGATGATTATTTCGCCGAAGTGCTGCCGCACGAAAAGGCTAACAAAATTCGTGAAGTCCGTGAGCGCGGTCTGCGGGTCGCCATGGTTGGTGACGGCGTCAATGACGCGCCTGCGCTGGTGGAATCGGATCTGGGAATTGCCATTGGTGCCGGGACCGATGTCGCTATCGAGTCGGCGGACGTGGTATTGGTGCGCAGCGACCCCCGCGATGTTGCGGCTATCATGGCGCTGTCCCGTTCCACTTACAACAAGATGATCCAGAACCTGCTATGGGCGACAGGTTATAACGTGGTCGCCATACCACTGGCCGCCGGTGTTGCTTATGGCGCGGGGGTAGTGTTATCACCCGCCATGGGCGCAGCGCTGATGTCACTGAGCACCGTCATCGTCGCTATCAACGCCAAGTTGCTGGATCGCAAGCAGATCGCTGAATGAATTCGCGAACACCACGGGAATTCACTCAACGGCAATTTTGACTGAACTTTTAAACCGTCACCTGACAACCAGGAAGGAGAGAAACGTGATAAGACAAAACCTTTTGCATAACTATCTGATTTATAGCGTAGCAATGCTTGCGCTGTTTTTTTCGACGGCACACGCCTCCGGACCCAGCAACCAGAAATCAGTGCAGGGAATTTCGATCTATCTCGGGGTCGTACCGGCCTCCGTGGTCATCGACCATGATCCGGAACACCCGGAGAGAAAGATGCATGGTGGTACACCGCGAGACAGCCATTATGAGCATGTCATGGTAGCCCTGTTCGATGAACAGAGTGGAAAACGCATTACAGAGGCCGAAGTAACCGCAAAAGTCTCCCGTCCCGGCCTTCAGCCGATACGAAAAAAGCTGGAACCGATGGCTATATCCGGGGCAATGACATTCGGCAACTACTTCAAGATGGCCGAAGACGGTACCTATCGTGTCGAGGTGAAAATTAGTCACCCTGGAAAAACTGGTGCTGTTAAGGCGGTTTTTGAGCATGAACATAAATATCGGCACTAACCCGTTAAATGACTCGAGATGAGCGCCCGATCGTCCTGCACGAACCCGGGGCAGCTAGTCAGCGGTGTTGTGACGACAATGGAATGATCGTTTATATGCAAAGTAAGCGCCGGCGATATATGAGTAGACAGAAATCAAAGCGGAGGAAGTCTTTATGAAGATACAAAACAGGATTGGCGCGCTGTTGATTGTCGTGCTGACATCGGTCTGGACAGTGTCAGTAGCGCAGGAGGGTCGCATTGAAATGCCGCCCAAATTTTCGTTGAATGAAGAACCGGAGAAAGTTCTGTCGATGTATCCGCTGGGCGCTATTGACAAGAATACAGCTTTCGCGCATCACGGTAAGGCAGATAACGAGCTGACGCTCCCCAATGGAAAGGATGGTTGGCTGTATGATATCGGAAAAAAGGAATGGCATAGGACTTACACGCTCGTCTTTGGTAGTGATGGTGTCGTGATTGATGTTCTATATTACGATCACGGACATTTTTCGAAGCATGGGTTGACAGCGCTGCAAGTACAGACGAACCAGATCCGTACCAAGAGTCCGGCCCTCGGGCCGGGGCCAGGAGGTAAGCAGTAAACATGTATCACGACGGTTAGCTTCTCCCTGAGAGAGAAGCTTGTCATGTAGTAGAAGCGCAACAATTGCAACAGGAGGAAGTGATTATGAAGTCTAAAACATTAGTATTCGGTATTCTCATGGTAACCAGCATGGCGGCCTCGGCTGCGCAGCATGGTGGGGGCATGATGAATATGCAGGAACGTATGCAGAATATGGACCGTATGATGGAACAGGCCCGCAAGACCGGGGACCAGGATAAGCATATGAAACTCATGCAACAGCATATGAAGGAGATGCGTGAGAGCATGGGGCAAATGAACGAAATGATGGGAGGACGCCAGCAGATGATGGAGCAGATGGGTGGCGGCATGATGATGGGCAAGGAAGGCCAGCGTGGCATGATGGGCGGCGGCATGATGGGCAAGCGTGGCGATGAGGCCGGCCAGAAGATGTCGCCCGAAATGATGCAACAACGTATGGGCAATATGCAGCAACGTATGGATATGATGCAAATGATGATGGATCAAATGATGGAGCATCAACAGGAATACGAAAGGATGCGCAACCAGTAAGGGCTGCAATGGGGGAGAGCTGTTGACGACAGCTCTCTCCCTGGCTTTTCCCGAGATTCGGGTACGTAGATGATTGCATCTTTTCAGGATGCGTACAGAAGGAATTCACACTGGTACATTAATGAAAGAACCACGGGTTACAATCGATTATTTTTCGGATCTTTTATGCATCTGGGCTTACGGCGCCCAAATCAAGATTGATGAGCTGCGGCGTACGTTTGGTTCTGAAGTTCTT
>JAXHTI010000081.1:0-9722 GCA_034190045.1 Pseudomonadota bacterium
CAGCAGGGTCAGTCCCAGGGCAATAGCCCATTGCGCGGGCCCTGCTCGATTAATCGAAAGCCAGTGCAACACGTTCCTGCACGCGCGGCGCCAGTTTGTTCAGCAGCCGGTCGAGATCGTTATCCAGAATGCGCACCAGCCTGCCCGAGGTGTCGATCAGGTGCAGGGCGTCATTGTGCTGAATGCCACCCCAGGGATCGGGGATGCTGACAACACCGTAAGCCTTTAACAGCTGTCGATGATCGCGGCGATTCGTGGCCCGGGTGGTGAGCCACAGATCGTTGTCGCGCTGCTGATAACGTTGTCGAAATGCCCGCAGCCGTACCGGGTTGTCGTACATCGGTTGCAGCGAAATACTGATCAGTTGTATCCGATCATCCCAGCCCCGCTGTTCGATGGCGTCAACCAGCCGGGCATAAAAACTGCCCGAGGTTCGGCACAGGGTCGGGCAGCGGGTATAGATAAAGTTCACCAGCCGCAGTTTTCCCGCCGCGGCGGACAATTGCCAGTGCTCGCCCTGGTGGGTTTGCAGGGGGATATCCGGCACTGCCCGCGGCTCACGTTCTACCTGAAGACGGCGATAGCTTTCCCAGGTAAAAGCCTTGAAGCCGAGCGTTACCTGCCAGCCGATCCACCCGCCGACAAGCAGCACCAGCATGGCGGTTACCGTGGGCAGGGTGCGGGCGAGTCGGGTGTTCATGCCTGCATGCGCAACCGCGGCAGGCGGCGCAGCAACAGGAGGAAGTACGTTGCCAGTGAGGCCAGCACCAGCACCGCGAACAGGGTCGCCAGCTGCGCCTGGGGGATCCAGGCCGGCAGATGTTCGGCGAAGCGGCGCGGAATACTCTGCAGACCGCTGTACAGGAACATGAACACGAAGGCGATGGCGCTGCCGGTGAACAGCCAGAACACGCCGCGTTCCAGCCATGCCGGGAAGCGGTTACCCGGGTCGCGGGTCACGTGCAGCATGAAGCCCAGCACCATCGGTAACAGCCCGAGCAGCAGGTAAAAATGGAAGTGGCCCGGAACCCACTGGGTGTTGTGCATGACCTTGTTGATGGTGATGGTGCCGTCGACGATGGCGGGAATCACGCCTACCGACCAGCCGAACACCGCCAGTACCAGGAACCGGGCCGGCGCTTCCCAGTTCACATTGGCGCGATAGATCTGCACCAGGGTACCCCAGGCGGTGACCAGCAATACCGGGATGCCACTGAGATAGGAAATGATCTGACCCATGATCAGCATCCAGGCCGGCATCACCATGTCCATCAGCAGATGATGCGGATAGACGATCATCACCATGATGGTGCTGGCGGCCCAGGCGGCCAGAAACGGCCGGGTCACTTTCCAGGGACGACCGGTGTAGTGGGGCAGCAGTTCGTATACCGCGATCACCGCCATATAAATGGTGGCGTTGATGAATACATGACCGAAAAAATAGATCAGGTTCTTGGCCCACAGCGGATCGACCGTCACCGCCGGTAGATAGAGGTTGAGCAGACTCATCACCAGGATCACCGCGCCGGCCAGGGTCCCCAGGATATTGATGATCAGCACCATGGTGCTGGCCACGACCGCCGGTGGATGATCGGGATCGACTTTGCCCGAGAATAACTGGTCCAGCCCCAGTGCCCGGGCCAGGCTGCCGTAGCGGGCAATCAGGGCACGCCCGGCATCCAGGTAAAACAGCAAGAAGCCGACACCGATCACCAGCAGGCCACCGATAAAGCCGGCCGCGGCATGCGTATTCCACAGGCCCATGGAACTGGCGGGCAAGGGGTAGAGGAAAGTCCAGCCGCCGCCAAAGCCGCCCAGCAGAATGGATACCAGGATCATGACCACGCCGATCAGAAACAGCAGGAAGTTGGCCAGGAAAATGCCGGGGGTGAGCGACACGTGGCGACGCAGGAAATACCACATGATCGAGGCGCCTGCCAGGCCGGCAATGCCGACCATGCCGGCACCATGCAGCGTCATGATCTGATAGAACAGTTCGGGCGACAGATCGATGAGCGTGCCCTGGGCGGCGCGCATCAGCACGCCGGCCAGCAGCATCAGTAACAGCACGGCCAGGGTGACACCCATATAGAGTTGCAGATAAAAGCGTTCGTTCGGCCGCGTGGCCGCCGGGGAGAGCGATGACGTCATGGGATTACCTCGCGTTTGTTCAGTGTTGTTCCGCGGATGCGACAGTGAAAGTGGCGGTCATGGCGTGATGGGCCAGGCCGCAAAATTCCAGACACAGGATCCGGTACTCGCCCGGCTGCTCGAAGGTGTATTGCAGGCGATTGGTGTAGCCGGGCATAGCCTGGATCTGGCTGACCAGCTGCATGTCCGGGTCATAGAGGGCGAATCCGTGGTTGACGTCCTCGCTGGTGATTTGGAATTCAATGCGCTCACCGACCCGGGCCCGGTCGTCGCTCAGGCTCCAGCTCCACTGGCGGGCGCTGGCTTCCACGATGCGATCGACCTGGGCACCGGCCTGCAACTGGTGCGGCCAGGGCACCAGGGTGATGGCGGTGATCACCACGCCGGCAGCCAGCGCCAGGCCAAACAGCTTGCCGCGCGGGCCATAACCGCGCCGGGCCACCTCGGTGGCATCGCCGCTGTCGCGCGATCGCCACAACACGGCGATGAAAACGGTACTCAGTAACAGAATCAGAACGAGCGAGGTATACCAGGCTATCGATTGCATCGGACACTCCGGGCCAAGAATGGGTGGTTTTAATGTTGTATATAAAATACTACTTTAAATTTCCCGAGCCTCACTGTCAACTATGGGCATGAATAACACTAAAAGCGGTTAAAAAATCGACAATCGGGAGCGTCCCGGGGAGCGCAGACGGTAATTCGTGGCGGGCATTAATAATTCTCAATGCATGTTGCTGCGCAGTCGGTAGGATTTAGCGCTAACAGGAATTTGAACTAAACTTTAAGTGAGGAGCAAAAACGTTATTCGAAAAAGAATAGTGTGGAGGTTCCCAGAATGATGTACACGCAAGGAGACAGGTTGATGAACGACATGACCAATAAAGAAAAACGCGAAAACGTGCTCGGCATTCATGACGATGAAGGGCTGGAACAGTTCCGGGCCTGGAACGAGCAACAGGCCGAGTCGACGGCCGGCGAGCTGGGCATAAACCTGACGGACGATCACTGGAAGGTGATCAAGTTTCTGCGGGTGCACTATGAGAACAATGGCCAGTTGCAGCACGCCCGGGAGCTGACCGAAGCGCTCAACGAACGCTTCGAGGACGAGGGCGGTTCACGCTGGCTGTATCGGCTGTTTCCCAACGGTCCGGTCAATCAGGGAACCCGCGTCGCCGGTGTCCCGGCACCGGCCGATGTCACCGATCCCCACTTTGGCTCGGTGCAATAACCCGGGCCGGGTCCGCGACATATCCCGCCGCCTGCCTGCTGCAGGCGGCGGGTTTTTTATGCGCGGGCTCAGACCCTGAACTGGCTGATGGCCTGCTGCAGTTGCTCGGCGAGACGTTCCAGATCCTGGCTGCTGGCAGCCGCCTGTTCAGCGGTTGCTGCGGCCTGATTGGCCAGCGTATTGATCGAGACTACGTTCTGGTTGATGTCCTCGGAGACTGCGGATTGTTCCTCGGCGGCCGTGGCGATATGACTGTTCATATCGGCGATTTGCGAGACCGCCCGGGTAATACTGGTCAGGGCCTCGCCGGCCTGTTTGGCCACGTCGACCACGGCCCCGGTTTTCTCGCGGCTTTGATCCATCGATTGCACGGCGGTTTTGGTACCCTGCTGCAGCTGTTCGATCATGGCCTGGATCTCCTGGGTCGAATCCTGGGTCCGGCTGGCCAGGGTACGTACCTCGTCGGCGACTACCGCAAAGCCGCGGCCCTGTTCGCCGGCCCGGGCCGCTTCGATGGCGGCGTTTAATGCCAGCAGGTTGGTCTGCTCGGCGATACCCCGGATGACATCCAGCACGGTGCCAATCTGCTCGGCGTTCTGATCCAGGCTGGCGATGTTTTGCGCTGACTGGTCGACCTCGCTGGCCAGCTCGTTAATCGAACCGATGGCCTGTTTGACCAGCTGATTGCCGTTGCCGGCCTCGCTGTCGGCCGACTGGGCGGCGCTGGACGCCTCGGCGGCATTGCGCGCTACTTCCTGTACGGTCGCGGTCATTTCATTCATGGCCGTGGCGACCTGATCGATTTTGCTCTCCTGCTGATTCATGCTGTACTTGGTTTCGACGCTCATTTCCGTCATCTGTTTGGCCGAGCTGGTCAGCGTGTCACCGGTTTCCCGGATCTGCCGGATCAGCTCCTGAATGCGGCTGACAAAACGGTTGAAGGCACCACCCAGCTGGGCGACTTCGTCCCGGCCCTGTTCGTCCAGGCGGCGGGTCAGATCGCCTTCGCCGCTGGCAATGTCATTGAGCGACTGAATGACATGCCCAAAGGTGCGCTTGATGCTGCGAATCACCAGCCAGGCGATGAGTGCCCCGCTCAATATCGCCACCAGGCTCAATAACAGGCTGTTGCGGATGATTGCGTTCTTGTTTTCCAGCATTTGTGCACGCAGTTCGCGAGCCCGGGCTTCCTCGGCCAGGGTCAGTTCCTGAACGGCGATGCGTACCTGTTGCCAGTTGGGATGTTCGACCGTGTTCAGGGTCTCGGTGGCGCCTTGCACATCGCCGGCCTTGACCTGGTCCAGTACCTTGAGCTTGGCGGCGCGGGAGACCTGCCAGTGGCGATCGATTTTTTTCAGCTTTTCGAGGGTCCCGGCATCATCCCCGGCGGCTTTGATGGCATTGGCATAGGCCGTATCGAAGCGTTCGATCGCGGTGGGGACCACCTTGTAGGGTTTCTGAATATGCGGCTTGAGGACCAGGTTGCGCAATGCCATGCCCGATAACAGGCCGTCGGAGAACATGGTCTGGTAGGCGGTGTAGCGTACCTGGCTGGTCGCGAAAAAATGTTCGAAGCGTTCGCTGGTACTGAAAACCCCGTTCAGCGCGGTGCCGACCCCGAGCCCGAAGAGCAAAAACACAACGATGAAGGCTGCACTCAGACGGGCCTTGATACTCATTGACTTGAACATGCGGTCACCTGGAATAAGCTTGTTAATAGGGCGTTAATTGATGGTCGATTGATGCTTGTATAGCGGTAGGGAAAAGGGAATATTTACACTGTGGTTCTTGTGGAAATCGGCCCCGGCACAAGGGATGAGGAGAGAGTATGAATACACCTTCGGATCGCGATTCGACGATTCCCCCGGATGAACTGCCGTTTGTCGCACCGTGCCATCAGCTGGATGCGCTGGCCCCGTTACGCTGGCTGGAACTGGGCTGGCAGGATCTGCGCCGGGCGCCGGGTCCGAGCCTCAGTTACGGCGTGGCCGTGTTGTTGATCAGTTATCTCATCAGCGCGATTGCCTGGCATTACGGCAGTGTGTATCTGCTGCTGGCCATGCTGTCGGGGTTTATTTTCATCGGCCCGGTGATGGCGGTGGGACTTTATTCCATCAGCCGTCAGTTGCAGGCCGGACGCCAGCCGGTACTGGGTTATTGTCTGCGCGAGGGACGCCGGCATCTGGGCAATTTGCTGATCTTCGCGGTGATCCTGCTGGTGGTGTTCCTGGTCTGGGCGCGGGCCGCGTCCATGGTGCATGTGTTTTTCCCGGTGGATGCCCATCCACAGCTGGCCGATTTTGCCCTGTTTCTCGCTGTGGGGTCGGCAGTGGGGACGATCTTTGCCGCGGTGATCTTCTGTGCCAGTGCCTTTTCCCTGCCGATGTTGCTGGATCGCCGCACGGATACGGTGACGGCGGTGTTGACCAGTATCAACGCGGTGTTGCGCAACAAGCCGGCCATGGTGCTCTGGGCGGCGCTGATCGTGGTAATCGTCCTGATCGGTTTTGCCACCGGGTTGCTGGGACTGGCCCTGGGGATGCCGGTGGTCGGCCACGCGACCTGGCATGCCTATCAGGAAACCATCGATGCCTCGGCCTGGCCACAAAATGCCGGGGAGGTTCAAGCCGGGGAGTGAACGGTCGATACAGACAGGGCGCCCACCCCCGGCGTCGTAACATTTGTACTGGTTGATGGCAAAGATTCCAACTCCTCTGCGCCTGCTGCACTGGTGGGCCCGCCATGGTGTCAGCGAGCAGGACTCCGATGATCTGCGGCTGAAAAAAGAGGTGATGACCATCGTCTCCTCGGCGATCGCCTTGCTGGCGATCTTCTGGGGAGCGTTGTACGCCGTCACCGGTTATCCCTGGTCGGGCGCGATCCCCTGGAGCTATACCGTGATCGTGCTGATCAGCACGCTGCATTTTTTCCATAGCAAGCAGTTTGACTTTTTTCTGATCAGCCAGCAGTGGCTGATCCTGCTGCTGCCCTATTTTCTGATGTGGAGCCTGGGCGGTTTTGCCAACAGCAGTGCCGTGATGATCTGGGCGTTTTTCGCACCGCTGGCGGCGCTGTTCTTTGTCGACCTGCGCGCCGCCGGGCGCTGGATGCTGGTCTTTTTGCTCCTGCTGGTGCTGTCGGCGTTGCTGGACCCGTGGCTGGCCGCACGGGCCCGTCCCATGCCGCAGTGGCTGAACACCCTCTATTTTCTGATGAACCTGGGGCTCGGGTTTTCGCTGGTTGCGTTGATGCTCTATTACTTCGTCAAGGACCGTGAACGGGCCTATCAGCAGTTGCAGCACAGTCAGGCGCATATCGAGCAGCTGCTACTCACCGATGATCTGACCCGGGTGGGCAACCGCCGCAGTCTCAACGAGCGACTGCAGGAGGAGCTGGCGCGGGTGCGGCGTTATGGCTCGCCATTGTCGGTCATTATGATCGACGCCGATCACTTCAAGGTAATCAACGATCGATATGGCCATGCCGTGGGGGATGAGGTGCTGGTGGCGCTTGCCCATGCCCTCCAGGAGTGTGTTCGTGACAGCGATTTTCTGGCCCGTTACGGTGGCGAGGAATTTATGGTTTTACTGCCGGAAACCGGGCGTGATGGGGCGGTAGCCATGGCCGAGCGCATGCGCGGGGCGCTCAAGAAACTTCGGATCGGTCCGCTGGAGTCGGGATTGAGCGCGAGTTTCGGTGTAACCGAAGTGCATGAGCAGGACAATGTCGATCGCCTGCTCAATCGGGTGGACGAGGCCATGTACGAGGCCAAGCGCAGCGGACGCGATCGGGTCTGTATTTTATAACCATCCTGGCGCATGATGAGGCGGTGTCACACAACGCGGCAGCCACTTTGTCTGACCGCGGCAAAAGTCACAGTTTGAACATGGACAGGTGAGAACATGAGTCACAGCGAGCGGGAACTTTCCCTGGTACTGGGTAGCGGCGGTGCACGCGGTCTGGCACAGATTGGCGTGATTCGCTGGCTGGAGAAAAACAGTGATTATCGCATCCGGGCGATTGCCGGCTCGTCGATGGGCGGGCTGATCGGCGGGATTTATGCCGCCGGTAAACTGGATCAGTATGAAGAATGGGTTACCCAGCTGAGTAAGTACGATGTGCTGCGCCTGCTTGATTTTGCCTTCAGCCGCAGCGGCCTGTTCAGTGGCGAGCGCATCATGGGTAAGCTTGAGGAGATGCTGGGCGATGTGAATATCGAGGATCTGCCCATTACTTTCACCGCCGTGGCGTCCGATATCGAGCGCGGGCGAGAGGTCTGGCTGAATCGCGGCTCCCTGTTCGAGGCCATTCGCGCCTCGATTGCCATCCCGACGATCTTTACCCCGGTTAAACGCGACGGGCGCCTGCTGGTCGATGGCGGGCTGCTCAACCCCGTGCCGGTCGCGCCAACCTTGCGTGACAGCACCGCGCTGACGGTAGCGGTCAGTCTCAGCGGGCGCAGCGATGAAGAGCTGGAAGAAAAAAAAGCCGAGCCTGAACCACAAACGAACGATCAAAACCGCTATCGTCGCGCCATCGGTCAGTTCATCGAGGGCTTGCAGGACAAACTGGGCCTCAGCGATAACCTGGCACCGGAGATCGATGTGTTCGATATCATCTCCCGCTCTATCGAAGCGATGCAAAACAGTATCGCCCGTTTTCGCATCGCCGGGTATAACCCGGATCATCTGATCGAGATACCGGTCAACGCCTGTGGTATTTTCGAGTTTCACCGGGCTCAGGAAATGATCGATCTGGGGTATGAGCGTGCCGAACGCGCGCTGTCGGACATTCGCCGGCGCTGAAATTTTGTTATGAGTGATTATCAAACGACGTTACATAACCTGCTGGGCGAATATGCCCTGCCTGCACTGGAAACCCTGGCGGTTCTGATCGCCGGTGCGGTGTTGTATTCACTGATCACCCACGCCATCGGCAAGCTGGCTGTTCGCGGAGTGATCTCCTACCAGTTGAATCTCACATTGAATCGCATAACCCGCTGGTTGATGGCAATTGTTGTTTTGCTGGTGGTGCTCGGGCTGTTTGGTGTTTCGGTAACCAGTTTCTGGGCGGCGTTGTCGGGTGTGCTGGTCCTGGTCGCACTCGGGTTCGTGGCGGTATGGAGTGTGCTGAGCAATGTGCTGTGCTCGGTGCTGCTGGTGGTTTTTGCGCCATTTCGCATCGGTGATGAAGTCGAGTTGATGGATACCGGTTCGACGGTGACACTGCGCGGCAAGGTGGTGGACATCAATATGTTTTTTACCACCCTGGAGTCCGTCGCTGCAGAGGAGAGTGACGGACACGCATACGAGAGCGTCATACGCGTTCCGAACAATCAGTTTTTCCAGAAGTATCTACGTCGCTGGCCAGGTGAGAAAACCAGTTCCCTGAAACATTACCTGGCGGACGAATACAAAAAAACCCGGGAGTGAGCATGTGGTCTGGAGATGGGTTTTCGCGTCACTGGTTGTATCCGGTGCTGTTATCAATGGGCTGCCTGCTGCCCGCCACGGTGTTGGCGCAGGAGGGCGCTGACAGCGCTGATACGCCAGCTTCGCCACTGGACAGGCGGGTACGTATCGAGCGCGAAACCCGTTACCAGCCTTTTGTCCTGACCCCGCATAAACCCAACTACCTGCTGCCACTGACCTATAACAGCAAACCCAACCAGGCTCCGTTCGATCCGCAGCAGGACGGGATCATCGAAGAGCCTGAAGTCAAATTCCAGATCAGCATCAAAATGCCGATTACGGATGAGATCTTTGGCGATCGCGTCACGTTATATGCGGCCTACACCAACCAGTCCTACTGGCAGGCCTATAACGATGACAACTCCCATCCGTTTCGTGAAGCCAACCATGAGCCGGAACTGTTTGCGACCATGGAAAATGACTGGCAGATATTCGGTTTTACCAACAAGCTGAACACACTCGGTCTCAGTCATCAGTCCAATGGCCAGAGCGGCAGTAAATCCCGCAGCTGGGATCGGCTGTACGCCGAGTTTATATTCGAACGCGGCAACTTTTATCTGAGTCTCAAGCCCTGGTACCGGCTGCAGACCTCGGAGCAGTTCGATGATAACCCGGACATCGAGCATTACATGGGCAATGGCGAACTCCGGCTGGCCTATGCCAGTCATCGACACACTCTGTCATTAATGCTGCGTAACAACCTCAAGGCCGACAACCGGGGCGCGGTCGAGTTGAACTGGAGTTTTCCCATGAGCCGTCGGGCCAAATGGTTTATCCAGTACTTCGACGGTTACGGCGAGAGCCTGATCGATTATAACGCCCGGGTGAAACGGCTCGGAATCGGGATCGCGCTGACGGATTGGCTTTAA
>JAXHTI010000081.1:9822-11473 GCA_034190045.1 Pseudomonadota bacterium
CCGCAATCGGCACGGGTCAGGCCCAGGGTTGCGATCTCGCCTTTATCCTTGCCGCGATAGACATACTGAACATCGACGCCTTCGCTGAGCAACGGTTCGAGGGCTTTGCAGCCGGATTCGAGCAGGGTCGGCCGCAGGGCCTGGGTGAATTTGTTTTTGTCCAGATCGCCGGCGGAGAAATTGACCAGGGTGTAGTTGTAGGTCAGCACCTGGCCGCCGGACTCGGCGCCATCCAGGCGAGTTTCCTGGTCGACCATCATCGGGGCCTGCTGGTTGACCGCATCGGCGGCCTGTTGCAGTTCGTCGTCGGAGACGGCAGAGGCGTTCATGGAAAGAGTGCAAAGCAGCAACGTGCTGAGAGAAATGAAAAGAGATCGCATGAAAGGTTCCTGATAGTAAAGTGGCATTTTGGCTATTATCGTTGATAGAGTTGTCAGCGCAAGACCCAAACGGGTCCATTATCCGGCGAATTGATCAGGAGGCAAGCATGAAAACATGGCGACACGGTCTCTGCCTGGCGGCCGCCCTGCTGCTGGCGGCGTTGCCGTTGCAGGCCAGTGAGGTGGTCAATGTGAAACGGATCACCATGGATCTGGCCGCCGAGATTGCTGATGCCGCGGTCAAAGCGTGCCGGGAGAAAGGTTACCAGGTCAGTGCGGTCGTGGTGGATCGTAACGGCAATACCCAGCTGGCGATGCGCGATACCCTGGCCAGCCGGTTTACCCTGCAAATCGCCGAAGAGAAGGCCAATCTGGTGATCATGTCGGGGATTCCTTCCGGGCAGTTTCGTGGCAGCCGCCAGGATATTCGTCCGGAACTCAATCACATCGATGGGATCGTGGTGATGGATGGCGGATTGCCGATTCAGGCGGCGGGCACGAATATCGCGGCCATTGGCGTCAGTGGCGCACCGGGCGGGGATATCGATGCCGAATGTGCCGCCCGGGGGATTGCCGCCGTGCAGGATCGACTCGATTTTATCCAGTAACCGCCGGAGTGTGACGTGATATTTGCCCGAATCCTGTTCCTGCTGGGCAGCGTCCTGGCGCTGTTTGCCGTCTGGCGCTTGCTGGCGCCGTATGTCTATGGATCGCTGTCGCCCGCCTCCGGGCAGACTGTGCTGTTCCTGGTTGTCGGGGCCATTCTGGCGTGGATCGGTTACCAGCTGGAGCGCCGTGCCGGCGGCGGGGCGGGCCCGCATGACTGAGCAGGTCGAAGGTTATATCTGTTTTTATACGGACCATATTGCCGAGGAGTTCGTCTCCATCGACGAGGCCCGTTATATGCCGCTGGAACAGATTCTGGCGATCCTGGAGGGCGGGGTGCTGGGCTATCCGCGCAATCTGCTCGGGATCATCGATGAGAGAGGCAACAGCCTGCAGTTTTTCGTGCAGCCCGAGGGCGGTATCGAGCTGAATCTGTCCGTTCCGGAGGAGTTCGGCTCCTATACCCGCCAGATCGAGCCGTTCGAGTGCTATACCCTGGTCAAAAAGGCCTGTCGCTATATCGAGCATATGCCGGTGGGCACGGTCGAATTCAGCGGCTGGTGGATTGAATAGGCCGCCGCCCGGCTTTGAGGTGCTGGTATTTTCCCCCCGGCGGGCTAAGCTCAACTGACACGCACACAAAATTTCCGGGGTTTCGGGTCCAT
>JAXHTI010000082.1:0-11414 GCA_034190045.1 Pseudomonadota bacterium
GTTCCGTAACAAACGCACGATCAACGTCACCGAACTGGACAGCATGAAAGGCTAGATTGATGAATCATAATATGGAAAGCGTCTACCTGTGGACCGTGCTGGCACCGTTGATCGGGGCGATCATTGCCGGTCTGTTCGGTAAAAAAATCGGTCGCGCAGGCGCTCACTGGGTGGCCATCATCGGTGTGGCCGTGGCCTTCGTGTTGTCCATGATTACTTTCAAGCACATGGTGATCGACGGGGCCGAAATCTATAACGCGTCGGTCTATACCTGGATGGTCAGCGAGGGAATCCGCTTCGAGATCGGCTTTTTGATCGATAACCTGACCGCCATGATGATGGTGGTAGTGACCTTCGTCTCTTTGATGGTGCATATCTATACCGTCGGTTATATGCACGAAGACCCCGGTTACCAGCGTTTTTTCAGCTATATCTCCCTGTTCACGTTCTCGATGCTGATGCTGGTGATGGCCAACAACTTCCTGCAGCTGTTCTTTGGCTGGGAAGCGGTGGGCCTGGTCTCCTATTTATTGATCGGTTTCTGGTATACCCGCGACACGGCGATTTACGCCAACCTCAAGGCCTTTCTGGTCAACCGGGTGGGGGACTTCGGTTTTCTGCTCGGGATCGCCGCGGTTCTGATGTATTTTGGCTCGCTCGATTATGCGACCGTCTTCGGCCAGGTGGAGCAAGTCAACGGCCAGACCATCACCCTGTTCGGTGATAACGCCTGGTCAGTGATTACAGTCATCTGCATCCTGTTGTTTATCGGCGCGATGGGTAAATCGGCCCAGGTGCCGCTGCATGTCTGGCTGCCCGATTCCATGGAAGGCCCGACGCCGATCTCGGCCCTGATCCATGCCGCGACCATGGTGACCGCCGGTATTTTCATGGTCGCGCGCATGTCCCCGCTGTTCGAATTTTCCGAGACCGCGCTGACCGTGGTGCTGGTGATCGGTGCCATTACCGCGCTGTTTATGGGTTTCCTGGGACTGGTGCAGAACGATATCAAGCGGGTCGTCGCCTATTCGACCCTCTCCCAGCTGGGTTACATGACCGTGGCACTGGGTGCCTCCGCCTATGCCGCCGGAATCTTTCACCTGATGACTCACGCCTTTTTCAAGGCGCTGCTGTTTTTGGCCGCCGGCTCGGTGATCATCGCCATGCATCACGAGCAGGACATGCGCAAGATGGGCGGGCTGCGCAAGTATATGCCGATCACCTGGATTACCTCGCTGATCGGCTCGCTGGCACTGATCGGCACCCCTTTGTTTGCCGGCTTCTACTCAAAAGATTCCATTATCGAGGCGGTGGCTCATTCACAGATCGCCGGTTCGGGTTTTGCCTATTTCGCGGTACTGGCCGGGGTGTTCGTGACCGCGCTGTACAGCTTCCGTATGTATTTTCTGGTATTCCACGGCAAGGAACGCATGGACGAGCACACCCGCGAGCACCTGCATGAAACCCCGCCGGTGGTGACCGTGCCGCTGATCCTGCTGGCGATTCCCTCGGTGATTATCGGCGCCATCTTCATGGGTGACATGATCGCCGGTGATTTCTTCCGCGAGGCGATTTTCGTGCTGCCGGAACACGATGCGCTGGGTGAGTGGGCCGCCGGTTTCCACGGCTGGTGGGCGATGGCCCTGCATGCCTTTGTCACCTGGCCCTTCTGGCTGGCGGCCGCGGGGGTATTGACCGCCTGGTTCCTGTATATGAAACGTCCGGAGATTCCCGGCCAGATCCAGGCCCGTCTGCAGTGGCTGCATACCATCCTGGTGAACAAGTACGGTTTCGATCGGTTTAACGAAATCGTGTTTGCCGGCGGCGGGCGCCAGATCGGTCAGAAACTGTGGCGTATCGGCGACGTAAAACTGATCGACGGGTTGATCGTCAACGGTTCGGCTGCCCTGGTCGGCTGGTTTGCCGGGCGCATTCGGCATGTCCAGACCGGTTATCTGTTTCACTACGCCTTTGCCATGATTATCGGGGTTGTCGTGTTGCTCGGACTGTTTGTGTTTCTCAATCAATAAAGAATAAATAATAAAGGGTCGAACGCATGTTTTCTGACTGGCCATTGTTAAGCCTCGTGATCTGGACGCCCATTCTGGGCGGTCTGCTGGTATTGACCACGGGCAGTGACAAGCAGGCGCCGTTGGCCCGGCTGACCGCGCTATTCTGGTCGGTGGTCACGTTCCTGATTTCGATCCCGTTGTATACCGATTTCGAAACCGGTACCGCGGCCATGCAGTTCACCGAGCGGCATGAATGGATCGGCTCCTGGGGCGTTTTCTATCACCTGGGTGTGGACGGCATCTCCATGCCGCTGATCCTGCTGACCACCTTTATGACCGTGCTGGTCGTGATTGCCGGCTGGGAAGTGATCAAGGAACGCGTGGCGCAGTACATGTCAGCCTTCCTGATTATGGAAGGGTTGATGAACGGGGTGTTTGCCGCCCTTGATGCGGCTCTGTTTTACGTGTTCTGGGAAGCCATGCTGATCCCGATGTTTATTATCATCGGTGTCTGGGGCGGGCCGAACCGGATCTACGCCACCATCAAGTTCTTTTTATATACGTTTTTCGGTTCGGTGTTCATGCTGGTGGCCCTGCTGTATCTCTATTTCCAGAGCGACAGTTTCGCGATTCTCGACTTCCACCAGCAAGCACTGGGTATGACACCACAGCTGTTGATCTTCCTGGCCTTCCTGGTGGCTTTCGCGGTCAAGGTACCGATGTGGCCGGTCCACACCTGGTTACCGGATGCCCATGTGGAAGCGCCCACCGGCGGTTCGGTGATCCTGGCAGCGATTATGCTCAAACTGGGGGCCTATGGTTTCCTGCGTTTTTCCCTGCCGATTACCCCGGACGCCAGTCAGGAGCTGGCCTGGCTGATGATTACGCTGTCACTGATTGCCGTGGTCTATATCGGCTTTGTGGCACTGGTGCAGCAGGACATGAAAAAGCTTATCGCCTATTCGTCCATCTCGCATATGGGGTTCGTGACCCTGGGCTTTTTCATCGCCTGGCAGATTTACGCCAACACCGGCAGCTATGAAGGCGCGGCGATGGGGATTTCCGGCGGAATCGTACAGATGATCTCCCACGGCTTTATCTCCGGGGCCATGTTCCTGTGCGTCGGGGTTCTCTATGATCGGCTGCACTCGCGCGAGATCAACGATTATGGCGGGGTGGTGAATACCATGCCGGTGTTTGCTGCTTTCATGGTGCTGTTTGCCATGGCCAATGCCGGTCTGCCCGGCACCTCCGGTTTCGTCGGCGAGTTCATGGTGATCCTCAGCAGCTTCAAGGCCAATTTCTGGTATGCCTTCCTGGCGGCGCTGACCCTGATTCTGGGGGCGGCCTATACCCTGTGGATGGTCAAACGGGTCATCTTCGGTGCGGTCGCCAACGACAAGGTCGCGGCGTTGCAGGATATCGGCCGGCGTGAATTTTTGATTCTGGCGATCCTGGCCGTGGCGGTCCTGCTGCTGGGAATCTGGCCGGCACCGTTGCTGGAAGTGATGGATGCCAGCGTGGAAAACCTGTTACTGCATATGACCCAGTCCAAGGTCATACCATAGAACGACAAGAGTGATGATGAACTTTACCATGCCCAATATTGCTCCGGCGCTGCCCGAGATATTCATTCTCTCGATGGCCTGTCTGATCCTGGTTGTTGACCTGTTTTTGCAGGATCGGCAACGGGTTATCACCTATCTGTTGACCCAGCTGACACTGGTCGTGGGGTTTGTTCTGGTAGTGATGGATTTCAGTCAGGGCAGGGTGCTGACTTTCAGTGATACGTTCGTGCGCGATCCCATGGCGGATATCCTCAAGGCCTGTATCTTCATCGCCGGCTTTGTGACATTTACCTATTCCCGTGATTACCTGCAACGGCGCCAGATCTACAAGGGGGAGTTCTTTGTTCTGGGGCTGTTCGCGATTCTGGGGATGATGATTCTCACCTCGGCGCACAACTTTTTGACCATCTATCTGGGGCTCGAACTGCTCTCCCTGTCATTGTATGCCATGGTAGCGATGCAGCGTGATTCGGTTACCGCCTCCGAGGCGGCAATGAAATATTTTATCCTCGGCGCGATCGCTTCGGGCATGCTGCTGTACGGTATCTCCATGATCTACGGCGTGACCGGAACACTGGATCTGGCCGAAGTGGCGCAGCAGATTCCCGGCAGCGAGAAGCAACTGCTGCTGACCTTCGGCCTGGTATTTTTGATTGTCGGCATCGCCTTCAAGCTCGGCGCGGTTCCGTTTCACATGTGGGTGCCGGATGTGTACCACGGCGCGGCCACCCCCACGACCCTGTTTATCGGCAGCGCGCCCAAGATTGCCGCCTTCGCCATGTTGATGCGTCTGCTGGTGGACGGCCTGGGCGGGTTGCACGCCCAGTGGCAGGACATCCTGGTGATCCTGGCCGTGCTCTCCATGGGCGTGGGGAACATCGTGGCCATCGCCCAGAGTAATATCAAACGCATGCTCGCCTACTCGACCATCTCCCACGTCGGATTTTTGCTGCTGGGAGTGCTCACCGGCACGGCCGAAGGCTATGCCGCGGCCATGTTCTATACCCTCAGTTACGTGCTGATGACCCTGGGCGGCTTCGGCATGATTATCCTGCTGAGCCGGGAAGGCTTTGAGGCCGACAAACTGGACGACTTCAAGGGGCTGAACCAGCGCAGTCCCTGGTTTGCTTTCATGATGCTGATCGTGATGTTCTCCATGGCCGGGGTGCCGCCCTTTATCGGCTTCTGGGCCAAGCTGTCAGTGCTCAAGGAGATCGTCGCCGCCGATATGGTCTGGCTGGCGGTGGTTGCGGTGATTTTCTCGATCATCGGGGCCTTCTACTATCTGCGGGTGATTCGCCTGATGTACTTTGACAAGCCGCAGGATACGTCACGACTGGAAATGTCGCTGGATATGCGGCTGTTGCTCAGCGCCAATGGCCTGTCGGTGCTGTTGATCGGGGTTTTTCCGGGCACCCTGATGGCCCTTTGCCTCGCCGCGCTGTCCGGGGCATAATGGCTCTTCAACAACAGGCGGTCTCATGTCAGCACTATTTATCTGGATTCTTCTGCTGGTCGCGGTACTCGCGGCCAACCTGCCGTGGCTCGGCGAACGGTTCTTTTTCTTCTTCAATCCCCCGGGCAACTCCAAGCGCGCCTGGATGCGCCTGCTTGAATGGCTGGTCCTCTATCTGCTGGTCGGTCTGACGGCTGTCGGGCTGGAGCAGAAGGCCACCGGTGACCGTTATGCCCAGGACTGGGAGTTTTACGTCGTCACGCTCTGCCTGTTTGTGGTGTTTGCCATTCCCGGCTTTATCTACCGCTATCAGTTACGTCCGATTCTGGAGCGTCAACGCACTCGCTAGGGTGCAAGTTGCACCGCTTCTCCGGTTGCTCATACATTAGCATTCGTTAATGTATAAAAAATATTCACTCTGAACTTGTCGATGGCGCTGGTTCTGTCATAATTGCTGCATCCTGCACCCTCTTTGGTAATTTGCAGCCATGCACCTTCGACATAAATTTTTTATCGTCCTCTCCCTCCTGACCAGCGTGCCCTTGCTGGTACTGCTATTCGGTGTCGTCGAGCGCATGGAACGCGAGGTGACCATTCGTACCGAAACCCAGTTGCACGGCTCGCTCGACAAAATGGCCAGCGAGTTGCAATTGATCCTGAACAATCAGAAATCGGTGGCCAGTGGCCTGGGACGCGTGCCGGTGGTGCGCGACTTTGCAGCGGTCGCCCGTTTCCCCGGCCGCTTTGACGCCGAACAATACCAGCGGCGTGCCGAGGCTCTGGAACAGTTTCTGCTCGGTTACCAGAAATCGGTCTCCAGCATTCAGGCCGTCCGCTTCATTGATGCGTCGGGTAAAACCCTGGTCAAGGTCAAAGAAGGCAAGCCGGTAGAGCCGGTGTATACCGATAAACGGCTGGACCGCATGTATATTGCCGACCAGTCGAACCGCCCGTTCTTCAAGGAAGCCATGGGTTCAAACGGCGAGATACTGATGTCCGACTTCGAACTGGGGCAGGTCGAACGGGATGCCGATTTCTGTCCTGCCATGGTGCGTTACTCGGTCCCGCTGCTGGATGAGCTCGGCGATTTCGAAGGTGTCCTGGTGGTCAACATGTGGGGCTCGCGGCTGGATTCGACCATGACCTCCTCGCTGGGCGGTTTTCCCGGCAAGACCTATATCGTTGAGCTGTCCGAGAATGCCCGGCGCGACGGCATCTTTCTCTATCATCCCGATGACGACAAACGCTTTGCGGATCAACTCGGTTCCGAATATCGACTGACCAGCGTACTTGAGCCAGCCGACTGGCAGGCCATCAAGACGGGGGATAAAAACGGCTCTTTGCTGAGCAATCCCGAGCGGATGCTGTTTTACCAGAAACTGGCGCCCTATCCGGATCGCTCGACACAATGGCTGCTGGTCATCGAGGCCGATCCCGAAGTGGTTTATGCACCCATCAACAACATGCGCAAATCCATCTGGTTGTTACTGGGGGCACTGCTGTTTATCAGCCTGCTGGTCGCTGTCTGGGCCTCCGGTCGCCTGACCGCGCCGGTGCATCAACTGGCCGAGATTATTCGCCGCTTTGCCGACGGGCAGCGCGAAGCCCGCATCGAAGTCAAGCCCGGGCGCCGGGATGAGATCGGCCAGGCCGGCAAGGCATTCAATTATCTGGCCGAAAGCCTGGACCGGACGGAAAAGGAACGCGAAACGGCGGTGCGTGCCGCCTGTCAGTCCGAGCGGCTGGCGGCCCTGGGGCAACTGGCAGCCGGTATCGGCCATGAAATCAACAATCCCCTGATGAATATTATGTCCCTGGCCTCGCTGGTCGAGGATTCATTACCGGAAGACGACAAACAGGGGCGTAACGATTTGCAGTTGCTCAAAAAGGAAGGCGAGCGTTGCGCGCGGATCGTACAGGGAATTCTGAATTTCGCCCGACAGAGTGAGCCAAAGTTCGAGGAGTTCGACATGGCGGTTCTGCTCAATGAAACTCTGGAGCTTTTACAGCATCGTATCGAATCCGAGGAAATCGAGTTACAGAGTCTGATTGAAACACCCCTGTTGATGGAAGGGGATGCCAGGCAACTGCAACAGGTACTGGTCAATATTCTGCTCAACGCCATTCAGGCCACGCCGGCCAAGTGTCGGTTGCATGTGACGGCACGTTCCAGCCAGGAGCATATTGACCTTGAAATTATCGATGAAGGCGAAGGGATCCGGGGCGAGGATTTCTCCAAGATATTCGATCCGTTTTTCACTACCAAGCCGGAAGGGCAGGGCACCGGGCTGGGCCTGTCGGTCAGCTACGGCATAATCAAACGCCATGGCGGCAATATTACCCTGGAAAACAGCAAGCACGCCGGTGTGAGAGTTCATATCCGGCTGCCCAAACAGAGCGAGTTACAGGAACTGGATACCTTTGAAGTACTGGAGGCAAGCAATGTCGGATAAAACACCACGGGTCCTGTTTGTGGATGATGATCTTGTGACCTGTCGGGTGATGCAACGTAATTGCGATAACGCCAATTACCATTGCCAGGCATATCAGAATGCGCAGGATTGTCTGGCGGCTTTCAGTAAAGAGGGCGCCGATGTAGTGATCACGGATTTACGCATGCCGGGCATGAACGGTTTTGACTTGCTGAGTGAAATCCGCAAGGTCGATGCCGAAGTGCCTGTGCTGGTCATGACCGGCTACTCATCGGTGGAAAATGCCGTGGAGGCAATGAAGCGGGGTGCCTCGGACTTTATCAAGAAACCGTTTGATTTTGCCGAGTTACGTTTGCTGATGGAACGCACACTCAAGGCGGCCCGGCTGCGTAACGAGAATCGTCTGCTGAAAAAACGGCTGGATGACAAGCGCCACCATTTTGGCATGATAGGCGATACCGCCGTCATGAAAACCCTGTTCAATACTATCGAAAAGGTGGCCGAAGTCAGCTGCAGTGCCATTATTACCGGCGACTCGGGCACTGGCAAGGAACTGGTCGCCCGCGCCCTGCACGACTACAGCCCACGCAAGGAGGAACCGTTTGTGGCGGTCGATTGTGGCGCCCTGACGACCACCTTGCTTGAAAGTGAACTGTTCGGCCATGAAAAAGGCGCCTTTACCGGGGCAACCCAGCGCAAATACGGGCTAATGGAACAGGCCGATGGCGGGACGCTGTTTCTGGACGAAATATGCAACATTTCCGACACCATGCAGATCAAACTCATGCGTGCCCTGGAGAGCGGCGCTGTGACCCGCGTCGGGGCCGCCTCGTCCGTACCGGTCGATGTGCGGGTTATCGCCGCCAGTAACCGCAACCTCGAACAGATGGTCGAGGAAGGCACCCTGCGACATGATTTTTATCACCGTCTGAATGTGGTTAACATCCATGTGCCGTCACTCTCAGAACGACGAGCAGATATCCCGGCTCTGATCGAGGTATTTGTCAGGGAGTTTGCCGAACGCTACTCCCGCCAGGTACAGGGCTTCGACAAGGTCTCGCTGCAGCGTCTTTGCGATGCAAACTGGCCGGGCAACGTGCGCGAGTTACGCAATACTATCGAGCGCAGTGTCATTCTTGCAGAAGGGCCCATACTGCACTGGGAAGGAGAGCCTGCACAGCAGAACAGCCCGAATCTGCCGGTTCAGTTTTCAGAGCACGAATTTTTCTCGCTCAACGAACTGGAGCAGGAATATATTCATCATGTGCTGCGTTGCTTCAATGGCAAGAAAACCCGGGCTGCCGAAGTGCTGGGCATCGACAAGACGACCCTGTGGCGAAAGCTGCGCCGGCTGGAAACCGATGAGGCGGTGTAAATTACACCCTTGCAGAAGCATTGTTCTGCAAACTGCACCTTCTGTATATCAATGTATTAGAAATTATTCATGTTCTCCTATTGTAAGTGATTGATAAGAATGGAAATAGTGGTATGTGGTACAGGTGGAATAATACTTGCTTTGGTATAGGCCACATAACTACTCTAAAACCATGAGGAGAACGAGTATGATGCAATCAAGCCTCTCAAAGAGTCTGGTACTGGGTGTTTCCCTGCTGGGACTGGCTTTTACCGCCCAGGCCGGTAGCGCCAAAAACGGCTATGACAAGCAGAAAGTTGTTTATCACGTGAACAACATTCACACCGCCACCGGTGCCCTGCGTAACGTCAAAAATCACCTGAATGCGATCGGTGATGAAAATATCGAAGTCATCGTGGTCACTCACAGCAGCGGTGCCTTCGCGATGGTTGACGGTTCCATGGGCAAGAAAGACAGCAACGGCAAGGTCTATGACTTCCGCGATACGATTGCCGGCCTGGCCAACCGTGGTGTCAAGTTCCAGATCTGCGCCAACACCATCCGTGGCAAGAAGATCGACAAGAACAAGGTCAGCCCGTACGCTGAAGTGATTCCCTCAGGTGTCGCTCACGTCGCTCACCTGCAGCAAAATGGCTACCTGTACGTCAAGCCGTAAATAAAAAACGGGCGCCAATGGCGCCCGTTTTTCAGGTACTGGGGGCTAGGTACTAGGTCCTGGAAAAACCTGAAACAGTGATCTATCTCCTATCTCCTATCACTAGTCACTAGCTATCCAAATATCGTTACGCTTTAGATTTAGTGCAGAAATAAAAGTGACACTGATTTTCGGATCAGTGATCCAGCTTTTGATCTCTAATCCTGGGACTAAGGACTAAGGACTAAGGACTAAGGACTAAGGACTAAGGACTAAGGACTAAATATAAGTTCCCAATACTGGATCACCCCCCCCCCCTGTAGGGTGGAACAAGCGAAGCGGTTCCACATGAACCCGGCAAAACCTGGATCCGTCGCGTTGCTCCTTGATCCAGGCTACGCAGTAAATCGGAACACTTATTTAAAGCACCTGGCACCAGAAAAAAGGCGCACCCGAAGGTACGCCTGACTTCACCTGAAGGAAGAGCCGGTTGTGGTGTTAGCTTATCTTGGCTTCCTGGCTGGCCGACTGGCCCTGATTGTCTTTCCAGGAGAGGGTGAAGGTGTCGCCACTTTTTGCGCCTTTAAAACCAAAGGAGATGAACGGGTTTTTGGAAACCCCGGGTCCCCAGTGGCATTTGAGCACGGTGTCACCGTTATGTTCGCACACAACCTCGGTGATGTAGTGCGCGGGGATTTTCTTGCCGGTTTTCTTGTCTTTGCGAAGACCGGTTTCCATCGGATGGAAGATGATCGCCTTCACGTTGGCCTTGTCGCCTTCGCTCCAGGCGCGGATTTTAATTTCATTTGCCATGCTGTGAACTCCTTGAAAATTCTGTCTGAACTGAAACCGGCTTAGCCGCCACAGCCACCAAGGGTGACCTTGACTTCTCTTTTGGCGGTATAGAGTTTGTCACCGGCTTTGACCACGGCGATGACATCGGAGGTTTTGGCCATTTTGATACGACCGGTGATTTCACCGTCGAATTTGTCAGTCAGCTCGTAACTCGCCGTCAACGGGAAGGCGTTGACAGGAACGTACACCGAGATGCTTTCGGCATCGGGCAGATCGGTTCCGATGGTGACCGAAACCACGGCCCCGTTTTCGGCAATGTCCGGCGTTTTGACGGTAATCCGATCGCTTTCCACCAGCTCGGTGGTGCCTTCCATTTCCGCCAGCGCGGCGTCCATTTTTTCGGCATTGAAGGCTTTCTCCGGCCAGGCGGCCAGCACCTGGCCCGGGGTTAACAGATTGGCGCCCGCGGCGACCGCCAGGGTGCCGGCTGCCATCGTACCCTTGAGAAAGAGACGACGTGTATTTTGCATAAAGTTAATCCTCATTATGGTGAATCTTGTTGTCTGTTACCTTCGTAGCAGCTTTCATGCCACTTTAAAAACAGAGTAAAAACAATAACCTGGTGAATAACCGCCGGCGGATGAACCGCGTTTGTCTGCATTCTGCACCGGCGCAAATTGCAGAATCCGCATACCTCACGCCAGCCCGCCAGGTCGCCGGCCGTCGCGCAACGGCGCTGCGCTGTAAAAGGGAAACTCCTTTTTTTTCAGGAACTTTTGCTTCTTTTCTTGAAAAGCGTCGAGCCAGTCGTTACTATACGCGCCATCGATTGCGGGGTGGAGCAGCCTGGTAGCTCGTCGGGCTCATAACCCGAAGGTCAGAGGTTCAAATCCTCTCCCCGCTACCAAATACCGATTAAAGCCCTGTTATTCAGGGCTTTTTTTATGGCTTCGGGTGATGAGCCCGACGCGCTACACGCTCGTCGGTCTCGCTGGTTCTCTAACGGGCCGAAGGTCAGCAATTCAAATCCTCTCCCCGCTACCAAATACCGATTAAAGCCCTGTTATTCAGGGCTTTTTTTATGGCTTCGGGTGATGAGCCCGACGCGCTACACGCTCGTCGGTCTCGCTGGTTCTCTAACG
>JAXHTI010000083.1:0-4873 GCA_034190045.1 Pseudomonadota bacterium
GGCGCGTATTGTGCCAGCATTCACTGGCCAACTCCATGTATCAATCCCGACCCGAACGCCCTCTCGGCAAGGAATTCGCCTCGCCCCGCGGACAAATTGCCGTCTCAATTAACCGCGGCAAGCCGGAACATCAGCTCGGTATTCAGACGCCCTTCAAACCAGGCATTGAAACTGATCCCGTCGTTGCGCTGATCGATATCAAAACCGGTTTGCTGTTGCGGCGAGACGGAAACCAGTTGCAAACCGGTGCCGCTGTAGTCGATATCCATGCTGACCTGCATCGGATAATAGCCATCCAGGAATTTGCGCATGAACGGCCCATTGTGCATGGTATAACGTCCGTCCTCGCGGCTTTCGAGCGCCTGTGTCCAGCCCGAGACACACAACCTGGCGCCGGCACGCACGTCCCGCAGCTGGACACTGTTATCCTCGATCCAGCTTTCGCTGATATTGTCGGCCCGGGTGATGGCCAGATCACGGATGCGTCCCTTTTTGAACAGGATCTGAACCCGGCTGAACTCGTCCATATTATCGTGGCATTGCTGCAACCAGACCCAGCCGGTCGCCAGGCTCAATGCACTGATCACCAGCTTGTTGTGATGGTGATGCACCGGCTTGCCCGGCGGCTGCTCGAGAAAAACCAGATTACCTTCATTGACATTCGCCGCCGAGCTGGCGGGCGGGTGCGGGTCATCACTCTCGAACCAGCGCTCCAGCTCCTCCTGCGTCAATTCCTGCCCCGTTACCGGGCTGCCACCGATCAGTAGCAGCAGACCGGCCAGAAAAATTTTGCTACAGGTCTTCATCACCGCCTCCAACACACTGCCCACGCGATAAGCCTAGATCAAAATCCCGCAATCGGGTACGTTTAAGGGATACCATTTCGTCCCGGACGGCCCGCCGAAAACCGCTTTTTCGGGAAGGGTTAATCACAATCCAAAATCTGCCTTACCCTGGTTAACACCGATGCTTGACTGGAATTCCATCGATACTGTGCTGCTGGATATGGACGGCACCCTGCTGGATCTGAATTTCGATACCTATTTCTGGACCGAGCATGTCCCGCGTCGCTATGCTGAAAAACACGCGATGGAAATCGAGGCCGCCAAGCAGGCGTTATACCCGGTGTTTCGCCGCATTGAGGGAACGCTGAACTGGTACTGCGTGGATTACTGGAGCGAGACGCTGCAGATGGATATCGCCGCACTCAAGGCCGAGATCGATCACCTGATTGCCATTCACCCTTATGTCACCGACTTTCTCGATCAATTACACCAGCACGGCAAAACCAGCGTACTGGTCACCAATGCCCATCCCAAGAGCCTGCAGCTCAAATTCGAGCGAACCGCCCTGCACGATCATATCGAGCATGTGGTCTGCTCACACGAATTCGGCATTCCCAAGGAGGAGCAGGATTTCTGGCACCGCCTGCACGAGAGATACCCTTATCACAATGCCCGCACCCTGCTGATCGATGACAGCCTGCCGGTCCTGCGTTCGGCACGCCAATATGGCATCGGCCACCTGCTGGCGGTAAAACACCCGGACAGCCAGTTGCCTCCCAAAGATGTCGAAGAATTCGAGGCGGTGCGCTGTTTCAGCGAGATACTGCCAAAAAAAGTTACTAGTACCTAGGTCCTAGATACTAGCCCCTGTCAGTTGGGTTGCCGGACACCGCGTTGCTCAGTCCGGCCTACCGGCCCGGCACTCAGCACTATGCTTTAAACCGTTTATCCCAGTTCTTGAAGCGCTTGCGGCAATAATTGTCCAGCTCGGTGTAGGTTTGAAAATAGAATTCGAAACCTTCCTCGGCAGGCGCATCGAATTCGCAGTAGTCGTTACTGTAATCCCGGCACACCTGGGGCCGGGTCTCGTAGATGCCGCAGTTGCCATCGTTTTGCAGATGATTGCAACGGGTCATGACAACCAGAAACCAGCCGTCCTCGTCCTTGTAGGCCTGGATGTTCGCGTGGGCCAGTTGCCAGAGCAAATGGTCAAAATCATCCATGGATCGGGGCGCGTCGATCTCCTGGGTAATGTAATTACAACACTTGGTCCCGGGGCAGAAGCTGCACTTGTTCTCGGGGGTCAGTTCGACGGGGATTGTTTGTTTGTGGGACATTCTGAATTACCATTAATTTTGTATTGAAACTACCATAAAAAGCCGGTCATACTGGCACGGATGTCCAGGGAACTTTCCAGGGAATGACACATGCTAAACAAGCAACTCGACCATTTTGTCGCCTATCTGAAGACCACGCGCATGTGGGCCAATCCGGACTTCAGTCAGGCTGTCGCCCGGCTGGTCATCTGGATGTTTGCCTTTGGCCATATCGGGGCCGGGATTCACACCGGTTACTATCCGGATAATTACTTTCAGTACTATCTGTTTGCGGCAATTTTCCTGACCTACACCCTGGTCGTGCTGGCCAGTGTTTTTGTCTATCCGGATTCGCGTCTGCGGCCCTACGTTACCATCCCGCTGGACATCGTCGCTATCAGTGCCGCCATGATCGTAACCGATGCAGGCCCTTTCAGTCCCTATTTTCTGTTCTATCCGTGGATTTATATCGGCTACGGGGTACGCTATGGCCGCGGGGAACTCTTCTCGGCAACCGCGGCGAGTGTCGTCGCCTTCCTGTCAATCCTGGTTTACAGCGATACCTGGTACTCCCATTATATCGATGCCATCGCGTATATTGTCTTTCTCACGGCACTGCCATTTTATCTCAATGTCATGATCGGCCGAATCAAAACCGCTCGCATGGAGGCCGACAAAGCCAATCGCGCCAAAAGTGAATTCCTCGCCACCATGAGCCACGAAATCCGCACGCCCATGAGCGGTATCATAGGCATGACCGAGCTGCTTGACAAAACCGATCTGGACGGCAAACAACGTGAATATGTCGCCAACCTGAAAGAAGCCTCGACCACCCTGCACTCGATCATCAATGACGTTCTGGACCTGTCCAAGATCGAGGCCGGCAAATACAATTTCCAGCATACGCGTTTCGATCTGGAGTCGGTTTGTCACGGTGTGACCAATATTTTTTCTCCCTCCGCGGCTGAAAAAGGAATCAGCATCAATTGTTATGTCGATGAATCACTACCACAATACTTTATCGGCGATCCAAACCGGCTGCGTCAGGTTCTGCTAAACCTGATCAGCAATGCAATCAAATATACCGAGAAAGGCAGTGTCAATGTTCATGTCACGCAACGCCGACGCCAGGATGCAGTCTATCTGGTGCATTTCGAGGTGAGGGATACCGGTATCGGTATCGAAGCGTCCAAACTGGCTCATATTTTCGAACCCTTTTATCAGTGCCATAATGAACATCCCGCACAAAAATCCGGTACAGGCCTGGGAACCACTATCTCCTACAACCTGGTTCTGGCCATGGGCGGCAGGATGGGGGTCACCAGCCAGCCCGGAGAAGGCACCTGTTTCTGGTTTGGCCTGCCGCTGGCTGCCGCCGATGATCAGCAGCAAAATCATCATGACGAGCAACCAGACCGGCCTGTTGATACGGAAAAAACCAATTTGCATGTCTTGCTGGCCGAGGACAGTGAGATCAATGCCAAAGTTATAACGAGCTTCCTGCGCATGGACGGTCACCAGGTCACGCATGTTACAGATGGTGATCAGGCATTACAGACCCTGACAGAGAAACCATACGACCTCGTCCTGATGGACATGCGCATGCCGGGGCTCAATGGTATCGAGGTCACCCGTGCCTGGCGCAAACAGGAACCCCGTGGCAAACATACTCCTATTATTGCACTGACAGCCAATGCCACCACCGAGGATCGAAAGAATTGTCTGGCTGCGGGCATGGACCACTTCCTGGCCAAGCCGGTCAGTCACGAGACCTTGCAGGCGGTAATTAATACATTCTTCGAAACTTCAACGGATGAGAGTCATGGGCAACAACGCTCTGCTCGATGAAAATCGCCAGTTACGGCGCAAGCTCAAGGCCTACGAGGCCAACGCCAGTCGTAATGAGCAGAAGCTGCGTCGTTTCCAGGATCATGAACTGCGCTTTATCAGTGCCAGTGGCGTTCATGAATTGCTGGAAGCCATATTCAGTGAATACCGTGACGAATTTCGTCTTGATGCCCTTACGTTATTATTGATTGACCCGGAATACGAAATTCGACGCGTGATGGAGAATCTCGGCATCACAGCTCATAGCCATCCGGACCTGTTATTCGTAGAGGATGATGCGCCACTGCACGCCTATTTCAATGAGCACTTCCACCCCCGGCTCGGCAGCTGTAACGAATCCTGTTACCAGTTCCTGTTCCCCAATACCGTTACGCTACCTTCGAGCATGGCCCTGTTCCCCCTGGTGCGTCAGGGCAAACTCATAGGTAGCCTGAATATCGGCAGTTACGAATCACAACGCTATGTTCAGGGTGTTGCTACCGATTTTCTCGAACGGCTGGCGGCGATTGTCGCCGTTTGCCTGGAAAGTGCAATCAATAGCGAAAAACTCAAATTGCTGGGTTTACTTGATCCCCTGACCGGAGTACATAACCGGCGCTATTTCGATGAACGACTCGAGGAGGAGACGGATCGCTGCCTGCGCGAGAAGGCTGCATTGAGCTGTCTGTTTCTGGATATCGACCACTTCAAGCAATTCAATGACAATCACGGACATCACATCGGCGATCTGGTCCTGCGCGACGTAGCCTCACTGATCAAGCGACAGATGCGTTCCAGTGATGTAATGGCTCGCTTTGGCGGAGAGGAGTTTGCCGCCCTGCTGGTTCGTACCGATAAACAGGAGGCCCTGGACATCGCCGAGCGCATTCGTACATCGATTGCCCGGCATCAACCACGGGATGCGGAGGGTCAGCCATTAAATAT
>JAXHTI010000083.1:4973-11278 GCA_034190045.1 Pseudomonadota bacterium
TAGATGTGTTCAGTCGGGGGTTCCTGCTGTTCGCAACCGGCCACAAACAATAAAACAAGTAGCGGAATCCAGAATTTATACATCGTTGCTCACCATTGATTTAAACGCGACGTCCCGGGCAAGACCGCGCACCCGGATAGACGGGCCAACCGTTCACCTGTCGCGCATTATTGTGTGTCGGGCGGAACCTGCAGCCAGAAGGTCACCGGCCCGTCGTTGACCAGGCTGACCTGCATATCCGCGCCAAAACGTCCCGCTGCAACCGGGGAATGTCGCTGGCGGGCCTGTTCCAGCAACAGGTCGAACAGCCGCTCCCCTTCGCCGGGTGCCGCGGCCCGACTGAAACTCGGACGCATGCCTTTGCGGGTATCCGCCGCAAGCGTGAATTGCGGCACCAGCAACAGCCCGCCCCCGATATCCTGCAGGCCGAGATTCATTTTACCCTGTGCATCGGTAAACACCCGATAGCCCAGCAGGCGTTGCAAAAGCCGCGCGACCTGGGGCTCGCAGTCCCCCTGCTCAACACCGATTAATGCCAGCAGGCCGGGGCCAATCTCCCCGATCGACTCGCCCCGGACATGCACCGCGGCGGAGGTCACGCGCTGGATAAGGGCAATCATGCCGGGGCAAGTTCATCGGCCATGTTGCGGGTCGCCCGCACCAGGGCATCCACCATGCCCGGTTCCGAGGCGGCATGACCGGCATCGGCAATGATCGACAACTGCGCCCGCGGCCAGGCGCGGTGCAATTGCCAGGCATTTTCCAGCGGGCAGATCATGTCATAGCGGCCGTGCACGATGTAACCGGGGATATCCTTGAGGCGCCCGGCCTCTTCCAGGATCTGATTATCCCGTAAAAAGGCGTTATGCATAAAATAATGGGCCTCGATACGGGCCAGGCTGAGAGCGGTATGGGTGTCTCCGAAGTGATTCAGTACCCCTTTGCTGGGGCGCAGTGTCGCCGCGCGCCCTTCCCACAACGACCATGACTTGGCAGCCGTCAGCCGCGCTATCTCATCATTACCGGTCAGGCGTCGGTAATAGGCGCCCAGCATGTCATCCCGTTCCTCCGGCGGGATCGGCCGCAGGTATTCTTCCCAGTAATCGGGAAATATGCGGTGCGCGCCGTGCTGATAAAACCACTGGATTTCCTCTGCCCGGCACAAAAAGATACCGCGCAGGATCAGACCCAGTACCCGTTCGGGATGGGCTTCGGCATAGACCAGAGACAGGGTGGATCCCCAGGAGCCACCGAACAGTACCCACTGTTCGATGCCGAGATACTCGCGCAACGCTTCCATGTCTGCCACCAGCGCCCCGGTGGTGTTGTTCTCCAGCGAGGCGTGCGGAGAAGACTGTCCCGCACCGCGCTGATCGAACAGGATAATGCGATATTTCTCCGGATCAAAAAATTGCCGGTGATAGGCCTCACACCCGGAACCCGGCCCCCCGTGAACGAACAGCACGGGAATGCCCTCGGGACTGCCGCACTCCTCCACATGCAGGATATGCGGCGCCTCGACGGCAAAACTGTGAGTCACATAAGGCTTGATCGCCGGATAGAGGTTCTCCACTCGGCTGCCCTAATCCTTCACCGGTTCGCCCCGATAGCCCATGGCGGCGGCAATGCCGGCCAGTGCCAGACCGATCAGGATCAGAAACGGACCAATCCCCGTGTTCAGGATCGTATTGGCCCAGCCCAGCCCAAAGACAGTCCCCAGATAGAGCATGCCCGAATGCAGCAGCGCGCCGGCAATGAAAATCCAGCTGATCACCTGCTTGAAGATGACGTTCACCGCCAGAAAACCGAGCACTACGCCGACGGCAATATTCAGCAACGATTCAAGGTTACCGTGGGCGTGCGCACCGCCCTTGATGCCGTCGATCTCACTTTCCAGGTTCAGTAGCTTGTTGAGCGACAGCACCCCGGCTGTATTGGCCTTCGCGATTTCCTCGCCACTCAACGGCTCCAGCATCTCCTCGAAATCATTGGTCTGCAGCTGCTGCAGACGGCCGACAGCGGACTGCTTTTCCTGTACCGCCGCGCCATAGGCTTCATATTTGTCGACCATGACAAGGCCCAGTGCCGCGGTAAAAACCAGATAAATAAAACCGAAAACGATATTCTTTTTACCAACCATGACCGCCTCCTTGTGCTACTTGCTTTTTATTGATGGGGATCCATCATAAAGCCTTTATGCTGAGCACGCCAAGGCGGTAACCCGCCTTTTGCGCAGAGCAAAGGCAGGCATGGATTGGATTTTAGCTGGCGCGTGCCGCCTTCTTGCGCTCGTGCTCCTTGAGGAACTTCTTGCGCAGGCGAATATGGTTGGGGGTCACTTCCACCAGCTCATCGTCGTCGATGAACTCCAGCGCCTGCTCCAGGGTGAGCTTGATGGGCGGGGTCAGCACGATATTCTCGTCGGTCCCGGCGGCGCGCACGTTGGTGAGCTGCTTGGCCTTGAGCGGATTGACCACCAGGTCGTTATCGCGCGAGTGGATGCCGATGATCATGCCTTCGTAGACATCGGTGCCGTGACCGATGAACATCCGGCCGCGCTCCTGCAGGTTATACAGCGCGTAGGCGAGCGCCTTGCCATTGGCGTTGGCGATCAACACCCCGTTGTTGCGCTGGCCGAAATCGCCGCTGCGCAGCGGGCCGTAGTGGTCGAAGACGCTGTAGAGCAACCCGGTGCCCTGGGTCGCGGTGAGAAACTCGGTACGAAAACCGATCAGCCCGCGCGAGGGAATAATAAAGTCGAGTCGCACCCGGCCCTTGCCGTCGGGTGCCATGTTGGTCAGCTCGGCACCGCGCTGGCCAAGTTTTTCCATCACGCCGCCCTGATGCTGCTCTTCCACGTCCACGGTCAGCTGTTCGTAAGGCTCCTGGCGCTGGCCGTCCACCTCGCGATAGATGACCTCGGGACGGGAAACCCCCAGCTCGTAACCCTCGCGGCGCATGTTCTCGATCAGGATCGACAGATGCAGCTCACCACGCCCGGAGACCCGGAACTTGTCCGGATCGCCGGTCGGCTCGACGCGCAGGGCGACGTTGTGGATCAGCTCGCGCTCCAGGCGCTCCTGGATCTGGCGCGAAGTGACGAACTTGCCGTCCTGGCCGGCGAAGGGCGAGTTGTTGACCACGAACATGACGCTCACGGTCGGCTCGTCCACCAGCAGGGCCGGCAGGGCTTCGACATTGGCCGGATCGCACAGGGTGTCGGAGATATTCATGCCGTCGATCCCGGTGATGGCGACGATATCCCCGGCCTCGGCCTCCGGCACTTCCAGGCGTTCCAGCCCCAAAAAGCCCAGCACCTGCTGGACCCGGCCGTTACGCCGCTTGCCATCACGATCGATGATGACCACGTTGGTGTTGGTGCGCAGCTTGCCACGGGTGATGCGGCCAATGCCGATGACACCGACATAACTGTTGTAATCGAGCTGGCTGATCTGCATCTGCAGCGGGGCGTCGGGATCCACGTCGGGATAATTGACCCGATCGACGATGGCCTGAAACAACGGGGTCATATCCCCGTCGCGCACATCGGACTCCAGACCGGCGTAGCCGTTCAGCGCCGAGGCGTAGACCACCGGGAAATCGAGCTGCTCGTCGGAGGCACCCAGGCGGTCGAACAGATCGAAGGTCTGATCCAGCACCCAGTCGGGGCGCGCGCCGGGGCGGTCGATCTTGTTGATCACCACGATGGGCTTGAGACCGCGGGCCAGGGCTTTCTCGGTGACGAAGCGGGTCTGGGGCATGGGCCCGTCCACCGCATCCACCAGCAGTAATACCGAGTCAACCATCGACAGTACCCGTTCCACCTCGCCGCCGAAGTCGGCGTGGCCGGGGGTGTCGACGATGTTAATGCGGTATTCGCCCCACTTGATCGCGGTGTTCTTGGCCAGGATAGTAATGCCGCGCTCTTTTTCCAGATCGTTGGAGTCCATGATCCGCTCCTGCACCTCCCCCCGGCTCTCCAGCGTCCCGGACTGGGCCAGCAGTTTGTCCACCAGGGTGGTCTTGCCATGGTCAACGTGGGCAATAATGGCGATGTTGCGCAGATTCTCGATCACAAAAGTTCTCCAACAGGGTCGGCAAAAGGGGCGCATTATACGGGAATTGGACGAAAAACAGGCAAGATATTTCCGTCCCCCGGCAGGATTTCATCGCTTCTGGAAGAGGCACTCCAAAGTGGCGCGAAGGTTGACCACCAAAGGCACTGAAAACACTGAGAAATAAGTATCGGGTAGCCCCACCGTCCGCCGGGTCGGCGGGACGAGGGAAGGCGGCTCAGCCGGTGGCGGAGCCCTGTTCTTCGGGGTGAATCTGCTCCAGCCGGTAACCCTGGTGGTAGATGGAACTCAGCCGCCAGCCCTGCTCGGGAAACAGTTCGAGTTTTTTGCGAATCCGGCTCATATGCGTATCCACAGTGCGGGTATTTAGGCTGGAGTCATATCCCCAGACCGAGGAGAGGATGTGATCGCGGGAGAGCAGGCGCCCGACATTATGGAAAATCAGGGTCACCAGCTTGAACTCCTTTTCCGTCAGTTTCACCGGCTCGCCGTGGCGGGTAATCAGGCGGGACTCCTGATCGATTCTGAATTCATTGAGCGTCAGCACATCCTGCGGGTTCGACTTGTGCGAGCGGCGGGTGACGGCATTAATGCGGGCCAGCAAGACCGGCTGGTGAATCGGCTTGACCAGGTAGTCATCGGCGCCCTGGTTAAGCATTCTGACCATATCCTCTTCGGAATCCCGGGCGGTCACGAAAACGATCGGGGTATCCCACTCGGGCTGGCGTTTCAGGCGCGCAAGCACCTCTTCGCCGGACAATTTTGGTAAAAACCAGTCCAGCAATACCACATCGAAGCTTTCGTTTCTGGCCTGACGGAGAAAATCCTGTCCTTCCTGATAGCTGAGGCATTCATGTCCCGCCTCTTGCAGCCACAGGGAGAGCAGTTCCGCCATAGCCGGATCATCTTCCACCAGCGCGATACGCACGGTTACCCAACCCCCAAACGCTAATTAACCCGAACTGTTTTTTTTATATCCAGACAGTCACTTGCCGTTATATCCAGGCACTCACTTGCCTGACACATTCAATCAATTATTTTATATGTATATAGCAGATTTGCACTGGTCGTGCCAACGATGACCTGCCACAGTGAAAAGATACCGCGCAATGTGACACACGTCATCCATTGACGACATTTTTTACCGAACAAAGCGAATGACCGAGCACAGCGGTTAGGTATGAGCTATAAAACAGGGATCCTATCAAAACGGGAGGAACCGGCAGCGAGGGTAATGCTAAATGGGAACAGGTTCGCGCAGCACCGGCATCACACAAGCTTTTAATAATGTTATTATCAGCTCTGTTGCACGGCCACGTCGAAACAGCATGCTCTTGTGGCGACACATCCGCCGCCTGTTCGCCCTGCACCCTGGCCAATACCAGTACTAAGGAAGGATCCAGATAACTCATTATGAGTCTCGGCCGAAAACTTTTCCTCGGATTTATCAGCGCCTCGCTGTTCGGTATAACCCTGTTTGGCTATATTACCTATCAGGCGACCCGCACCGCCCAGCTGGATGAACTCAATCACTCCACTTCCGTTAATGCCAGACAACTGGCCGCGATGGTTGCCGGCCTGGAAGTGGCCGAGATTCGGTCTCTGCTTGAGCGCGCCCGACCACACCAGCAAATGCCGGACTACAACCTGCTGGTTACCGACGCGCGGAAAAATGTGCTGTTCAGGTCTGTCGAGCAAGATTTCGATCCCGAAACACTGCAACAGATTCTTGGCAGCGGCATCAATGAAGGTCACATCGATACCGGTGGGCACTACCTGCTCTGGTCCAGCCAGGCTGTACCGGACAGCAACCTCTCCCTTTACCTGTTACGCCGGATCGAAAAAAGCAGTTTCAGTTCTTTTTTGAAAAGCTCGGGTATCCCGTTAGCGATTGCCAGTCTTATTCTGCTGTTACTGGCCTTATGGGGTGCGATGATTCTGACCTCGCTTTATCAGCGACTTGAGCGCCAGCGTCAGGAGCTGAAACACCAGACCCTGCACGATGGCCTGACCGGCTTGCCAAACCGGACTTTTCTGGTAGAGCAGACAGAACAACGCCTGCAACGCAACCTGCCGGAAGGCGAGTGCATTGCGCTGGTCATTATTGATATCAATCGCCTCAAGGAAATCAATGACACGCTCGGGCATTATGCCGGTGATACCTTGCTTCGTCAGATCGCCGACCGGTTGCGCGATGCGATACGCTCGGACGACATTCTGGCACGCATC
>JAXHTI010000084.1:0-11146 GCA_034190045.1 Pseudomonadota bacterium
CCGATGCGCCGGCCCAGTTCGGCAAACTGGTTGTTGTCATCCTGCACGGATGCCAACAGCTCAGTCAGGCTGTCGTTGTTTAAGTTTTTGTTCAACATATCCCGGCACCTTTTTCTCGTTACCCAACAGTTGATCCAGCCTGGCCGACGGCATGCGCTCGCGCATGTGCCGGTCGGTGATCGCGATATACATCATTGTCGTGTTGATGTCGTCATGCCCCAGCAGCAGCTGGATGGTTCGGATGTCCTTGCCTTGGTCGTACAGGTCCGTCGCAAAGCTCGACCGCAAACGATGCACGCCGAACGGATCGTCCGGTTGTTTTTGGATCTTCGCCCGCTTGCACAGCCGGTTCATCAGCGCGTTGATCCCGTTCGGCGCAATCGGCCTGCCCTTACTGCGCCCACCCAACCCGACAAACACCGTATCCACGCCGGGCAGCGCCACCTTCTCGCGCTCGGATAGCCAGTGCCACATCGCATCGACCACCGCGCCCTCGAACGTCAACGTGCGTTCCTTGTTGCCCTTGCCGTGGAACCGCACCGCGCCAGTCTTTCGTTTCAGCACCAGCTGGTGCAGCGTCAGCCCCGCCAGTTCCTCGCGTCGCGCGCCGGTCGCATAGAAAAACAACAACAGCGCGAAGTCACGCACCCCGATCGGCTTGTCCCGGTTCGGCCCGGCAAACAACCGGGTCAGCTGGTCCGCGCTGAACTTGCGCGGCTGCCGGCGCGGTTTCTTCGGGCCCTTCACATTCGCCGCCGGATTACCGGCCAGCCCCTTCACCTCGCGCCAGCCGTAGAACTGCCGGATCGCACTCAATGCCAGCGCGCTGGTATTCGCCCCCACGCGATGCTTCAAGGCCAGTTCCCGTTGCCAGGAGATCACCGTGTCCGGCGTCGCGCCTTCCAGCGTCAATTCCTGTTCGCTCAAAAACACCATCCACTCTCTCGCCCATCGCACGTAGTTCGCCGCCGTGTTCACTGACAGGTTCTGTACCAGCCGCAACTGTCCGACCCAGTCGTACAACGTGTCGACCCACTCCACCGGCAACCCGAGCCTGTCGCAGCGTGAGAGAGCCTGTGACGCCGGATCGCTCGCCGCGTTGAAACGCTCGCGCATTGTGTTGGCCGCGGAATTCATCCCCCCCGCACCCCCCCTGGGTGCGCGCATAGAGATACGCCCCATTTTTCAGGCCCTACCAGGTACGCGCCCCCTGCCTTGAATCCTGAGCTTTGAAGGGGGGTAGGGCCCCTGTCGCGTACCCACCCCAACACATACAACCAAAGCCAGGCACAGCCAAGCATACAGCCCGCCCTCTCGTTCGTTCCGCTTCGTCTACTTTCGTTCATGGCAGTAAAATTTTTCCATAGCCGCTAGCGGGTTCAACAGCCATGCGGCGTTGGCAGTGAATTCATAAACACCGCACAAGAAAGGTTGCATTGATAATAAACATATAAAACCGTAAATCATGCGCGCTTCCTGTAATCTTCCGCGTTGAATACCAGCAGTTCGTTCACCTCGCGCAGTCGGCTGATGACGCGCTCACCCAACACATTCACCAAGTCTGGCTGGCCGGTCTGGCTCTCCACCTGCAGGTTGGAAAGCAGGATGGTCGGCTTCTCGGATTCATACCGGCGATTGATGATCTCGGTTAGTACTATCTGCTCGGTTCGGGTGTTGTGCTGCACGCCCACCTCGTCCAGCACCAGCAGGTCAGGCTCCACGAACCTGGCGATCGCCTCACGCTCTGAGCAATCGGAATCCCTGCGGTAAGTTTCTTTCACCACCTGGATCACGTTCAGGGTTGATATGAACAACCCGTTGTACCCTGAGCGGATCACCGCCTTGCAAATGGATGCGGCCAAGTGTGTCTTGCCTGTACCCGTCTTCCCGATCATCAACATGCCCTGGCCGTGATGCAGATCCTTGCCGAAGGTTTCCGCATAGGTTCGGCACTTCTGCAGCGCACTGGACAGTTCGTTGTTGTGCGCATCGAATGTATCAAACCCACGACTGATAAACCGCTTTGGTATCCCTGAGTAGCCTAGCAGTTCAGCCAGTGTCTTTGATTGCGCCTGCTGTCGTTGTTGACTGATGGCCACAGCATCACGCTTGGATTCTTCGGCGACCACATCTGCCAGGCATTGTGGGCACATCGATTCATGCTGCTGCCCGTTCGCCTCCCGGGTGATGGCTTGGTACTCGCCGTGCTTGTCACACTCGCGCTGGTGGTGTTCAACCTGACCAGCCATCTGCGGTATAGCTCTGCTCGTTAATGCATTGGTCTTTTGCATTCTTGGTTTCCTCGATTACGGTTTTCAGGCACGCGTCGACATAGCCAGGCCCGATGGGTTGGCGCTCTTGGTCTTTACGTTTCTTGGCTCGCTCGCATGCGGTGATGAGCATGCCCAGTGTGATGCCCTCCTGGTTGCACCAGGTCTTGATCACGTCTTGGTATTTCTCGAAGTTTTTTCCCTGGAGGAAATGCGGTGGCATGCCGTGCGTGGTTAACACGTTTATTGCATCCCCGTATCGGATCTGATCCGATAATCGGATCGGATCATAATTACTATCTAGATTATTTATATTACTACTTATAGTAGATTCACGATTTTCCCCAACCGTGGTAACCCTCGTCGTGTGGCTAGGGTTGTCACGGTTAGAACCCTCGTGAAATGACGAGGGTTCGGCCTGTTTGGGGTCTAAACCCTCGTGGTTTGACGAGGGTTCGGCCTGTTCGCCACCCTCCAACCCTCGTGAGGTGACGAGGGTTTCTGGCGAGTTTTCGCCCTGAACCCTCGTGAAATGACGAGGGTTGTCACCTTCTAAACCCTCGTGAAATGACGAGGGTTCATCTATACTATTCACCCAGTTGATATGGTATTTGGTACCTCGGCCGGCACCGACTTTGATCACCCAGCCGAAGCTGTGCAGTCGCCTGGAGGCATCTGAAACAGAGGTTTCATGGACGCCGATCAGTGTTGCTATATCCTTACGTGAAGCATCGGCCACATGGGTTTTGAGGTCCGCGTAGTAGCACAGACCAAGAAGCACACGAAGGTCCAGCGGCGTCAGTCGCTGATCCTGGATGGCCTGAGAAGGGATAGGTGTGCTGCTCTTGGGTTTAGGCATGCAGCACCGCCTTATATATAGAATCGGACGTATCACGTCCTATTGTTAAATTATTGGTGTAGCTTGTTGTTTTAAAAGGTTGTTGGGTGGGCGGTAAACCAATGTATATTATGTTAAAATCCGTAAAGTTCCATATATGTTCATTAACCCCCGATCTTAACCAAAATTAACCAATCTCCTCGGTTTCCTTAAGGATATCCGTAACTTGCAATTAATGTTCATATACGTATATGTATATGTATATGTATATGTATATGTATATGTATATGTATATGTATATGTATATGTATATGTCTTATTATGCGAGTGGATGTCAAATGACCAACTTTGTAATTCCTACAATTACGCACACTACTGGTGAGCGTATCCCGATATTATTTTCCGATTTCAGTATTTACCAGGGTCCATATAGTGAAGCTGTCCTCTGCACCAAGAATGAAAACTGGTCGATGAATATTTTCATGTTTCAGATAGGGATTCAGCCGGAATGAGCGGAAAGCAAACACTTGTTTTGCCAATGTACCACGTCTGTGCCTTGTTAGGGGCGCCAATATTTATACCCTTTGATTTGAAGCCGTATAACTTCGGGTGCCCCGGCAGGAACAAACTCCACCTCTAAAGGGAATTGATCTTCTTTCAGATCCCATGATCTCATGCTGATACGGCAGGCTTTAAAAACAACACCACGATTAGCAAGCTTAGTTAATAACTGTGATGTTTCTTCATTCTCTGCCAATAATGCACGAATACCATCTTCGTAGGCGACAACTTCAATTTTTAGATTATTTTCACCGAGATCAGTTAATACCTTATCCATTTGGAGGAATGCTCGACGATGGCCGTAGTTATCGCCTGGGCGAGTTAACTGCATGACGAATGGAACAGGTTCAGGGCCTTCTGCGTAGGTAGAATGCGGAACGAAGCATGCAAAAACAGAAAAAATGAGAATTACAATTTTATACTTCATATATTTACTTATGCCTTGTTATTACTAGCCCTTAACAGATATTCCTAATGGTTACCGAATAAGCTGCTACGTGCCGTTTTTCGGCGTCGATTGGAGTACCTTGCTTGTTAGGCATTGCCATTTTCTAGTTTGGATTTGAAATATACCAATTCTTTATAAGTGTGATTATACATCGCTTTATCACCTTTTAGTATTTTTAGAAAATACCATTTTAGTAGTTTACCCCACATCGAGTTAGGGAAATCTATATAAACGTCATGTGACGCGAGTGTGCCTTCTGGTATTTTAGTCATTTTTAGCACACCGCCTTCAGGTATACGAAAACGTAGCAAACCACCCAGCATTTTATAAGTAGCAGTACCAGACCATATTGTTAATGCTGGTCTGTCCAAATAAGTAATTCTTCCATGTAAATCAGCATATATTCCTGCGACGTATTCTTTCTGATGGAAAGTTGTTCCTTGCTCAGGGCGATTTGAGTCATTAAAGAATTGTAGACCTAGATGCTCTTCTGGATTTGATGCAGTCCAATTAAAAGGATCAGACGCGTAGTCCCAGATAACATCAGGCTCAACGCTTGTTATTACTTCCGTTTCAGCAGTTACGAACATATCTAATATCCCTTCATACGCCTAAAGTCTCTTGGGTTAATAGCCAAGTGGCGCGCAGCGAATCCGAGATCCAATCGATCGCATGGAGCGAATTTAACTTAATTGTTACCATGGAACTTAGCCTCGCCAGTCTCTGGATTAACTGCTCTGTCACCTTCAACAGTTTTAATTTCGAACTCCTCGTTATGTGTAACCCCTTCATTATTACCTCAATAATAAGTGCGAATATATTCGTTGTAATGAACTCATTGAGTTAAACACTTGCCTAATTTTACTTCATACGACTTTTGTCCACTTTACCATTCCCTGTCGAGGCATCGTGATGAGATCTTTGCTAGTAAATTCTGACCAGACATAACAATGGCATAAATTCTAGCTGATGATCTTCGTCTCAGGCCTGGGAATTCTTATTTCTTCGTGACGCTAAATATAACCATAAGGTTTAGATGATTATAAAGAGAATTCGATAAAAATTGATTATTGTATAAATAACACCTAGGCGACCAGATTATAGAGGATAAATCTCCGGCTGATCGCGCTTTGCATGCACGAGCAGTCGGAGCAACGCCACCGATTCATCTTAATCGGTCGATTCAGAACCACATACGCACACCCGCCACGACCGAGCTGATTTCAGGGTCTTCACCCTCGGCTTCGGCCAGATCGGCGGTGTCGCCGAGTTTCTTGTTCCAGCTGACGCCAATGTAGGGAGCAAATTCGCGTTTGATTTCATAACGCAAACGTAATCCCAGTTTGACATTGTTAATGCCCTGGCCTACGCCAAATCGCTCCACCTCGCTGGCGGCATACGAGCTCTCGAAACGGCCCTGGAGTATCGTACGCTGGGTCAACAGCCAGTCGTATTCGGCTTCCAGATCCGCCGACGCATCGCCGTCGTCGCTGACACGCAGATTGGCATCGATCTCGAACCAGTATGGTGCCAGCCCCTGGATACCGAGCACGGCAAAGCCGCGTTCCTTGTCGGGACCGGGACCGTATTCTCTCTGGTAGCCGGCGCCCATCTGAACATCCCAGTAGGAGGCAATCATCCGGCTGTAGAGAATATCCAGGGTTTCGATCTCCCCGCCTTCACCACCGCTGGCGACATCTTCCCCTTCGCCTTCGATGTAGAGACGGTTGTAATCGCCGCCATACCAGTACTGGCCTTCCCAGTTGACGGTATCTTCCTCGTCGGCCCAGGCATATTCCAGGCGATCGATCATCAATTTGCTGTATAGCGTGGTGTCGTGCACTGGAATCGGCCAGCCGGGTTTCTTGGGTTTCATTTCCGCCTGCGCTGTAGATACCAGTGTGGTTAACACAACAGAGGCTGCAAGCGTCGCAGTGAGCAGATTGTTGCTTAATAGTTTCATTTTAATATCCTCCTGTTGAGTTAAGCCACTGAGACCACGCGGAACATGCCCGCTTTCATGTGGTACAGGAGGTGACAATGAAATGCCCAATCACCGGGGGCGTCGGCCGTAATTTGGGCCGAGAGCATTTCTCCGGGCTTGAGACTGAGCGTGTGTTTGCGCGGCCGGTACTTGCCGTGCTTGTTTTCCAGCTCCATCCACATCCCGTGTAAATGGATTGGATGGTCCATCATGGTGTCGTTGACCAGAATCAGGCGCAACCGTTCGCCGTGATGAAACCGGATCGGGCCATCCACTTCGGAGAATTTCTTGCCGTCGAACGACCACATGTAACGTTCCATATTGCCGGTTAGATGCAGTTCGATTTCCCGTTGTGGCTCGCGCTGATCCGGCCAGGGTTGCAGGCTGCGCAAATCGTTATAGACCAGGACTTTATGGCCGACATCTTCGAAGCCAACACCGGGATCGTCCATGCGGTTCATCGGGTTGGGCGAGACCATCGCCGCGCCGGCGCCGTGGTTGTTCGGACCATGACTGATCTTGCGATCCTTCAATACCCAGGCCGAGTCGGAACCCATGTTGCCCATGTCGTGTTGCATGCCACTGCCCTGCTCCATCGACATATCCATCTGGCTGTGATCCATACCGCCGCCGTTGGAGGACATATCCATCTGCATGCTGTCCTGGTTCATATTGTTTGACGATGACATCTCCATGTTCATATCACCATGGCCCATCATGCCGTGACCCATGCCCATGGATTTCATACCACGTTCCACCGGTTGCGGGCGGGTTTCCGGTACCGGGGCGGTCATGCCTTCGCGCGGGGCCAGCGTTGCGCTGACATAGCCGGAGCGATCCATGGCCTCGGCAAAGAGGGTATAGGCCCGATCCCCGTCGGGTTCGACGATGACATCATAGGTCTCGGCCACGCCAATACGGAATTCGTCGATTGGAACCGGTTCCACGTTCTGTCCGTCGGCCGCGACCACGGTCATTTTCAATCCGGGAATGCGCACATCGAAGAACGACATGGCGGAGCCGTTGATAAAACGCAGGCGAATCTTCTCACCACGACGGAACAGGCCGGTCCAGTTTGAACCTGACGGTAAACCATTGATGAGATAGGTATATACGCTGCCGGTGACATCTGAAATGTCCCGCGAGCTCATGCGCATCTGCCCCCACATCTGGCGTTCATCGATGGCCTGACTCAGCCCTTTTGCCGAGACGTCATCGAAGAAATCACCCACCGTCCGCTTCTGGTAGTTGTAATAACCTTCGGCTTTTTTCAGATTGGCCAGCACGTGGTAGGGGTCGTCATAGGTCCAGTCCGAGAGCATGACCACGTAGTCACGGTCATATTCGAACGGCTCGGGCTGAGCCGGATCGACGATCAGCGGACCGTAATGCCCGAGCTGTTCCTGCAAGCCGGAGTGGCTGTGATACCAGTAGGTTCCGCTCTGCCTGACCGGATAGCGGTAGACAAAGGTCTCACCGGGTTTGATACCCGGGAAGCTGACGCCGGGCACCCCGTCCATGTTTTCCGGCAGCAGAATACCGTGCCAGTGAATCGAGGTGCTCTCTGACAGGTTATTGGTCACGCGCAGCATCACCTCGCGCCCCTCCTGCATTCGGATGAGCGGCCCCGGGATTGAACCGTTGATGGTGATGGGATTGGCGCTGCGGCCGCCGATATCCATCGAAGTATGGTCAATTGTTAAATCAAAGATATCGGTGTTGCCGGATACTGTCTTTTCGGCAACCAGGTTTCCGGTTTGTTGCCAGGCATAGGCCGGGGCAAGTCGACCCAGGCCTGCCAGAACGGCCATCGCTGCCGTGCCCTGTAAGAATCGCCGGCGAGTAAACGATGCCGGATATTTAGAATTGGAATATTCGTTCATGGGAATACCTCCCCTTCTCTATGAATTGTCGCACTGCCGGGTTGCTGGCAATACGCTCAAAATTGATATTGATGAGAACAACGTACCTGAATGGGTACACAACACAGCTAGATCAGGCTTGAGGAGGCCGAAGTTCGGTAGCCTGATAGACCGTCTGGAAGAAGTTGAACGGTAATGGCATATAGGAACGTTTAGATTCAGATGACTGGTTTATCATCGGCAGTAATGCTGTGATGCAGTGCGAGCAGGAGCCACAGGTTCCCCCGCTACTGTCGCAGCTATTGTCAGAACAATGATTACAGCCAGATTTCGAATCAGATGTACAACAAACCGCCTTGGCTGATAGCTCAATGCCATTCAACAGATATCTATTTTCGCCGACAGGAACAAGTTGCTCGACCATGGGCTCCATCGATTGAAGCCCTGCATCAACCGCTGTTGTTGCCTGTACCGGGAGCACTCCCAGAAACAGCATAAAAACCAGAATTTTTATCAAATTACGGTTCATAGGTTTGAGCTTGGTGAGCATCCATTTAACTTTGACTCTGGATTTATCAGATGGTTCACGTGACATCACATTACGCATACCGCTACACGCACTGACAGGGGTGAACCGCGCGGTTTTCGACACCGCGCGACATCTCTCGAGTCAGCCAGAACCCGGCCGCGAGCAGCATCGCACCGCCGTAAATCATGTTCATCGAAGGCACTTCAGTGAAAATCAGGTATCCCAGCATCGTTGCTACCACCGGTGAGACGATGATGTCGATCAGGGAATAAATATTGGCGTCAATCGATTTGAGCACGATACTGATACCAAGATAGGCAAAGCCTGTCGAAACGATGCCCAGGCCGGCGGCCCAGAGCATCACCGGGAGATCCAGTCCCAGTGTGTCGTAATGGATCAACTTCGTCACTTCGCCCGGCCCTGAAATCAGCAGGGATGGCGATAGTATCAGGGCCGCGGCCAGCATCGACCAGAGGATGTCGTTGCCGGTCTCGGTTTTGCCCTCATGGCGTAGGTAAACCACCATCGCCGCATAGACCGCGCCATCCGCCAACGCGACGAGATTGCCGACCATATAACCGCCCTGCAACGGTTTGGCAATAAATATCCCGGCCAACGCAAGAATAAAGATCAGAATATAGCTCTTGCGTGCCGGCTCATTCAGCCACAGGGCCGAGAAGATGAAAACAAAGAACGGCGCCACACTCCAGAAGATGACCACGTTGGCAATGGGGGCCCGGGTCATTGCAAAGTTGAACACGCTGATCTGCGCAGCGATCAGAGTGCCGATCACCAGGGTGTCCTTGATATTATTGCGTGGAAAGTGCAACCGCTGGCCGGTTGCCGCCGGCAGGCTCGCCAACAGAAACAGAGCGGCGAAGGCCAGGGCATAGAAGTTGAGGGTATAAATCGGGATGGCATCGCCGGTAAGCTTCACGAATACTCCGATGGTGGCCTCGGACAGGGTGATCAGCAACAACAGCAGCGCGGTTTTCATCGCCCTTTTGATCCGGGCTTCCCGTGCGCGACGTCGATGGCCCGGGCGCCGGATTCATCCAGCTGTTCGGTTTCGATCTGTAGAGTGACAAAGAAAAAGCCAAACCGCTCCTTGAGCATGGCCACAGCGGCGGACAGCACCTGCTGGGGCTCTGCTCCGTCGGCGACGCGAAGATGGCCGGAAAACACATACCGGCCGCTGGTCAGCGCCCAGGCATGCACATGATGTGCGTCCTCAACGCCAACCTGCCCTTCCAAGGCTTCGACGACCTCTGCCAGGCTCACATCCGACGGCGTACCCTCCATAAGCAGATGCGCGGCATCCCGCAGGATGCCCCAGCTGGCCCACAGCAGCACCCCACCGAAGGCCATACCGAGGAGGGGATCGATCAGCAGAAAGCCGGTGTAACGGATCACCACCGCGGTGACGATAATGAGCAGGCTGCCGACAAAGGTCTGAATGATATGCCAGAGTGCGCCCTTGACGTTGAGGTCACTTTGGCTTTCCTTCCAGATCAGCCCCAGGGAGATGAACTCGGTCACCAGTCCGCCGGCCGCGGCCAGCAACATCGGACCGGTGGGCAGATCTATCGGATCCGCCAGGCGCATCGCGCCCATGACGATGACGACCAGGGCCATGCCGAGCAAAAAGCCGCCGTTGACCAGGGCGCCGATGAGTTCTGCCCGGTACCAACCAAAGCTGCGCTCCTCGTCAGCGGGCCGACGGGCCAGGCGGGCGGCGACGATCGCCACCAGCACCCCGCCTACCGCGGAAAAGGTATGGAAAGCATCCGAGATCACGGCAATCGAGCCGGTCCAGATCCCGATTCCCATCTCGATAAAGAAGTAAATGCCTGTGAGCCAGGCCGAGATCGCCATCCCGCGTCCGCTCGATGGCATATGTCCGGCATGACCCGCTACTTCGCTCATAGCCGTCTTCTTGTCAACACCAGCTGGCCTGCCCGTACAGCGGGTCACTGAGCAATTGCATGACATTCGCCTCAATGACCCGGTAACCTACATTGCCGTACAATCGTTGCCGCCCCTCGTTCAGCACCATGCAGGGACTGCCCGGTACCTGATGCAGATCTCTGGCCTGAAGGTCGAGGTGCGCGGCGGCATGGGCCTCGCCGGAATCGATGTGCGCCCTCAGTCGGTTCACTGGCAGGCCCAGGGACGCGGCGGCTTCCTCCTGCACGGTACGCCTGGCGATATTTTCGGCATCGCGGAAGAATCGTTCCCGCAGCCGCCAGGCGAGTTCCTCCGCAACGGTGCGCCTGGAATCCCCGGTGTCTGCATCTTTATCCAGCTCGTCGTCCAATTCCAGAAGTTGCACCGCTTTGACAAACACATGAGCCGGAACAGATGAAGCCGGCGCGTCGTGTTGCCACAACTGCGGGTGAACTTCAACATGCTCCCAGGCATCGGCGGTGTCGCGCACATGTCGACCGAATCCTTCGAATCCACCACGATCACTCCAGCCGTCACCGATGCGAGAGGCCGTATCTCCGAACAGAGGAATGTAACGGTGCCGGATAAGAACTTCAGAACCAAACGTACGCCGCAGCTCATCAATCTTGATTTGGGCGCCGTAAGCCCAGATGCATAAAAGATCCGAAAAATAATCGATTGTAACCCGTGGTTCTTTCATTAATGTA
>JAXHTI010000085.1:0-8917 GCA_034190045.1 Pseudomonadota bacterium
CGAGCCGGCCAAAGCCCTTTAATAAAAAGCGGCCTAAAAAGCGTCGCCGGTCATGGGCTGTTCCCTTCCCGACCTCTACAATGGTTGCGGCAGACCGGGAGAGGGTCTGCGGTGAAGCCGCAAAGGCTGGTTACCCGCCGGCGTCGGCTTCGTCATAACAATAATCCATCTGGAGGAGGAAGCACCATGAAACGTCTATCTGTTTTTATTCTGAGTCTTTGTCTGCTGCCGGCCGCCTGGGCCGGTGAGGTGCCGGGACTCGTCGTCAAGCCAAGTCCGCACAGTGCCGCCGAAACACTCGATCGGCTGGAAAACGTGCTGAAGAAAAAAGGCATCGGCATCGTCACCCGCTGGAACCACGCTGAAAAAGCCGCCGGGGTCGATATTCCGCTGCGCGATACCGAGCTGTTGCTGTTCGGCAATCCGGCGCTGGGCAGTCACATGTTCACCAGCGAGCAAACCGCCGGGATCGATCTGCCGATGAAGGCGCTGGCCTGGGAGGACGCCGACGGCCAGGTCTGGCTGGGCTATAACGATCCGCAGTACATCGCCGATCGGCATGGCATCGATGATCGCGCCGAGGTGATCAAGAAAATGCAGGGCGCGCTCGACAAGCTGAGCGACGCGGCGATCGCCCGCTAGCCCGGAACGCCGTACAGTGGACACCATTGCACTGTCGGATCAGCTGTCGCGGCGGGTGGGGGAACTCCCCTTCTCCCTGCCGCCGCAGGCTGAACAAAAACTGCTGGATTTCATTGCCCTGCTGGAGAAATGGAACCATGCCTACAATCTGACGGCGGTGCGCCAGCCGGCACAAATGATTTCCCGTCACCTGATGGATTCACTGGTGGTGATGCCCTATCTGTCCGGCCAGCAGATTCTCGATGTGGGCAGTGGCGCCGGTCTGCCTGGCATTCCGCTGGCACTGGCCTGTCCCGAACGGCAGTTCACCCTGCTCGACAGTAACGGCAAAAAGGTCCGTTTTATGCGCCAGGCCGTGGCACAACTGGGGCTGGAAAATGTATCTGTGGTACATTCGCGGGTGGAGCAGTTCCAATCCTCAGCGGGCTTCGATACTATCATTGCACGTGCCTACGCGACCCTCGGGGAGCTGGTACGCGGTGCACGCCACCTGTGCCGGCCCGATGGCCGGTTCCTGATTATGAAAGGGGCCTACCCGGTGGCGGAGCTCGATGATCTGAGCACAGATTTCGAGCTGGAAACGAGCCATTCATTACGCGTCCCCGGACTGGAAGCGGAGCGTCATCTGTTAGTGGTCCGGCATGTCGCCGGCCGGCAATAAGCCGGTATACAGGGGAATCAGATCATGGGCAGAACCATTGCCATTGCCAATCAAAAAGGCGGGGTCGGCAAGACCACCACCTGTATCAATCTGGCCGCCTCGCTCGCCGCGACCAAACGCCGCATTCTGCTGGTGGATCTCGATCCGCAGGGCAATGCCACCATGGGCAGCGGGCTGGACAAAAGCAACCTGCCCCTGACCACCTGCGATCTGCTGCTCGACGAGGCCGGAGTCGAGCAGATTCTGCAGCGCCCCGAAGGCGTCGGTTACGATGTACTGCCGGCCAACAGCGATCTGACCGCGGCCGAAGTCGCCCTGATGAACAGCCCCGATCGCGAGCGTAAATTACGCGATTGTCTTAAAAATGTACGCGATAAATACGATTATATTCTGATCGACTGCCCTCCCTCGCTGAACATGCTGACGCTCAATGCGCTGGTCGCGGCCCAGTCGGTGATGATCCCGATGCAGTGCGAGTACTATGCGCTGGAAGGGCTGTCGGCTCTGCTCAATACCATCGACAGTATTCACAACAGCGTCAATCCGGAGCTGAAAGTGGAGGGCTTGCTGCGCACCATGTTCGATCCGCGTAACAACCTGGCCAACGATGTCTCCGGGCAGCTGATTTTCCATTTCCCGCAGCAGGTCTATCGCACGGTGATCCCGCGCAACGTACGCCTGGCCGAGGCGCCCAGCCACGGTCTGCCGGTGATCAATTACGACAAAAGCTCGCGCGGGGCGCTCGCCTATCTGGCGCTGGCCGGGGAAATCCTGCGCAAGGATCAGGGCAGCCTGGGAACCCAGGAGGCCAATATACTGGGCGCAGGCGCCGGAGGAGCAGTTTAACCATGGCCGGTAAGAAACGCGGACTGGGTCGCGGACTGGATGCGCTGCTGGGAGCGGCCGCCTCGCCGCCGGTGCAAACCAGCAGCGAAGAAGGTGAAGTCGCCCTGCCCGAACCCGATCAGCATCCCCAGGGCGATCACCTGCGCATGCTGCCGGTGGATGTGATTCATAAAAGCCGCTATCAGCCGCGCCACGATTTTCCCGAAGAGACCCTGCAGGAGCTGGCCGACTCGATCCGGGCCCAGGGCGTGGTGCAACCGATCGTGGTGCGCCCGCACAGCCAGGCCGGTCACTTCGAGCTGATCGCCGGCGAACGGCGCTGGCGCGCCTCGCAACTGGCCGGGCTGCACGAGATCCCGGCGGTGGTGCGCGATGTCCCGGATCAGGCCGCCATGGCCATGGGGTTGATCGAGAATATCCAGCGCGAGGAACTGAACCCCATCGAGGAGTCGATGGCCCTGCAGCGGCTGATCGAGGAATTCGGCCTGACCCATCAGCAAACGGCCGATGCGGTCGGGCGCTCGCGGGCCGCCGTGTCCAACCTGTTGCGCCTGCTGAGCCTGGAGCCGGCGGTGAAAGAACTGCTGGAAGCCGAGGATCTGGAAATGGGCCATGCCCGGGCCCTGCTCGCCCTGCAGGGTGGCGCCCAGATCGAAGCTGCGCGGCAGGTGGCCCAGCGCGGTCTGTCGGTGCGCGAGACCGAGAACCTCGTGCGCAAGCTGTCCCAGCCGGCCAAGCCGAAAAAATCGGCCCAGGGGAAGGATCCCGATATTCGCCGCTTCGAGGAGGACCTGTCGGAAAAACTCGGGGCGAAGGTGCAGATCCAGTCCGATAATAAAGGCAAGGGCAAGCTGGTCATCCAGTACAACAGCCTGGATGAACTGGACGGTATCCTGGCGCACATTAAATAGTGCTAATAAAGTAATATATCCGCCTTTTGCCGGTAACTGACCGCGAAAGGCGGATAAATTCCAGTGATACACCCATCATTGACCCTGCCGGGGCGACCCCATATACTACGCGCCCCTGATACCTGAGGTCCCGCTCGGAGGGCAGGCACCAAGTGACCAGCTTCGGCATGCCCAATGCGGCGAAGATTGCCTTCCGACGCACACTCCTGAGGTTGATCCTGATTCAGGTGGCGCTGAGTACCGCAGCCGCGATCGTGATTTTCCTGAAGAAGGGAACGGATTTAGGTCTGGCGACGCTGTATGGCGGCGCGGTAGGGATCGCCGGCGCCCTGGTGGGCGCGTGGCGTATCAGTCTGGCGACAGCTGACGATGATGCGGGCATGGCGGACAACGTGCTGCGCATGGCCGAATTCTACAAGGCCACCCTGTTTCGCCTGATCACCATCGTTGCCCTGCTGCTGCTGGGTATGGTGGTCCTGGAAATCGAAGCCGCGGGGATATTGATCGGCTTCATCGCCGCCCAGCTCGGCTACTTTTTTGCCCGCCCGTTACGCGCCCGTTAGGCGCGGCGGCGGAGAACAGTTTTCGTAATAAAAATTTGGGTCTGACACAACCATGGCAAGCGAAACGACGACTTCGAAAGAGTATATCCAGCATCACTTGCAGAACTGGACCTATGGCCAGCATCCCGACGGCAACTGGGGTTTCGCCCACAGCGCGGCCGAAGCGAAAGAAATGGGGTTCTGGGCGATTCATGTGGATACCATGCTCTGGTCCATCCTGCTCGGCGTGCTGTTTCTGTGGCTGTTCCGCAAGGCGGCCAAAACCGCCAGTGCCGACACGCCGCGCCCCTGGCAGAACTTTGTCGAATGGATTGCCGAGTTTATCGATACCAGCGTGCGGGGTTCCTTCCACGGCAAGGATAAACTGGTCGCGCCACTGGCCCTGACCATCTTCATCTGGATCTTTTTGATGAACCTGATGGATCTGGTGCCGGTCGACTGGCTGCCCTCGCTGGCCGGCTGGGTCGGTTCCACCTTCTTCGGTGCCGATCCGCATCATGTCTATTTCAAGGTGGTTCCGACCACCGATCCGAATGCCACCTTCGGTATGGCCTTCGCGGTGTTCTATCTGATTTTGCACTACAGCATCAAAAACAAGGGTGTGACCGGCTTCATGGGCGAGCTGACCATGATGCCGTTTCAGGCCAAGAATCCGCTAGTGCAGGCGCTGTTTATTCCGATCAACTTCGTGCTGGAATTCGTGTCCCTGATTTCCAAGCCGATTTCACTGGCGCTGCGACTGTTCGGCAACATGTACGCGGGTGAAATGATCTTTATCCTGATCGCGCTGATGTACAGCGGCGGTCTGGCGCTGGGCATTTTTGGCGGCTTCCTGCAATTGGGTTGGGCCATTTTCCATATCCTGATCATCACGCTGCAGGCGTTCATCTTCATGACCCTGACCATCGTATATCTGGATATGGCACAGTCGGAACACTGATATAAACCAGTTTTAATTTTTTGTTATTTAACGTTTAAAGCTACAGGAGAAAACAATGGAACAAGCTCTGTTATACATCGCAGGTTCTCTGATGTTGGGTCTGGGTGCACTGGGTGCCGCGGTTGGTATCGGCATTCTGGGCGGTCGTTTCCTTGAAGGTGCTGCTCGTCAGCCGGAACTGATTCCGATGCTGCGTACCCAGTTCTTCATCGTAATGGGTCTGACCGACGCGGTTCCGATGATCGCCGTGGGTATCGCCCTGTATATTCTGTTCGCCGTTGCTGCCTAAGTTTAAGAATAGTCGAGTAACTGAAACAGACATTCGAACTAATCAACCAAGGTTCTGGCGATGAATATCAACTTAACTCTCATAGGCCAAACGATTACGTTCATCGTGTTCGTGTGGTTCTGCATGAAGTTCGTGTGGCCACCGATCATGAACGCGCTGAACGAGCGCAAGAAAAAGATAGCCGATGGCCTTGCCGCAGCCGAGCGCGGCGCGCATGAGAAAGAGCTGGCTGAGAAGAAGGCGGCAGAAGTTCTGCACGAAGCCAAGCAGCAGGCTCAGGACATTATCAACCAGGCTCAGAAGCGTGCTTCCGAGATTGTTGAAGAGTCCAAAGAAACCGCGCGCAGCGAAGGCGAACGCATCATTGCAACGGCCCAGGCCGAAATCGAACAGGAAGTTAACCGTGCCCGCGAAGAACTGCGTGGTCAGGTTGCTTCACTGGCGGTTGCCGGCGCCGGCAAGATTCTCAAGCGCGAGATCGATGCCAAGGCCAACGAAGATCTGCTCAAGGATCTGGTGGCGCAAATCTAGGGGTCTGACATATGGCAGAGAAAAGCACCATTGCACGTCCCTATGCGCAAGCCGCGTTCGATCTGGCAAAGCAGCAGGGCAAATTAAAAGAGTGGTCCGAGATGCTGCAGTGGCTGGCCGCCGTGGCGGCGGACGATGCCGCGATGGATCTGGTCGGTAATCCGGAAGTCAGCAAGGACGCCAAGGTGAAACTGTTCGTCGATATTTGCGGTGACAAGCTCACCGCTGACGGCAGCAACCTGCTCAAGGTTCTGGCGGACAACAAACGCCTGGACGTGCTTCCCGAAATTGCCGAGCAGTTCGAAGAACAGCGCGCAGAAGCAGAAAAGACGGTCGAGGCGGAAGTGACAACTCCCTATCCGCTCTCTGATGATCAGCAGCAGGCCATGGTCGCTGCCCTGAAAAACCGTCTGGGTCGTGAAGTGACACTGGTCAACAAGACCGACGAGTCACTCATAGGTGGTGCGATCATCCGCGCCGGAGACCTGGTCATTGATGCTTCTGTCACCGGTCAGCTGGAGCGGCTGACTCACACACTGATGCATTAAGGCTTTTTAAAGGATATCAATCATGCAACTGAATCCATCTGAAATCAGCGAACTGATCAAGAAGCGCATCGAAGGTTTCGAAGCCGCTTCTGAAGCTCGCAACGAAGGTACCGTCGTGGCCCTGGCCGACGGCGTGGTCCGCATTCACGGTCTCGACGACGTTATGGCGGGCGAAATGATCGAGTTTCCCGGCAACACCTTTGGTATGGCGCTCAACCTCGAGCGTGATTCCGTCGGTGCGGTAATCCTCGGTGACTACGAGCACATCACTGAAGGCGACAAGGTCAAATGTACCGGTCGTATCCTGGAAGTGCCGACTGGCGAATCCCTGCTGGGTCGCGTGGTCGACGCGCTGGGTAGCCCGATCGACGGCAAGGGCCCGATCGAGAATGCCACCCAGTCACCGGTAGAAAAAGTGGCCCCCGGCGTTTACTGGCGTAAATCAGTCGACCAGCCGGTGCAGACCGGTCTGAAGTCCATCGACGCCATGGTGCCGATCGGCCGCGGTCAGCGTGAGCTGATCATCGGCGACCGCCAGACCGGCAAGACTGCCGTGGCCATCGATGCCATCATCAACCAGAAGGGCACCGGCGTTAAATGTATCTACGTCGCTGTCGGCCAGAAGCAGTCTTCCGTAGCCAGCGTGGTGCGCAAGCTCGAAGAGCACGGTGCCATGGACCACACCATCGTGGTGGCAGCCGGTGCTTCCGAATCCGCGGCCATGCAGTTTTTGGCCCCGTATGCCGGCTGCTCCATGGGTGAATACTTCCGCGATCGCGGTGAAGACGCGCTGATCATTTACGACGATCTGACCAAGCAGGCCTGGGGCTATCGCCAGGTATCCCTGTTGCTGCGTCGTCCGCCGGGCCGTGAAGCCTATCCCGGTGACGTTTTCTATCTGCACTCCCGTCTGCTGGAACGTGCTGCGCGGGTTAACGAAGAATTCGTCGAAAAGGCCACCAACGGTGAAGTCAAAGGCAAGACCGGTTCACTGACCGCCCTGCCGATCATCGAAACCCAGGCCGGTGACGTTTCCGCGTTCGTTCCGACCAACGTTATCTCGATCACTGACGGCCAGATCTTCCTGGAATCGGATCTGTTCAACGCCGGTATCCGTCCGGCCATCAACGCCGGCCTGTCCGTATCGCGAGTCGGTGGTTCCGCCCAGACCAAGATCGTCAAGAAGCTCGGTGGCGGTGTACGTTTGATGCTGGCCCAGTACCGCGAGCTGGCGGCCTTCGCCCAGTTTGCTTCGGACCTGGATGAGGCAACCCGCAAACAGATCGAACGGGGTCAACGCGTTACCGAACTGATGAAGCAGAAGCAGTACGCGCCGATGAGCGTGGCGGAACAGGCGTTTTCGCTGTTCGCTGCTAACGAAGGCTTCCTGGACGATGTTGATGTGAACAAGGTCGTGGATTTCGAGGCCGCCTTGCAGGCGCACCTGAAATCCAACAACGCCGACCTGATCAAGCAGATCAACGACAGCGGTGACTACAACGACGAGATTGCGGGTTCCATGAAGGACGCAATCGAGAAATTCAAAGCCACCAGTACCTGGTAAGCGGGGTTATCGCAATGGCGAGTGGTAAAGAAATACGCTCTCAGATCAGCAGCGTTAAAAACACGCAGAAGATCACCAGCGCCATGGAAATGGTGGCGGCGAGCAAGATGCGCAAGGCTCAGGACCGCATGGCCAGTTCACGTCCCTATGCGGACAAGATGCGTGGAGTAATCGACCATCTGGCCTTTGCTCATCCCGAGTATAAGCACCCGTATCTGCTTGAGCGTGATGTCAAGCGTGTCGGTTATATCGTGATTTCGTCTGACCGTGGTTTGTGCGGTGGCCTGAACAACAATCTGTTCAAGGCCGTGATCAACGACATGAAGAAGTATCAGGACCAGGGCGTCGAAATGGACCTGTGCACCATCGGCCAGAAAGGGCTGCACTTCTTCAAGCGGGTGACGGGCAACATCAAGGCGCAGGCCACCCATCTGGGTGATGCACCGTCACTGACCGATGTTATCGGGACCGTGAAGGTCATGCTGGACGCCTACGACAACGGCGAGATCGATCGCCTGTTCGTGGTTTATAACCGCTTCGTCAACACCATGACCCAGCAGCCGACGATCGAGCAGCTGTTGCCAGTGGCCTCGAGCGAGAAAGACGAACAGCTCGAATATCACTGGGATTATATTTACGAACCGGATGCCAAGGAGGTTCTCGACGGCCTGCTGGTGCGGTTTATCGAATCCCAGGTATATCAGGGCGTAGTGGAAAACGTGGCCTGCGAAATGGCTGCCCGAATGGTGGCGATGAAGGCCGCCTCCGACAATGCCGGCAACCTGATCGACGAGTTGCAGCTGGCCTACAACAAGGCCCGCCAGGCTGCGATTACCCAGGAGCTGTCCGAAATCGTCTCGGGCGCCGCCGCGGTATAAGATTTCAAGCAAAGTTACAGGGGAACTGACAAATGAGTTCTGGAAAAATCGTACAAATCATCGGCGCGGTCATCGACGCGGAATTTCCGCGTGACCAGATGCCGAAAGTGTATGACGCACTGCTGGTTGAAGAAACCGGCCTGACTCTCGAAGTCCAGCAGCAGCTGGGTGATGGCGTGGTCCGTACTATCGCCATGGGGTCATCCGAAGGTCTCAAGCGTGAGGCCAGCGTCACCAATACCGGCGCTCCGATCAGCGTGCCGGTCGGCAGAAAGACCCTCGGCCGGATCATGGACGTACTGGGTAACCCGGTGGACGAACAGGGTGAAATCGGCGCCGAAGAAACCATGCCGATTCACCGCAAGCCGCCGACCTATGCCGAGCAGGCCGCCAGCGTCGAAATCCTGGAAACCGGTATCAAGGTAATCGACCTGGTTATGCCGATTTCCAAGGGTGGCAAGATCGGGCTGTTCGGGGGTGCGGGTGTTGGTAAAACCGTTACCCTGATGGAGTTGATCAACAACATCGCGGTCCAGCAGGAAGG
>JAXHTI010000085.1:9017-11020 GCA_034190045.1 Pseudomonadota bacterium
ATCCAGCGCTTCCTGTCCCAGCCGTTCTTCGTGGCCGAAGTGTTCACCGGCGCGCCCGGTAAATACGTCTCCCTCAAAGACACCATCCGTGGCTTCAAGGGCATCGTCGAAGGCGAATATGACAGCATCCCGGAACAGGCCTTCTACATGGTGGGCACCATCGAGGAAGCCCTGGAGAAAGCCAAGTCCCTGTAATCGGGCGAGGAGTGAAACATGGCCATGACCATGCATCTTGACATCGTAAGCGCCGAAGCGGAGATTTTCTCCGGGACGGCCGAAATCGTGGTGGCGCCAGCCAGCACCGGTGAGGTGGGGATCTATCCCCGCCATACCCAGCTGCTGTCTCCCCTCAAGCCCGGCGAAGTCCGCGTGACCATGCCGGGTGGCGAGGAAGAAAGCTTCTACGTCTCCGGTGGGATCCTCGAGGTTCAGCCGCATCACGTGACCGTGCTGTCGGATACCGCAGTGCGGGCTCACGATCTGGACGAGGCGGCGGCCCTGGAAGCCAAGCAGGCGGCCGAGCAGGAGCTGAAAGATCGCAGCGGCGAGATGGAGCTGGCCGAAGCCCAGGCCAAACTGGCCGAAGCCGTGGCCCAGCTGCAGACGATCCAGAAGATGCGCAAGAAACGCTGATCGTCACCAGACAATGGAAGTGTCAGAGCAAAGGGGCAGTTGTTATACTGCCCCTTTGTTATTTCCGGGGTTTGCACAGCGCGCAATCTCGCGGGCAGGTCCCATTTTGCTGATCGGGGTGGTTTAGCACCGAACACACCGATGACCGCCGAAAGCACCGAAGAAAACACTATTACTGTATCCGTTTCAGTGTTTTCGGTGTCTTCGGTGTCTTCAGTGGTTCCCCGGGTGAACCCAGCAAAGCATGCTGCTAACGTCGCAATCGCCCACGCAATTAGGATCAAGAGAAGGTGTCATGGCTGAAGAACGGGTTCAAAAGAACAAAATCGTGACCTTTGTCTACACGATTACCGACGAGAACGGCGAGGTTCTCGAACAGTCCGATGTGCCCAACGACTATCTGCACGATCAGGACGAGCGGATGTTTCCCAAGGTGATCCAGGCCCTGGAAGGGCACCAGGTGGGAGACGTGGTAACAGTGACACTGACCCCGGAGGAGGGCTTCGGCCATTATGATCCGTCGCTGACCTTTTCCGATGATCTGAAAAACGTACCCAAAGAATATCAGCGCCTCGGCGCCGAAGCCGAGTTCCGGGACGATACCGGCCAGGCGGTGACCATGCGCGTGACCAAAATCGAGGACGGGCGCATCGAACTGGACGGCAATCCGCCCTTTGTCGATCGCACCGTGGTGTTTATTATCAACATCCTCGGCATCCGCGATTCGACCACCCAGGAAGTCGACAGCGGCCAGCCGGTGGAACCGCCGCAAACGTCGAAGCCGACACTGCATTGATGCGCCGGACTCGCTAGAATCAGCTTCATGGCCAAATCCGAACTGAATATCCTCATCCTTGCCGCCGGGCAGGGGACCCGCATGCGCTCAAAGCTGCCCAAGGTGCTGCATCCATTGGCCGGGCGACCGATGCTGCAGCATGTGATCGATACCGCCCGCGAGCTGCGCCCGCACCGGCTGGGTGTTATCTACGGCCACGGCGGCGAACAGGTCCCGCAGCAAATGGCTGATAAGTCTATCGAATGGGTCCAGCAGGCGGAACAACTTGGCACCGGCCATGCCGTGATGCAGGCCCTGCCGCAGGTGTCCGACGACGAGATCGTGCTGGTGCTCTACGGGGATGTGCCGTTGCTCGAAGCCGACACGCTGGCGATGCTGGTGGAACAGGCCGATACGGCCTTGTGTCTGTTGACCGTTCATTTACCCGATCCCGCCGGTTACGGGCGCATCGTACGCAACGAACACGGCCAGGTCACCGCCATCGTCGAGCACAAGGATGCCAGTGATGAACAACGCCGGATTACCGAGGTCAACACCGGCATCCTGGCCGTCAACGGCGGCCGGCTCAAAGGCT
>JAXHTI010000086.1:0-10961 GCA_034190045.1 Pseudomonadota bacterium
CCTGAATATGCACCATCCATGCCAGATCTTAGGGGCTAGGGGCTAGGGGCTAGGGGCTAGGGGCTAGGGGCTAGGGGCTAGAACCTAGAACCTAGAACCTAGAACCTAGACAGAGTGCCCCGCGCGATTGTCATTTTTCGAATCTCTGGGAAATATCGCGGAGGCCACGAACGCGGAGGAAACAATTTTTCATTCCTCCTCTGCGGCTCCGCGCCTCTGCGTCCTCTGCGTTATTTCCCAGAGGCCCATCTATGAAGTGGCAATCGTCATTTCATTGCCAGGGGCCAGAACCTGGAACCTGTTTTAGATCACCAGCAGTTCGGCCCGCAGGGCGCCGGCTTCCTTGAGCGCTTCGAGGATGGCGACCAGGTCGCCGGGGGCGGCGCCGACTTCGTTCACAGCCCGGACAATTTCGTCCAGGGAGACACCGGGAGCGAATTTGAACATCCGGCTATCGGCCTGTTCCACGTCGATATTGGTCCGCGGCACGACGGCGGTTTCCCCGCCCGCCAGGGGGCCCGGCTGGCTGACCAGGGGATCGGAGGTAATGGTCACGGTCAGGCTGCCATGGGCCACGGCGGCAGGCGTGACCTGCACATGCTTGCCAATCACGACGGTGCCGGTGCGCGAATTGACGATGACCCGCGCCGGCGATTCGCCCGGGGTAAACGTGAGGTTCTCCAGCATGGAAACGAACGCGACCCGTTGCGCCGGATCCGTCGGGGCATTCACGCTGACCGAACCGGGATCGACCGAATGGGCGGTGCCCTTGCCAACGGCGCGATTGATCACCCGGGCCATACGGGTCGAGGTCGTGAAATCCGGATGATGCAGGTTCAGCACCAGCTCTTTTTCCTGGCCGAAAGGCGTGTCCACCACACGCTCGACTGTCGCTCCATTGGGGATGCGACCGACCGTGGGTACATTCACGGTGATGCTCGATCCATCATTGCCGGATGCGCCAAAACCACTGACGATCAGATTCCCCTGCGCAACGGCATACACATTGTCATCCACACCACGCAAGGGCGTCATCAGCAGCGCACCGCCGCGCAGACTGTCGGCCCCGCCGACCGAGGAGACCGTGACATCGATGGTTTTGCCCGGTTTAGAAAATGGTGGCAAGTCGGCATGGATGCTGACTACCGCAACATTATCAGCTTCCAGGTTCTGCCCTTCCGGGATGCGCACGCCAAGGCGGGTCATCATGTTACGCAGGCTCTGTTGCGCGGCCGGGCCACCCCCGTCACCGGTCCCGTTAAGCCCCACTACCAGTCCGTAACCGACCAGCTGGTTAGTACGCACCCCGGCCACCTTGGCCACATCCTTGATGCGCTCGGCCTGTGCCAGCCCTGGCAACAGCCCGAGCACAAAAACCAGACCAACCACAATCGTGAAACCCAGTTCTTTTACGGAAAGCATGTTTTTATCCTCAACTTGATACGGTGGCATGGTTAGCGATTAATACGGCCAGGTCGGGCCCTGGAAGAATCGGGCCAGGGGTCCCATGCTATTGGCAGAGGCGATAAACCCTTCGCCGGAATAGGCGACCCGAACATCCGCTACCCGGTGCGATGAGATCGTGTTATCCGGATTGACATCCTGAGGCCGCACGATCCCCATAAAACGGATATATTCGTCGGACTGATTGAGCAGCAACACTTTCTGTCCCCGAACCACCAGGTTGCCATTGGCCAGCACCTTGTGCACCGTGACACTCAGCTTGCCCTCGAACGAACTGTTCATGGCACTGTCACCCTGCCCATTAAACTGACGGTTGGCACCCAGGTTGTTCTGCAGTATCGGTTTGCCGTTCTGGGTGACCTGATCCCCCGCCAGTTCCGGCCCGGGCATATCGACCTGCTGATCCTTGGCGCTGTTGGTACTGGAGCTGGCGCTCGCACTGGTTTCCTCTTGTAGCAAAATGGTCAGGATGTCGCCGACACGGCTGGCCGTCGGGTTTTCAAACAGACTGACTCGCATGCCCGGTTGATAAATCGCACCGTTATCCTTGCGCGGGACATTGACCACGACCGGTTCAGCCGGTTCGTAGCTTTTTTCCTCCGCCGTTTTTTTTGGTACAAAGGTACAGCCATTGGCCAGCAACAGACACCCGGCGAACATGAGGATCATTTTGCTATTCATAGTGACTTACCTGTTAAAGGTTGTTGTTAGCAAACTGCAACATCTGATCGGCCGTGGAGATCGCTTTGGAATTCATCTCATAGGCGCGCTGGGTTTCGATCATATTCACCAGCTCCTCCACGACATTGACGTTGGAGGTTTCCAGGGATCCCTGGAAAAGGGCACCGAAGTTCTCGGAATCCGGGGAACCGGTCTGGGGATCGCCGCTGGCCGCGGTCTGGACATACAGGTTCTCACCTCTCGGCTGTAATCCGGCCGGGTTGGTAAAATCAGCCAGCTCTATCGTGCCGACCTGGCTGGGTGCCGCATCACCTGACTGCAATGCCGAGACAGTGCCATCACGACCGATGGTCACGCTGGTGGCATCTTCGGGGATCGTGATATTCGGTTGCAGTCGATACCCGGACGAGGTTACCAGCTCGCCGTCTTTATTCACCTGAAATTCACCACTGCGGGTATAGGCCATGGTGCCGTTGGGCATCAGTACCTGAAAGAAGCCCTGCCCCTGAATCGCCATGTCATAGGGGTTCTGGGTCTGCACCAGGCTTCCCTGGGTATGCATTTTCTGTGTCGCGACCGTGCGAACGCCGGTGCCAAGCGACAGACCGGAAGGCAATTCGGTCGCCTGACTGCTTTGGCCGCCGGCCTGGCGAACATTCTGATACAGCAAATCCTCGAATACCGCCCGGTCCCGTTTGAAACCGGTCGTGTTAACGTTAGCCAGGTTATTACTGACGACATTCAGCCGGTTTTGCTGCGCTTCCAGACCGGTTTTTGAAACCCATAATGCGCCGCTCATGTCACTTCTCCATTACACATTTGTTTATCCGCCGGAACAATATCCGGAACGTTACGTTAACTGCCTTACACGCGTTTAAACTGCTATTAACTCAGTTGCATTATCTGTGCCGCTTTTTGATCATTGCGCTCGGCAGTCTTCATCATCTTGACCTGCATCTCGAACTGCCGGGCCAGATCGATCATATTGACCAGGGCCTCGGCAATATTCACGTTACTTGACTCCAGTGAACCGACGGCCAGGCGTACATTGGCATCCGCCTCCGCCTGCTCGCCCTCTGCAAGGCGCATCAGACCATCCTCGCCCTTGTAGAGCGCATCCGTCGGCGGGTTGACCAGCTTGATGCGATCCACTTCCTGCATATCCGCCGCTTCATCGCCCTGCGCCACCATACTGATGGTGCCGTCACCACCAATTTCGATTTTGCTGCTCGGCGGCAGACTGATGGGACCGGCGTTACCCATTACCAGGTGCCCGGCACCGGTCTGCAGCAAGCCGGTACTGGTGACCTGCAAATCGCCGGCACGGGTATAGGCTTCATTGCCATCCTGTCCCTGCACCGCAATCCAGCCCTGACCCTTGAGTGCCACATCCAGTGAGCGGCCGGTGGTCATCAGTGAACCGGAATTCAGATCGGTTCCCGGTTTTTCGGTCATGCCATAGACGCGAGAGGGCATACCGGGGCCGTAGACCGGCATGCTGCGCATGGCGGCCAGATCCTGCCGGAACCCGGTGGTATTGACGTTGGCAATGTTATTGGCATTGACCGCTTGCGCCTGCATGGTCTGGCGGGCGCCGGTCATGGCCACATAAAGCATCCGATCCATTTCAGACTGCCTTTATCCGATTAACGAATATTGATGATGGTCTGGGTAACGGTATCCGCGGTGGTGATCACCTGGGCATTGGCCTGGAAATTCCGTTGCGCGGTTATCATTTTGACCAGCTCGCCGGTCAGATCCACATTGGAACCTTCCAGGGCCCCGGACTGAATCGAGCCCAGACTCCCGGAACCGGGTGTCCCGTTAAGGGCCGCCCCGGAGGCAAAACTTTCCGCCCAGGTGGTATCCCCCAGGGGACGCAAGCCCTGCGGGTTAGAGAAATCCGCCAGACTGACCTGACCCAGGACCTTGGACTGACCGTTGCTGTAACGCGCCTTGATCATGCCGGCATCATCGATATCGAATCCGCTCAGGCGACCGGAGGTAAAGCCGTTTTGCGACAGTGCGTTCACATTGAACTTGGTGCCGAACTGCGTCGTCGGTGTCGCGGACAGCAGGTTGACATCAATATTCAGTGGGTCGCCCCCGGCACCGGCCTCAATGCCGCTGTAACTCACCATCCCAGGCGGTACGGCCTGGCCGTTAATGGATTGCAGGGCACCTGAACCGTCAAACTTCAGGGTGTCACCGGTATACGGTGGCGCCAGCTCGCCTTTGGCACTTTTACCATTGACGAACATGTGCGTTTCCCAGGTATTGGGTTCCTCCCCCTTGACGTAATACATGGTGGCCAGGTGGCCGTTACCCAGGGAGTCATAGACCGTCAGCGACGTGGAATGATTGTAGGAGTTGGACACCTGGGGATCGAACGGCTGGGTTGTCGGGGGAGTCTGCTCGCTATCCAGATTGACGCCGACATCAAGCCGTGAAGTGGCGCGCGGTTTGATATTGGAGTTATCCAGGCGCAGAGCACCCACATCACCGGTAATGTTGCCCTCATCGTCCGCATTATTGACTACCAGACGTTTGTTACTGCTGTTGGTCACATAGCCTTCCCGATCCACCTGGAAGGAACCGGCCCGGGTATATTCGCGCGTCCCGTTATTATCCAGAACAAAGAACCCGCGCCCGTTGATCGCCAGATCCATCTTGTTATCGGTAAACTCGATATTCCCCTGACCGAAGTTCTGGTTGACCGAAGACAGGCGCACGCCTGACCCGATGGCGTTGGATGAACCACCCTGGGTTGCCGCATAAACATCGGCAAACTCGGCGCGGGCTTTCTTGAAACCGCTGGTACTGGCATTGGAGACGTTGTTACCAATGACCTTGAGATCTTCCGACGCGGCGTTAATCCCACTTAATGCTGAACGAAATGGCATAGCTGCTTCTCCTGTGTGGAATTCGTTACATTATTTCCCGAACGTCGTTCATGCTCTTCGAGCCGGCGTTCGCAAGATTTAAAGTGATACCCTGTCCCTGCTTCCCGATTGAAACACTCTCGACATTATCCATAACCATTGGGTCAACGGACTGAGTTTCACCGTCAACCACCATCTCGGCCTTGACCGTGTAGGTCCCGGCCGGATTCTGCTGTGTCGCCGAAGCATCATTACCAGCATCGGAAACAGCACCCTTGCCATCCCAGCTGAAGTTGACGACACCCTGGCTCTGGCTACCCTTGTCAATTTTATGTACCAGCTCACCGCTGGCATCATAAATCGATATCTTCAGGTCGCCGGTACTGGTAGGCAGATCCACCGCTCCCCTGAGCTCACCGCCTTCAGGCAACACGGCCTTGTCTCCCGGTATCATTACCTTGCGCCCGACCATACTCGATGCCTGCAGGGCATGGTTCGACTTGAGGGAGTCGCTCAGCGTACTGAATGATTCCTTGATTTCCTTCAAACCACTGACCGCACTGAACTGCGCCATCTGGCTCAGAAACTCCCCGTCTTCCATCGGCTTGAAGGGATCCTGTTTGTTCATCTGGGTCAGCATCAGTTTCATGAAGTCTTCCTGACCCAGATTGGCCTGTTTGCCGTTAATCTGCGAGCCGGGTTCCGTACTTCCGTTTGCCTGTCCTGCTGCCGGTTTGTTGGGCCGGGTCAGTCCCAGGCTCTCAAAAGAAGTCGTATTGCCCTTGTTAATACTGTCCATGGTGCTATCTCCGAAAAATTACTGACCCATTGAAAGGGTTCGCATCATCATCTGTTTGGCGGAATTCATAACTTCAACATTGGTCTGATAGGACCGGGATGCCGAAATCATATTGGCCATCTCTTCCACCACATTGACATTAGGCAAAAAGATATAACCTTCTTCATTGGCCATCGGATGCTGCGGGTTGTATTCCATACGCAGCGGTTCCTGGCTCTCCACTACGCCTTTCACCTGCACCCCGATACTGCTGCCATCGCCGCCCAGCTGTTTCATGATCGGTGCGAATACCGGGTGACGCGCACGATAGGTTTCACCGGTACTGCTGCTGACACTGTTGGCATTGGCCAGATTACTGGAAGTGGTATTCAGCCGCAGAGACTGCGCGTTCAACGCGGTTCCGGCGGTATCGAAAATATTAAACAGTGACATGGCTTACTGGCCTCCCTTGAACGCGGTGATCAGCTTTTGCAAACGACCATTGACGATTTGTAGCGAGAACATGTAGCGCATGGCGTTCTCGGAAAAAGCGCCCATCTCGACTTCGCTCTCGACGGTGTTACCATCCAGAGAGGGCTGCAGCGGCTGGCGGTACATGACCTGTGCCCCCATCTGGTAATTCTCCGGTTGCATATGACGCCGGCTGGTCGCCTGCATCGGGCCGGCGTTACCACCCAGTTGCTGGGCATCGCGCAGGGCAGCGCGAAAATCAATATCGCGGGCTTTGTAGCCGGGCGTATCCGAATTGGCCAGGTTGGCGCCGAGCAGCTCGGCCCGCTTCGCCTGCAGGTTCAGGGCTGTCTCATGGATTCCCAGTACACTGTCAAAATTCATTGGCATGGTTGCTATCCGTTGTTGCCGTTGCTGTACAACCCGGATAGTGCAACTGCCGTGCCATGTCCTTACGGCCATAAAAAACAACAACTTGGAGTATCAAAGGGGAGGCAAACCGGGCTTGCCGGCGGCAAACCCTGGCCAAACCGGCAGAGAATTCACTTTTTCTGGTTCACTGGAAATAACGCGGAGAACGCGAAGCAATACTTATGTTTAGTTGCTGGAATCCGGTGAATGTGCAGCAACCCAAACTGGCATCCAAATCTCTGATGAGAAACTAAAAGGCTTTACTTTGCGCCCTCTGCGTCTCCGCGTCCTTTGCGTTTTTTCCACCACTTTTTGATAAAGCGGTTCAGCCTTTCCAGTTTTCCTTGAGGCGGTAGACGACGCCGTCGGGGAAACGGCACATTTCGTAGGCCTGGCTGTAACCGGTGGGGGATTCGGAGCCGCCGAGAAACAGATAGCCGCCCGGTTTGAGTACCTGGGCCATGCGATTGAGGATGTCGGTTTTGATCGATGAGGAGAAATAAATCAACACGTTGCGGCAGAAGATCAGGTCGAATTTGCCGAGGTTGCTGAAACTCTTGAGCAGGTTCATCTCACTGAACCGGGCCATGTTGCGGATTTCCGGTTTGACGGTCCAGCCGCCGTCGCCGTTGTCGCTGAAGTAGCGCTGCCGGCGTTCCATGCTCAGGCCACGACCCAGGCTCAGTTCGTCGTACTTGGCATCGCGGGCAGTCCGGATCACGGTCGGGGAAATATCTGTGCCCAGAATATCCGTATTGCCGTTCCAGACACCGGGGCGGTTTTGCTGAAATTCCTTGATCGCAATGGCGATGGAAAAGGCTTCCTGACCATAGGAACTGGCGGCCGACCAGATGCGCAGCGGATTGGGTTTTTGCCCGGCCAGTTCGGGAAGTAAATCCTTTTTGAGTATTTCAAACGGATAGATATCCCGAAACCAGCTGGTCTCGTTGGTGGTCATCGCATCGATGATGCGCTCGCGCAATACCTGGTTTTTGTTCTGGCGCAGAGCCTCGAGCATTTTACTGAGCGAGTCAAACGAGAACTCCTCGGTCAGCCGGTTGAGTCGGCTGGTTACCAGGTAGTGCTTGTTGTCGCCCAGCACAATTCCGCAGGATTCTTCCAGAAAATGGCGGAAAGCATCATATTCCTCTTTGGACAACAAGGGCTGATTCACTTAGCTCGTTTTCTCGTGGCAATCAGGGGCAAACTCAGACGACTTGTTTTTCCTGCAACAGGCTGACAATTTCTTTTGCCAGTTCATCTGCCTGGAATTTTGGCACGAATTTGTCGGCACCGACCTTCTTGATCATGGCATTGTTGAACACGCCACTTAATGAAGTATGCAGCAACACCGGCAGGTGACGCAGTTGTTCATCGCTACGAATCTCCTGTGTCAGGGTATACCCGTCCATTTCCGGCATTTCCACATCCGAAATCACGGCATCAACCAGCGCCCCGCTCTCGCCTGAACCCAGCATATCTTTTAACAACTGTAATCCTTCACGCCCGTTTTTGCCGACGATCGGCTGCATCCCCATCTGTTCCAGGGTACGGGTAATCTGGTTACGGGCCACACTGGAATCATCCACCACCAGAATCCGTACCGGCCGTTCTGACGCGCTCTTATATTGCTCGGGATTATCAACTTCGGCGAGCGTGCCAACCAGATCGGCCAGGACTTTTTCCACGTCGATGATTTCGACCATGTCATCTTCCACGTGGGTCACAGCAGTCATGTAACTGTTCTTACCCAGCCCGCTCGGCGGCGCCTTGATCTCTTCCCAGTTGAGGTTAATGATGCGCTCGACGTTACTGACCAGAAAGCCCTGAATTGACCGGTTATATTCGGTCACGATAACAAACGCGTCCTCGCACTTGTCCACGCCCCGTTTGCCGATGGCCCTGGCCAGGTCGATGACTGGAATCGTCCGTCCACGCAGATGCGTGATACCGCACACCATGGGATTGCTATGCACCATACGGTTCAGTGGCGGGCATTGAATCACTTCATGGATTTTGAAGACATTGATGCCGTAACGTTGCTGGCCGCCCAGCCGGAACATCAGCAGTTCCAGTCGGTTTTCTCCCACCAGATTGGTTCGTTGGTCTACCCCGTCGAGCAAGCCCGCCATAAATCACCCTTGAGTTCATAAGTTCCTGTATCTACGGATATATCGGCCCGCAACCCGTATCCTTGAGCCTGCTGAACCCGCCCCGCTTCGATTCCTGTCATGGCACAAGGCTTGCATTATCCCTGTTGAGCGCCATGCTGGCTGCAATTCAGCTCGCCAGCTGGCAGACCAGTTCCGGCCAAAGGCCTATTAACAGGACAAGCTGTTGTAATTGTTATGATTTTCAGTTCTCTCACAACATTATCGGCGCCTCGCTGCGCGCCCCCGGCAACGGCGAACCACCGGCAAATCCGTGCCGGCGGCGGCGCACGTGCCGGTTTTGTGGCGCTGTTGCTGCTGTTGTCGGGCTGGAACACATCAATCTGGGCGGCCAGCAGCGATTCTGCCGCAATCCGCCAGGCCGTGGAAGCCTATTTGCAGGAGCAATTCGGCCCGCCGGGCAAGGACCTGGATTACACCATCAACCAGCTGGATCCGCGTTTGAAACTCACGGCCTGTGACGAGCCCTTGCAGGTCGGTTTCCCACCGGGAGGGCGCCAGAGCGGTTATACCACGCTGGTCACCGAATGCCGGGGTCAGAATCCCTGGAAAATCCATGTCCCGGTGAGCATTCGCCGTTTTGCCGAGGTCCTGGTGGCGGTGCGCAATCTGCCGCGGGGCACCCGTCTGTCAGCGGGCGATGTGCGTACCGAGCGTCGGGAAATTTCCCGTCTCACCCGGGGCTATTATCGCCGCCCGGCCGAGATCGAGGGCCAGATACTGCAGCGCAGTATTCGCCAGGCACGGGTCCTGAACCCGGCCAGTATCGCCCGTCCCCGGCTGGTGCGTCGCGGGGACGAAATCACGATCATTGCCCGGGCCGGCAATCTGACCATCCACGTCAAGGGCAAGGCGCTGATGGACGGCACCGAGGGCAAGAAAATCCGGGTCCGCAATCTGCGCAGCAAGGAAGAGCTGCAGGCGACGGTTGTCGGCCCCGGCAAGGTAAAAGTAACTATTTGAAACGTCAGATTTTTTGAATACGGCACTAAAGAAATGCCGAAAATGGACGCCAATCGGATAAGGCAGGAGTGAACCATGGCGAACGACATCAACAGCATTAACACCAATCGGCCGCAGCAGGCTGCCAGGGATATTGCCGAGCGTGTCAAAAGCGAAGCCCGTTCCTCGACTTCGGAACAGGAGCAGAACGGGAACGAGGGCAGTGACAGGGTCAGTCTGACCAGCACAGCCAGCAAGCTCAAGGACATCGAACGCAGTATCGGCAGTGATGCCCCGGTCAACCAGGATCGGGTCAACCAGGTCAAAGACGCCCTCTCCCGGGGAGAATACCGGGTGGACGCCGATCGGGTGGCCGACAAGATGATCGATTTCGAAACCTCGTTGCGTCGTTAAGAGGATAAACCATGGCCTCTCCCACGCTGTTACCGATTCTCGAGGATATCCTCGCCCATCTGAATGCACTGCAGGAAACCCTGCAGGCGGAATATCAGGCGCTGTCCGATAACGACCGACAGGGCATCGAACAGGCCGCCCGCGATAAGAGCCGTCTGACCGCCATGCTGGATGATCTGGAACAGGAAAGGGTTGCGTTACTGCGCGAGGCCGGCCTGGATCTGGATCGCAGCGGTGTGATGGCCTATCTGGGGCGCCACCAGAACAATTCCTCCGACCCGCTTGCCCGTACCTGGCAGAAAATCGAACAACTCAGCCGTGAGTGCGAGCAACAAAACCGTGTCAACGGTATCGTCATCGACCAGAACCGCAAACGCACCGAAACCGCCCTGAATATTCTTCAGGGCCAGAATGGCAACACCGAACTCTACTCCTCCTCGGGCAACACGGTCTCCTCGTCAAACCGCCAGTCCATCGCCACCAAGGCCTGAGCGCACTCAAGCTACTTACCTCAATATATACAGATGGTCCGGACAGTCGGGCTGATTTGGTGCCCTGTTGCGGCAGTGCTACAATCCTTGCGCCTTTCAACCGGCCCCGATAGCTCAGCTGGATAGAGCATCCCCCTCCTAAGGGGAAGGTCAGAGGTTCGAATCCTCTTCGGGGCGCCATTCACAGCGCAAAGTTAAGAACAAGGAAACCGGCGATTTCACGGGGACGAGGCACAACTCACCGGCTCCCTTGTAA
>JAXHTI010000087.1:0-10924 GCA_034190045.1 Pseudomonadota bacterium
CACCCTGGCGGCCGATCAGGGTGTCCAGCTTGTGTGGCATGTGCGCAACAATATCTTCGAGCTGGGCGATGCGTAGTGCCTGCCAGAGCTGCGCATCGTCCTGTTCGTCACCCAGGGTCAGGTTATGGCGCACCGTATCGTTGAACATGGCCGGATGCTGCAATACCGTCACGACATTCTCACGCACCACGTCGAGGCCAATTCGCGTTATTGGCACGTCGTCGAAATAGAGCATGCCGCTGTCAAAGGGATAGATGCCGAGCAGCACCTGCACCAGCGTGGATTTGCCGCCGCCACTGGCGCCGACCAGGGCGATCTTCTCGCCCGGTTTGACGTCGAGCGAAACATGGCGCAACACCGGTTCGTTATCGCCATAGGCAAAACTGATGTCGTCCAGTCGAATGCCGGTGGTGACCCTGTCGGCAAACGGATTTTCATGATGGGGATAGCGGGGTTCCAGGCGCAGGTCGAGCATGGTGTTGATGCGTTGCAGCGCCGCCTTGGCCGAATAAAACGCGTACTGCAGGTTCAACAGTTCCTGCACCGGCGTCATCATGAACCACAGGTAACCGAACACTGCCATCATCTGGCCGATGGTCAGATCCGAGAACACCACCATCAGCATGCCGATGGCGCGGAAGCTGTCAAAGCCCACCAGGAACACGCCGAACGAGAGTCGACTGGCGGCATCGGATTTCCAGGAATAGTCGGCCGAGTGGCTTTTTACCCGGCGCGCCGCGTCGATGACCCGCCCCAGGTAATGGCGCTCGCGATTACTGGCGCGAATCTGGCGCACCGCGTCGAGCGTCTCCACCAGGGATTCCTGAAACAATTCAAACGCCTTGTTCTCGCGTTTTTTGAGCGTTTTGACTTTCTTACCCAGTGTCACGGTGAAATAGATCACCAGCGGATTGAGAAACAGAATAAACAGGGCCAGTTGCCAGTGCAGCCAGAGCAGTACCGCCGTGACGCCGATCAACGACAGACCGGCAATCAGGGTCTTGCTGATCGACTGGCCGATGAACTCGTCGATGGCATTGAGATCGGTGACAAAATAGGAGGCCACCGTGCCGCTGCCGAGGGTTTCATACTCGGCCATGGAAATGCGCTGCAGGCGATTTAACAGCGCGCGGCGAATGCGATACACCACATCCTTGGCCACCAGGGTGAACTGGCGCGTCTGCCAGACCGTGAACATGATCGAACCCAGGCGCAGCAACACGGTCACCAGCAGAATGAACAGAATATACAGTATCGGTCCGTGCCAGTTTGCGGGAAACAGGTTCTGCATAAAGCCGACCAGGGGGCCTGGCTTTTCCAGCAACACCTCGTCCACCAGCAGTGGCATCATCAATGGAATGGGTACGCTGGCAAGTACCGCAATCACGGCAATGAGGTTGGCCTTGATCAGCTCGCGCCGGTGGCGCAGTGTTTCATTCAGAATGTAGGACCAGCCATAGCCCTGCACCGGCGCCGACGCGCTGGCGTCGTCAACCGGCACCGGCTGGGTTGAAGAGGGGGTGGCCATAGGGCGGAATCAGGATACAGCGCGTCAGCGGCCAGATGACTACTGGGGTGTCAGCTGGTTGAGTTCATCGAGAATATTCAGCACCAGTTGTTCGCCGCTCGGCCCCATCCCCTTGCACAGCACGTCGGGGTCCCGCTCGCCCTGTAACAGGCGATTGATAATACCGCCCAGCTGGCGCATGTCGCCGGGGACCTGGATCATGTATTCGGCCATGTTGGCCAGCGCCTGTAATGCCTCGCTGTTACCGTGGTTGGCGGCGTGAATCATCTGCGCCAGGCCGGGGGCGGCGATGGTCGGATCGGCCTGCACCTCGGGATCGGGCAGGGTTTCGGGGTTTTGCAGGCCCTGCAGGATGGCCTGGACGATCACCTGATCTTCCTCATCCAGGTTGAGCAACAGCGATTCGTCACGTTGCCCCTGTAAAATGGATTCGATGCGGTCCACCAGCGCATGCCAGTTCTGTTCCCGGGCCATTTGTAACATCGGTTCCAGTCGCTGCCGCTCCTCGGCATTGAGGCAGGCCTTGACCACCTGCTGGATGAGCGGGGCGTGGGTTTGTCGAATCTGTTGATCGCGTTCTGATATACTCATTGTTCAAACTCCGGAAAAGCGAACCGCTATTGTTTCCAATATCCGGGTCAGGATCAAATCGGCTGCCGGGCAGGGCGGAAGCAATAATTAAAAAGGGGGTTCAATGGCGAGCAGGGAAATTACCTGGGTGGGAATCGGCTGGCGCTTTCTCGCCGCACTGGTGCTGGTTTTCTGTACCTATAACCCGGAAGGCTATTCGTTTGTCCACTGGGCGGCCAATACCGCGCAGGGACCATTAGCGCTGAAGATCTTTGTCGGCATTTTACTGGTTATCGGCTGGACGATCTTTATTCGCGCCACGCTCGGCTCGCTGGGCGGCTTCGGCATGTTACTGGTGGTCGCGCTGTTCGCTTCCCTGTTGTGGCTGCTGAGGGAATGGGGCGTTATCCCGCGCGGTTCGTTTGACACCGTGGCTTACATGGTCCTGTTTGTGATCAGCGCCCTGCTGGCCGTGGGCATGACCTGGTCGCATATCCGCCGGCGGCTCAGTGGCCAGTTCGATATCGATGATGTCGAGGACTGAGCCATTGCGCCAGAGCAGGGGCCGATAAGATGGCGAAAAAGCCGGAAATTTATGTCAGCGTGGATATCGAGGCCGATGGCCCGATTCCCGGTCCCCATTCGATGCTGAGCATCGGCGCGGTCGCCTATGACGAGGCCGGCGAGGAGATTGCGCACTACAGCGCCAATCTCGACACGCTGGAAGACGCCACCGCCCACCCGCGCATGGAAGCCTGGTGGCAACACTTCCCCGAAGCCTGGGCCGCCTGCCGGGAAAACACCCGGCCGCCTCAGGAGGTCATGAACGAGTTGGCCGACTGGCTCGAGGAACTGCCGGGCAACCCCATCTTCACCGCCTGGCCCGCGACCTGGGACTTTATGTGGATCTACTGGTACCTGCTGCGCTTTACCGACCGCCGTGCCTTCGGCGAGCACGGGATCGACATGCGCTCCTATGCCATGGGCATGCGCAAGCGGCCGTTTCGCGAATGCGGCAAGCCCTATCTGCCCAACCGCTGGTTCTCCGAACAGGAACACAACCACATCGCCCTGGACGATGCCCGCGAGCAGGGGGAACTGTTCGTAAATATGCTGCGGGAAAACCTGAACCTGAATGACAGTGACGACAGCAATGAACCCGGCTGAGTCACACCCGCATACGATCAACATCGGCATCAGCAGCTGCCTGCTGGGTCAGGAAGTCCGCTACGACGGCGGTCACAAGCGCAATGTGTTTGTGCTGAACAACCTGAGCCAGTATTTCGAGTTCGTCCCCTATTGTCCCGAGGTGGCGATCGGCATGGGTATCCCGCGCCCGCCGATCCGCCTGGTGCGCCGCGAAGACGGCGTGCACGCGGTCGGCATCCAGGACCCGGACATGGATAAAACTGACGAGCTGCGCGACTACGCCTTCGAGGTCGCCGGTCAGCTGCAGGATATCTCCGGCTATATATTAAAGAAAGACTCGCCCAGCTGCGGCATGGAGCGGGTGAGAGTGTTCGATCACAACAACGTCCCGGCCAAAACCGGCAGCGGCATCTATGCCGAAACCCTGATGCAATGCCTGCCCAACCTGCCGTTCGAAGAAGAAGGGCGGCTGATGGACCCGGTCCTGCGCGAGAATTTCATCGAACGGGTGTTTGTCTATTATCGCTGGCAGCAGATGATCAAAGCCGGCCTGACCCCGTCCGCGCTGGTGGACTTCCATTCCCGGCATAAATTCAACGTCCTGGCCCACGACGAGCCGGCCTATCGCCGCCTGGGCCGGCTGGTCGCCGATGCCGGCAAGCAACACCTGCATTCGCTGGCCGGCAGCTATATCGACATCCTGATGCAGGCACTGAAAATCCCCGCCACGCGCAAACGCCACACCAACGTACTGATGCACGTCATGGGCTATTTGAAAAACTCCCTCGACGGCGACGACAAGCAGGAACTGCTCGAAGTCCTGGAAAAATACCGCCTCGGCCAGGTCCCCCTGATCGTGCCCATCACCCTGCTCAAACACCACCTGCGCAAATACCCCCAGCCCTACATCGACCAGCAATACTACATGAACCCCTATCCCGAAGAGCTCATGCTGCGCAACAGCCTTTAAGCGATTAACCACGAAGACACGACATAAACCACCAAGACGCCAAGACACTAAGAGAAAGAATTTTATAAATCTTTACTTTACGGCACTGTATGCAAGAATTATTTAAATAGGCGTTTGACACAGTAAATATTTACTTGGTGTCTTCGTGTCTTGGTGGTGAGATTTTTAGTCAGGAGGAAACCCATGGCGACTAAAAAGAAATCCTCACGCTGGTCACAAAAAGTCACCGAGACAAGCGATGCCCTGGAACTGGACGAGGGTGTCTTCACCTGGCGCGATCCGAAGAAGATCGCCCAGTCCCTCAGCGACTCCGCCGAGGCCAGCACCCGGCGCAAGACCGAACCCTACCGCTCCGCCATGTCCATGCTGGTGTTCTACATCAACCGGGCCGGCAAGAATCTGGACAAGAAACAGTTGAAAATACTGGAGCAGGCCAAGGATGAACTGCGGGCGCTGTACGGCAAGCAAAAGAAAAAATAACCAACAGATCCGAAGAAAAGGACCTATACCGACAGGACCGTATTGACCCTAATGATCTTATGGATTATAAAATCAGGAATAAACGCGTGAATGAGCAAAAGGTGCATTCAGATTCATTGGAACAATTTACGTGTTTTCGACATGACCGGTCTCGCCCCTCTCAGGAGTTTGTAATGAACGAACAGGAACAAAAACAGCGCGTGAAGTCCACGTTTGATGCCGTCGCGACGGGATACGACTGTGATGCGCTGCGCTTTTTTAACAGTGCCGCCGCACTGCTGCCCACAGTATTTGATTTTCAGGGTAATGAATCGGTGCTGGATGTTTGCTCGGGCACCGGTACGCCGGCCCAGGCCATGGCGGCGTGTCTGCCTGACGGCTCGGTGACGGCCGTGGATCTCTCGGAGGCTATGTTGTCGCAGGCGGCGGTGAAGTGCCGCCAGGCGGGGTTGGGTAACGTTTACTTTCACCCGATGGATATGACACAAATGCAGTTTGCCGACGGGATGTTTGATGCAGCCAACTGCTCCTTCGGCGTGTTCTTCGTCGAGGATATGGTCGGCGCATTGCGGCACATAGCCTCGAAGGTCAAACCGGGCGGCGTTGTCGTTACCACCCATTTTCGCACAGGCTCGTTTGGCCGACTCGCTGACATGTTCGCTCACAGGGCACAGGCTCACGGGATAGAGGTGCCGACGCCAGGCTGGATGAAGGTGGCCACCGAGGAACAAAATATCGCCCTGTTCCAGGAATCCGGTCTCGTTGACTCTGAGGTGAGCCATCACGATCTGGGCTATTTTTTAGAGGGCCCATTGCAATGGTGGGACGTCATCTGGAATGCGGGCTATCGCGGGCTGATAGCCGGACTCGACGAGGAGAGCCTCGCGCGCTTCAAACAGGAACACCTGGAGGAGGTGGCACAGCTGATGACGCCAGACGGTTTGCGGCTTGATCTCGACGTCCTGGTGACCAGAGGCTATTGCGCCTGAAAAAGGCCGATGGCTCACCTGTCAGCACACGAGGACGACGGATAAAGAGGCGGTAACAAATGCAGATTAAAATAATTCTCGCTGGTGATCGATCCTGTCTACCCTGATGTACTACTTCGCCTACGGCTCCAATATGTCATCCAGACGTATCCAGGCACGTGCCCCCACGGCCACAAAGCTGGATACGGCCGTGCTGACAGGGCACCGGTTGGCATTTCATAAAATCAGCGACAATGACGGCACGGCAAAATGCGACGCCTGCCAAACCGGCGACGCAACCGATTGTGTCCACGGCGTGGTGTTTACCATAGCGGAACAGGACAAACCGGCCCTGGACAGGGCCGAGGGACTGGGCCGGGGCTATGCCGAGAAGGTCGTGCAGGTGAGATTAACAGATGGAGAGTTCGTCGAGGCCATCACCTACTACGCCATCCGTACCGACCCGTCACTGAAACCTCTGGACTGGTATAAATCCCATGTGATCCACGGCGCCAGGGAACACGGACTGCCGGAGACGTATATCCGTGCGATCGAGAGCGTCGAACATATCGAGGATGCGGATGACGAGCGGCGGGAGAGGGAACTGTCGATTTATCGCTGATCTGTTCCAGGGTGGCAAAATGTGCGTGAAGAACTAAAATATTAGAAATTGTGTGGTGGTTAAGAAGTGGCTGCTTTCGACCCACAGCGGACACTCAGATTGGGTTCTGACGCTAATTGAATAGGGAGATTAGTATATTTTTCACCGGAACAAGAAAATTCTAATATGAGTCAAGTGTTCAAGAGGTGTCATGTCTGAAATCTCGTCGCAAGTAAAATTTTCCGTAAGCTCAGATTCTTTTGTAGAGAATAGGTTAGAAGCAGCAATTAGCTTGTGGAAGAAAAATCGAAGAACTTTAGGTTTTTTTCCTGAAGGGGCATTCGAACACCATGCTCACAATAACTGGATTATCTATTTATTAGATGGCAATGAAGTTAAAGGCTATTTGCTTTATAGATTCGCAAAATATAGGGTTGCCATTGCCCACTTATGTGTTTCCGAGGATGTTAGAGGTTATGGGGGTGGGCGCGTCCTATTTAACGCTTTGAAAGATATTGTAGATGATGGTAACTGTAGAGGTGTGGAGGTTAGGTGTCGTAGCGACTATGAGATCAGCAGGATGTGGCCGAAATTAGGTTTTGAGTGTGTTGGTCATATTAGCGGAAGAGCAAAAGAAGGCTCTGAACTTACACTGTGGTTCTATAGATTTGATGTCCATGATCTCTTCTATGAAATGATGCCAAAGGTAGAAGACGATGATCTAACATGGGCTGTATTGGATGCAAACATTGTATTTAAACAAAGTAATCCTAAAGACGTAGATAGTGAAGAGGCCATTGCTCTTTTGTCAGATACCATCGCATCATATGCTAGGTATTTTGTAACTCCTGAGTTGTTTGTTGAAACAGAAAGAAAGAGTGATATTAATGATAAAAAGAAAAGTAACGAATATGCCAAACATTTTGAGAAGCTAGAAGTAAAAAGAAATCAGTACGAAGTTTACAGAAATAGGCTCAAGCCTTTGTGGGGGAGTATCGAGCGAGATAGGGATCGTTCTGACCTAAATCATATTGCGTATACGGCTGCTGCTGGTGTTCCTAATTTTATTACGCAAGATCAAGGCCTGCTAGACAAGGCTGATTCTATCTATGATATCTGTAATCTACAAGTTCGTCGTCCCGTCAAATTTATTACCGAGCTAGATCAAATAGAAAATATCGAAAAATATACCCCTGTATCAATATCTAGAACTAAATACCAAATAAGATGCCCTGCTAGTGAAGAAATCTCTCTAATTTCTCAACAATTTTGTTTGCCTCATAAAGGCGAAAAAAGAAAACAATTGGAGGCAATGATTAGGTCGTATATTGCTAACCCTAATATATATCAAACATTTTTAATAATTGAAGAACATAGTGAATTTGTTGGGTTTATATGCCTCAAGAAGGAGGTGGGAAATCTATCAATAGTTCTAATGAGGCACAATGAAAGCCTGTCTTCAATAACAGTAGTTCAAAACCTTGCTTGGAATATAATATTCGAAGTTGGCCAAGGTGGTTTCACATTAATTGATTATGAAGATGAGGTAGCCGCTTCAATTAATAATGAGTTGTTCAAATCTCCCGGATTTATAAGATCTAAAAAAGGATGGTTTAGGATAGCAGTGGACAAAGTCTTAGGTCTTTCTGAATTTAAGGAGCACATAAACAGCTACTTAGATTGTTCCAATAGTATTGATGAGAGCTCGAAAGAGGAAGTGAAAAAGATAATATTTTCTGATGTTGAAAATACAAGTAAATATGAAGAAGCATTCTGGCCTCTCAAGATAGAAAAGGAGGGGATACCTACTTATCTGATTCCAATAAAACCCGTATGGGCATTGCATCTATTCGATAAGAGATTGGCAGAAGGGGATTTGTGGGGCGCTGACCCTTCAAGGCACTTTAATATCGAAAATGTTTATTATCGTTCTGCAAAGCCCTTCAAGATGGTTCCAGGTGCTAGAATATTGTGGTACGTGAGTAGTGGGGAGTATAAAAATATTAGTGAGATAAGAGCCTGCTCTAGACTGATGGAAGTTAAAATAGATACCGCAAAAAAGCTATTCAAGGAGTATAAGCGCTTAGGTATATATGAGTGGAGAAATTTGATGGAAATTACGAAAAATGATCCAAATGGCTATGTAATGGCAATGAGATTCTATCAAACAGAGAATTTCAGTTCTCCCATTCAGTTACATGATTTTAAGAAATACGGTATAAATGGTCAGCCGTTTGGCCCTAAGTCTGTACCGGATAATACCTTTATAAAAATCTATAGAGATGGAATGAACTAAAATGAAAAGTAAAGCAGTTCTTATTTCAATAAAGCCTAGGTATGTTTCGCTAATATCCGATGGAAGTAAGAAGTATGAGTTGAGAAGGAAGTGCCCTAATGTAAAAGAAGGTGATCTGGTTTTTGTGTATGAGTCAAGCCCTACAATGTGTTTAGTAGGAGCATTTCTGGTTGGAAGAGTTATACAAAAATCACCAATAGCCTTGTGGAGAAATGTTGGGAACGTTTCAGGTGTCAGTCGAAAAGAGTTTTTAGAATATTTTTCTGGTTGTGAGTTTGCGTCAGCAATTGAGATTTCTGAATACTGGGAGTTAGATAACAGGATTAGCCTTAATAAATTACGTGAAGTTAGTAATATTGAGCCTCCGCAAAGCTATCGTTATTTATGTGAGGAGAAAACAGGAAATATACTAGCACAATCGTCAATATAGCATTTTTTCTGGATATTGATGTGTGGAAAAGCAATAGTAAATAGATGTTAGAGACCAATTGTTTCTAATATTGGAGAATATTGCTCTCCGATAACATTTCTCCCAAAATGCGGGCAGACACTTATTAAGGCGTTATGGTAGCTAAATGGTGCCAATGAAAATTACCCCTACATCACCAAAGAAAGTAGATTTGGCGGTAAGGAACATTGCTGAGAATCTTGGGCTAAATGCAGACGAGGCGAGTCTTTTAAAGTTTCACTGCCCCGGGGGCTCAGGGTCAGGGAGGCCGCTGCCGCGTCGCCCCTAAGAAAAACGTTATGCCTTTTATAATTTATGAAAGCACTTAAATTAATTTCAGCTCTAATATTAGCCCCAGTAATTTTTGGGGCTGGTGTTTTGTGGAAAAACATAGAGTTATAGAATCCGGCCCTCTTCGACTTGCTGCGCCACTTAAATTAAGTGGGGAAAAAGGTTATGTCGGTCAACTGCCCGAAGGAACAGTAATGTATCCTTACTCGCATGGTCCTAGTATTAATACATATGTTGTTTTTATAAACACAAAAAGTATTAACTTATTAAAGCCAGTAAGCTTTGAGCATTACCTAACAGTTTCACCATTAGAGGGTTATGGTGAATAATTGGCATAACAAATCATTCGTGAGGGACCGGCTAAAGTACTGCGCACTTTATCCGGCCCCACAATTCTAGCGTTACACCACAAGTCGAATCCGAGTGGTTGTCATGATCGAGAAGCAAAATGGTAGCTGAATATTTATCAGCCGGCATGAAAGTCGGCATGGCCATATTGAGATTATTACCCAATTTAGCCAAAACTTTATGGAACTATTGGAGGCGGCCAAATCTTCAATTAAGCGCCAGAAATTCTCATATAGAGTTTGTAACAAGCGATGAGAAAAGATTGCTACCAACATTTCCATCTATAAGGGTTCAAAACTCAGATTCAGTTGATATCACTTTTGATCTTGAAAAATTCTACATAAACGGCGAATCACTGACGTACATAATTCAACAAAATACGTATTTTTTGAGGACGAATGAGCAAAATACGCCGGAGAATAAACTTACAACTAAAAACAATCTCTTAAATACGTTTAGGGAAAACTGGGTGTCACCAAAATTCTTAAAGCTTCCCGCGCATGAATATTTAGATGTTCCTCTATATCCCCAAAGAATGGGCGATTCAATTTACTTCAAGACAGTGCAGGGAGCCAAAGTGTTTTTCCCGCAAAGGAAAATAGTTATAGCAATGACCGCAAACTCTAGAGATTTTCACTTTGCCGTCAACAGAATGAAGTTTCTTAGAATGATTGTAAACTGCTTGGTTAATGACAGTGCGCGATAGTTCGTGGCAGTATTATAAGAAATGCATTGGTGTAACAAGGCCAGTCAGAGCGACCCATTTTTCGTTGCGCTTTGCTCTACTACAAATGGTCGCCTGCTGGCGGCGTTATACTGAACGTCCGCTTCTGGCCGTAAGCAGTCACTAACATGTCGAATATATGACATTATCTTGCCTCTCAGTGAGCCAGGGAAATTATAACTCCCCATAATCATTTTCTCGCATACCTCCGGTAACGTTCCTTGTATTGAACAGCGCTTACTTCCCACTATCGCTGCGTACGAATTGACCACCGATTTTTCGCCCAAATTGCGTACAAAATCGGCTCTGAAGAGTAGACTGTTGTCACGTTTCAAGGGAGAACAAACATGATCCAATCCGTAAAAGGCAACGGTCAGGGGCCGTCGGGTCCCCCCGACCTGATGGAGCTAGTCAAAAAATTCACCGGCGGCGGCCCGTCGCGCGGCAAGTTCGGCGGCGGTGTCCTTGGCGTCGTGGTCCTTATCCTGCTCGTCTGGGGGGCGCTGACCTCTTTCTACACTGTTCAGCCCGAGCAACGGGCCGTGGTGAAG
>JAXHTI010000088.1:0-10785 GCA_034190045.1 Pseudomonadota bacterium
TCGCATGGCGCTGGGCGGCGTGCGCGACGAAGCGGAAATCCGCGGTCATCGCCGCACCTATATCGGTTCCATGCCGGGCAAGGTGGTGCAGAACCTGTACAAGATCGAGACCCGCAACCCGCTGTTTTTGCTCGACGAGATCGACAAGATGGCGATGGACTTTCGCGGCGATCCGGCTTCGGCCCTGCTCGAAGTGCTGGACCCGGAACAGAACCATACCTTCAACGATCACTATCTGGAGGTCGATTTCGACCTGTCGGATATCATGTTCGTGGCCACCTCCAACACCATGAACATTCCTGCGCCGTTGCTGGATCGTATGGAGGTCATTCGTCTGTCCGGTTACACCGAGGACGAGAAGACCAATATCGCGCTCAAATACCTGGTCGACAAGCAGATGAAGGCCAACGGGCTCAAGGAAGGCGAGGTGGAGATCACCGAAGACGCTATCCGTGACGTTGTTCGCTATTACACCCGCGAAGCCGGTGTCCGTAACCTGGAACGCGAGATCGCCAAGATCTGCCGCAAGGTGGTCAAGGAGATCCTGACCGAGCCCTCTGAAGAGACCGTGGTGGTCAAACCCGAGAGCCTGGAAAAATACCTGGGCGTGCGTCGCTTCCGCTTCGGCCTGGCCGACGAGCAGGACCGGATCGGTCATGTGACCGGGCTGGCGTGGACCGAGGTGGGTGGCGATCTGCTGACCATCGAAACCGCGGTCATGCCCGGCAAGGGCAAGCACAATATCACCGGCCAGCTGGGCGACGTGATGAAAGAGTCCATCCAGGCGGCCCTGTCGGTCGTGCGCAGCCGTGCCAACGTGCTGGGCATCGAACCGGACGTGTTCGAGAAGAAGGACATTCACGTGCATGTGCCCGAAGGTGCTATCCCGAAAGACGGACCCAGTGCCGGTATCGGGATGTGTACCGCGCTGGTCTCCTCCCTGACCGGTATTCCGGTGCGGGCCGACGTGGCCATGACCGGCGAGATCACCCTGCGCGGCGAGGTGCTGCCTATCGGCGGTCTCAAGGAGAAGCTGCTGGCGGCCCATCGCGGCGGTATCAAGACCGTGCTGATCCCGCATGAGAACGAGCGGGACCTGACCGAGATCCCTGACAACATCAAGGAGAAACTGGATATTCGCACGGTCCGCTGGATCGATGAGGTGTTCCAGGTGGCACTGACCCGTCAGCCCGAGCCGCTTGATGAAGCCAAGGGTGAAGAGAAGGCCGAGGTGGTTAAAAACAGCGACAACCCGGATCAGCCGGGCACGCTGCGCCCGCATTGACCCTGTAACGGATGGGGATTGACAGGCTTGTCAAGGATTTTATTGCCGCACGCTCGAATTAAAGCGGCAATGTTTCCTTGACCGTCTGTGGCTCCCGTTGGTATAAAAATTCCCAAATAATATCCTGTACGACCGCCGGTCTCGCACTGGCGGTGTTTTTTTACCTCACACAACACTGAAAATAAGGGGGACCCCCACTGTGAATAAAGCCGAACTGATCGATGCAGTTGCCGAAGGCGCCGATATCTCCAAAGCCGCCGCCACTCGCGCCGTGGATACCATGTTTGACAGCATCACCAATACCCTGAAGCAGGGTGACCAGGTGACCCTGGTTGGTTTTGGTACTTTCTCCGTGAAGGAACGTGCTGCCCGCACCGGACGCAATCCGCGCACCGGGGAAGCCATCCAGATCGCCGCTTCAAAAGTTCCTGGATTTAAGGCTGGAAAAGCGTTGAAAGATGCCGTAAACTAGCGCGCCTTTGCTGGGGTGGTTAGCTCAGCTGGGAGAGCATCGCCCTTACAAGGCGAGGGTCGCAGGTTCGATCCCTGCACCACCCACCAGTCCGGACCGGTAGTTCAGCTGGTTAGAATGCCGGCCTGTCACGCCGGAGGTCGCGGGTTCGAGTCCCGTCCGGTCCGCCAATGCTGAAAAGGGCGAGCTTTAACGAGCTCGCCCTTTTTCTTATCTGCACCATCCTCTCGGTTCCAGTCGCCTGTTCGGGGCAAGTTCTGCTGCAAGCCGTCGGTATTACCTGCTATACATTTCAATTCGTACGCTTGCCGGTTCATTTTCAGGGGTGTCCGGCGGTTCGTATTTGTAACGCATATATTTTCGGCGGCGAATCGGAGTAAAATAGGCGTTCCACTCACAACCCGACTCATCTAGTTATGCTGCAACTCATTCGTGATCGTGCCAAGGGAGTCTTTGCCTGGGTTATCGTCGGTCTGATTATTATCACCTTTGCCCTGTTCGGCCTCAGCAGTTATCTCACCGGTGGCGGCGGGCCGGGCAGTGTGGCGGAAGTCAACGATACCGAAATTACCGAGAACCAGTTGCTGCGTGCCCAGCGCAATTATCTGGAGCGTTTGCGCCAGTTTCAGGGCGAGCAGTTCGATGCCTCCCTGTTCGATAATGCGCGCATCAAGCGCCAGGTTTTGGAGAGCCTGATTCAGCGCGAACTGATTCAGCAACATATCAATGACACCGGTTATCAGCCCGGCCCCCGGCAGGTACTGGATGCCATCCAGGAATACGACGCTTTCCTGGAGGACGGTCGTTTTTCCAGCACCCGTTACAAAACCCTGTTGCGTCAGCAGGGTATCGCGGCCGAGCAGTTCGAGCGGGATGTGGCCAGCGACCTGGCCTTCGAGCAGTTACGCAACGGGATTGCCGGCAGTGCCTTTGTTACCGATGCCGAGCTGCAGCGCTATTTGCGCCTGAAATACCAGCAGCGCGAGATCGGGTATCTGGTGCTGGATGTGGCCGGGTTTGTGGACCAGGCCGAGGTGGACGAGGCCGCCATCGAAGCCTTCTACCAGGACAACCGCGGCCGCTTCATGACGCCCGAGAAGGTCCGTCTCAACTACCTGGAGCTCGATCTGCAGCAACTGGCCAAGCAGTATGAAGTCAGTCAGCAACAGGTCGAGGAGTTTTACGCCAGCCAGCAGGATCGTTTTCGCGAGGGCGAAGAGCGCCGCGAAGTCAGCCATATACTGATCGCGATCAACGCCGAACGCACCCAGAGCGAAGCGCTGGAAAAGGCGCAACAGCTCTATCGTGAGCTCGAGCAGGGCGCCGATTTCGCCGAGGTGGCGCGGGCCCATTCGCAGGATCCCGGCTCCGCCAGCGAAGGCGGCGATCTGGGCGCGATTGAACCGGGCGTTTTTGATCCCGATTTCGAGCAGGCCGCGTTGGCCCTGGAGGAAGATGCGATCAGCGAGCCGGTCAAAACCCGTTTCGGCTATCACCTGATCAAGGCTGACACGGTGGTCTCTGCGCCGGTGAAACCGCTCGCCGAGGTTGAAGACGCGATCCGCCAGGAGCTGCGCATGCGCCAGGCGGAGCAGGATTTCTACGAGAAGGTCAGCGATCTGGAGCGCTACAGCTATGAAATGCCCGATTCGCTGCAGGGCGTGGCCGAACAGCTCGATCTGCAAGTCCGGCAAAGCCCGATGCTGACCCGCCAGGGCGGGGACGGGCTGCTCGGTCATCCCAAAGTGGTCAACGCGGCCTTCAGCGAGCAGGTGCTGCAGCAACGCCGCAACAGCGAGGTGCTGGAGCTCAGCGATACCCATTTTGTGGTGCTGCGGGTTAATGAACACCAGCCGGCCAGTGAAAAATCCCTGCAGGAAGTCCGCCCGCAGATCGTCCGGCTGCTGAAGCGACAACAGGCGCAGCAGCTGGCTGGCGAGGCGGCGCAGTCCATCCAGGCCGAGCTGGAGCAGGGCACCGATCCCAAAACGCTGGCGGCACGCTACGACGCCGACTGGCAGAGCCCGGGATTGATCGCCCGCCGGGCGCAGCAGGACGGTGTAGAGCTGAACGAGACCCTGCGTCAGGCCGCATTTCGGATGCCGGCCCCGCAACAGGGGGAACCAAGCGTGACCACCACGGCCCTGTCCAGCGGCGGTGTGGCGGTGATTCGTCTGCAGGCGATCCGCGAGGGGGAACTGCCCGCCGGGCAAACCCTGACCCGCGAGCGCCAGCAACTGGCTGCGGCCTTTGGCGTCAGTGAATATAACGCCCTGGTGGAAAGCCTGCGTCAGGAGGCGGACATCCGTATCAGCGACGACCTGGGCGACGAAGAATAACACCCGGCCCCGGACGCGGTTTGTCGCTTTGAGGCGGTGACAGCTCCGGGTAAACGGCCCGCTGGAAGATAAAGGGATAAGGCCATGCTGAAACTCAAACTCCACTGGCAGATCCTGATTGCGCTGGTGCTGGCGGTGCTGATCGGGGCCTGGGCGGGCCAGGAGGGCAGCCTGTTCGGGGTGCGCCTGTACAGTGTCTTCGACTTTGTCGGCAGCCTGTTCCTCAACGCCCTGAAGATGATCATTGTGCCGCTGATCGTCTCCTCGATTATCGTCGGGATTGCCGGGATCGGCGGTGGCCACGGGCTGGCCCGGCTCGGCGGCAAAACGCTGCTCTATTACATGGCCACCAGCCTGGTGGCGATTCTGATCGGTCTGTTTTTCGTCAACCTGCTCTCCCCGGGGATCATCGACGGCCAGCCGGCGAACGAGGTTCTCGGGCTCAGCCAGCAACAGGCGGACATTGCCCGGGAGACAGTCGGCGAGCGGGGCGCGAATGATATTGCCGGCGTCTTCTTGAGCATGATCCCGGCCAATATCGTGGCCGCCGCCGCCAACGGGCAGATGCTGGGGCTGATCTTTTTCAGCCTGCTGTTCGGTTTTTTCATGGCCCGGATCGAGGAAGACTACGCCGAAGCGCAGTACAACTTCTGGAATGGCCTGTTCAACATCATGATGGCCATTACCGACCTGGTTATGAAGTTCGCGCCGCTGGGGGTCTTTGCCCTGGTGGCAAAAGTCGTGGCGGAAACCGAACTGGATCAGCTGGCAGAACTGGCCCAGACCCTGGGCCTGTTTGCCGCGGCGGTGTTACTGGCCCTGCTGACGCATGTGCTGGTCTTTTTGCCGCTGCTGCTGAAATTCCTGGGCAAGGTGCGCCCGCAGCGCCATTACCGGGCCATGGCGCCGGCCATGCTGACCGCGTTTTCGACGGCCTCTTCCGCGGCGACCCTGCCACTGACCATGGAATGCGTGGAGAAAAACGCCGGGGTGTCCAACCGCACCAGCAGTGTGGTGCTGCCGCTGGGGGCGACCATCAACATGGACGGCACAGCGCTGTATGAATGTGTGGCGGCCATTTTCATCGCCCAGGCCTACGGCCTCGAGCTGGGTTTTGCCACCCAGTTCACCATCGTGCTCATCGCCTTGCTCACCTCCATCGGTGTGGCCGGGATCCCCGCCGCCAGCCTGGTCGCCATCGCCATTATCCTGGCCGCCATCGGCCTGCCGCTGGAGGCGCTGGGGCTGATCCTGGCGGTGGACCGGATCCTGGACATGTTCCGCACCGCGGTGAACGTCTTCAGCGACTCCTGCGGTGCCGTCATCATTGCCCGCTCGGAGGGGGAGACCGACCTGCTGGTGGACGAACAAGCGGCAGTCAAAACGGCATAAATCCGTTGCCGCTGATAAAAGGGGCGAGGAAAAGCGTTTACCACGAAGACTCGAAGCCACGAAGGTTTGATGAATTTGTCTCTTCGAGTTCTTCGTGCCTTCGTGGTGAGCAAAAACAAAAAAAGCGGGCCCGGGGGGCCCGCTTTTTTATTGAGTGGCCGAAGAGAGCCTATTCGTCGCCGAGCGGGCGCATGCCGATGGTGCTGTAGCCGGAGTCGACGTAGGTCACCTCGCCGGTGATGCCGTTGGCCAGGTCGGAGCAGAGGAAGGCGGCGGCGTTGCCGACGTCCTCGATGGTGACGTTACGGCGCAGCGGGGCGGTGTTCTCCACCTCGGTGAGCATCTTCTTGAAGTTACCGATGCCGGCGGCGGCCAGGGTCTTGATCGGGCCGGCGGAGATGGCGTTAACGCGGATGCCGTCGGGGCCCAGGCTCTGGGCCATGTAGCGCACGTTGGCTTCCAGGCTGGCCTTGGCCAGGCCCATGACGTTGTAGTTGGGCATGGCACGTACCGCCCCCAGGTAGCTGAGGGTCAGCAGGGCGCCGTCGCGGCCTTCCATCATGTTACGGCCGGCCTTGGCCAGGGCCGCGAAGCTGTAGGAGCTGATCTCGTGCGCGGTGCGAAAACCGTCGCGGGTCACGGCATCCAGATAATCGCCTTCCAGTTCGTTGCGCGGCGCGTAGGCGACCGAATGCACGATAATATCCAGGCCGTCCCAGTAATTGTCGAGCTGATCGAAGACCTTGTTGATTTCCTCGTCGCTGCTGACGTCACAGGGGATGATGATTTCCGAATCGAGATCGGCGGCCATTTTGGCGACCCGATCCTCGAGTTTATCGTTCTGATAAGTGAAGGCCAGTTCGGCACCCTCACGGTGCATGGCTTGTGCGATACCCCAGGCGATGGAGCGGTTGCTGGCGAGGCCGACAATCAGCGCACGTTTACCTTGCAAAAATCCCATTGCAGTACACCTTTTTGTTTTGGCGCTTGAATTCAGGTTGGTTGCGGTCGCAAAACCGCCGGTCACCCGATGATGAGGGCTTAAAATACCGCAATTCACCGATGGCGAAAAGAGGAAATTGCGCTCTTGTGGCGCTGTCTTTATTATCGGCGAGTGCTGTGTGCACCTTTTAACAAAAAATTATTCCAGATTATCAGCGGGAGTGCAGCGTCGATGCGCGGCTTGAGGGGGACAAACGGGATTCAGCGGTATGCTGGCGGGCGCGTGGCCGGCATGATCGTTGTGCTGTTGTCGCTGACACTGCTGCTGGGCGGCTGTGACGGTCTGTGGAACAATCCCTATCCGGCCAGTGAGTCCGGAGAGAATATTCTTTATTCCTCGTTCAGCGAACGGCCCAAGCATCTGGATCCGGTGCAATCCTACAGTTCCAACGAGTATCAGTTCCTGGGCCAGATCTACGAGCCGCCCCTGCAATATCACTATCTGAAACGCCCTTATGAACTGGAACCGTTGACGGCGACGCAGATGCCCGCCATCACCTATCTGGATGCCGACGGTAACAAACTGCCCGCCGATGCGCCGCAGGAGGCAGTGGCCAACAGTATTTATGAAATCACGATTCGCCAGGGGATCGAATATCAGCCGCATCCGGCATTTGCCACCGATGAGCGGGGCGCGCCCCGGTATCTGAACCTCACGGCGTCGGACCTGGAGAATGTCAATGTGCTGGCTGATTTTGCGCATACCGGCACACGGGAGCTGACAGCGGCCGACTACGTCTACCAGATCAAGCGGCTCGCCCATCCGCGGGTACATTCCCCCATCTTCGGACTGATGAGCGAATACATCGTCGGACTCGGGGAGTATGCGGATAAGCTCAAGGCGGCCTACCGCGAGCAGGCGGCCAACGAGAACGGGGCGTTTTATTTTGATCTGGGTGCCTATTCTTTCGAGGGTGTCGAACTGGTCGATCGCTATACCTACCGGATCAGGGTGAAAGGGAAGTATCCGCAATTGCGCTACTGGCTGGCCATGCCGTTTTTCGCGCCCATGCCCCATGAAGCCGTGCGCTTTTATTCCCAGCCAGGGATGAAAGAGCGCAATCTCTCCCTCGACTGGTATCCGGTCGGCACCGGTGCCTATTATCTGACCACCAATGATCCCAATCGCAAGATGGTGCTGGAGCGCAATCCCCATTTTCATGAACAGTACTATCCCAGCGAAGGAGAGGCGGGCGATCGCGAGCGGGGCCTGCTCGAAGACGCGGGCAAACGGCTGCCCTTTATCGACAAAGTCGTGTTCAGCCTGGAAAAGGAGAGTATTCCCTACTGGAACAAGTTTCTGCAGGGCTATTACGATGTCTCCGGGGTGATTTCGGAAAGTTTCGATCAGGCCATCCAGTTCAGTGCCGGGGGCGAGGCCACGCTGACGCCGGCAATGCGCGACAAGGGCATTCAATTACTCACCGAGGCCCAGACCAGCACCATCTACATCGGTTTCAACATGCTCGATTCGCTGGTCGGTGGCGATTCGCGCCGGGCAAGATTGCTGCGCAGGGCCATCTCTATTGCCGTGGATATGGAAGAGTATATTTCGATTTTTCTCAATGGCCGGGGCCTGGCCGCGCAGGGGCCGATTCCACCGGGTATTTTCGGTTACCGAACCGGTCGCGAGGGGATCAATCCTTATGTCTACCAGTGGCAACGGGGCGCTCCCCGGCGGCGTTCCATCGAGGAGGCCAAAGCCCTCCTGGCGGAAGCCGGGTATCCCAACGGCATTGAACGGGAAACCGGTAAACCCTTGCTGGTCAATTTCGATATTACCGGTGGCGGTCCCGAAGACAAGGCGCGTTTCGACTGGCTGCGCAAACAGCTGAAAAAAATTGATGTTCAGCTGATTATTCGCAACACCGATTACAACCGTTTCCAGGAGAAGATGCGCAAGGGCAATGCGCAACTGTTTATGTGGGGCTGGAATGCCGATTATCCGGACCCGGAAAACTTTATGTTCCTGTTGTATGGCCCTAACGGCAAGGCGCGGCATAATGGTGAAAATGCCGCCAATTACGATAATCCGCAATTCAATCAGCTGTTCGATCAGATGAAGACCATGCAGAACAGTCCGCAAAGAGCCCGGATTATCGATCAAATGCTGGAAATTGCGCGCCGTGATGCGCCCTGGATCTGGGGTTTTCATCCCAAGCAGTTTATTCTGCACCATGCCTGGTATAAAAACGTGAAACCCAATCTGATGGCGCACAATACCATGATGTACCGGCGCATCGATCCCGGGCAACGCGCGGCATCGCGCAAGAAGTGGAACCAGCCGGTCATCTGGCCGGTGGTACTGGTCGGGGTCGTGATACTGCTCAGTCTTATTCCGGCGGTCATCAGCTACCGGCGCAAGGAAAAGATGACCGGACGGGAGCGGCGCTGAGATGTTTGCCTATATCACCCGACGTATTCTGTATGCCATACCGATTCTGATCGGGGTCAACCTGATTACCTTTGCGCTGTTCTTTGTCGTGAACAGTCCCGATGACATGGCACGCATGCACCTGGGAATGAAACGGGTGACCCCCGAGGCAATTGAAAAGTGGAAGGCGGATCGTGGTTATGACAAACCGCTGGTCTACAATGCCGGGGCCGACGGTACGGATAAACTGACCGAGACGATTTTCTATACCAAATCGGTGCGGCTGTTTGCATTTGACTTTGGCAGTGCCGATGACGGTCGGGATATCGGTTATGACATCAAACAGCGTATGTGGCCCAGTCTGGCGATTGCCATCCCGGTGTTCCTCGTCGGATTACTGATCAATATTACCTTTGCCCTGTTACTGGCGTTTTTCCGCGCCACCTATATCGATATATGGGGCGTGGTGCTGTGCGTGGTATTGATGTCCATTTCCGGGATGTTCTATATCATCGGCGGCCAGTTCCTGATTGGCAAGTTGCTCAATCTGGTGCCTATCTCCGGGTTCGACGTGGTGGGCCTGGAGACGGCCAAGTTTCTGGTGTTACCCGTGTTGATCGGGGTGGTAATGGGGATCGGCAGCGGAACGCGCTGGTATCGGACCATTTTTCTCGAAGAGATTGGTCGTGATTATGTCCGCACTGCCCGGGCCAAGGGGTTATCGGAATTGCGGGTGCTGTTCAAGCACGTGTTACGCAATGCGTTGATTCCGATCCTGACCGGGGTCGTGGTGGTGATTCCGCTGCTGTTTCTCGGCAGCCTGTTGACTGAATCGTTTTTCGGTATTCCCGGCCTGGGAAGTTATACCATCGATGCGATCCAGGCACAGGACTTTGCTATTGTGCGCGCCATGGTCTTCCTCGGTTCGGTGTTATATATCATCGGTCTGATCCTGACCGATATTTCCTATACCGTGGCCGATCCACGAATCAGGTTGAATTGATGCTGAGTCAGGCGGCAACAAAATTCTGGGTCCGGCCGGCCATCATCGTGGCGGTTTTATTACTGCTGTTGTGGGGCATTCCACAGCTACTTCCTGTGCGGTCCCAGTACCAGTTGACTGACATCCTGATCTTCTGTCTGGTAGCCGGGATTATTTTTCTGGCCGGTTATGTGCGCCACAAGCCTCATCTGCTCGAGCCCTGGCGGCGTGTATTACAAAGTCATCGCGCCATGGCTGCGGCGGTGGTGCTGGTGTTTTATGTGGCGATCGGGCTGCTTGATTCGATCCATTTTCAGGAACCTCTGGAGACACAATCCGGGGACAGCGTGCATTACTCGGTGGAAGTGCCCAGTCTGTTCGACTTTCTGACCCGTAGTCTGCAGGAGCGGGCGGAGAAAACCTATTCGGCACCACTGGCAACCCATCTGTTCGTCAAGGAAGCAAAAGTGCTGGAGGATGGCAGCAAGGTCCAGGTCTATCCGCGACTCACCCATGGCGGACAACACCTGGACGATCCCGCGGACAAATGGCCCGATATTGCGGTAACCAGCTTACGGGGCATGCTCTGGGGATTGTTGCCCTGGGCGATACTGGCACTGCTGGTTACCGCCTGGCACGCGCGGGCCACTGACACCGCCCTGGCTGGCAGCTGGCAGTCTATCTGGCGGGGACGGGCCCGTTACCCGTTGAATACCATGTTGATTACCGCCGGGGTCCTGCTGCTGTTGCTGGGCGTGTTGTTTACCCTCAGCCAGAAGTATCATGTGTTCGGGACCGACAAGGTGGGGCAGGATGTCTTTTATCTGTCGCTGAAGAGTATTCGCACCGGGCTGGTCATCGGCACCCTGACCACACTGGTGATGCTGCCGTTTGCCATTTTGCTGGGGATCATGGCCGGCTATTTTCGTGGCTGGATCG
>JAXHTI010000089.1:0-10740 GCA_034190045.1 Pseudomonadota bacterium
GAATCTTACGTTGGACGGCTATGCCGTACCCGAAATGGTTTCCTTCACCTATTATCACGGGCTGTCTTCCCCGATGATCAGGCCTACTCGCTTGCCGATGGATAATGCACCGGAGATACGGGTCTCGGGCGACGTTATACTTCAATTCGGCATGCTCGAGGGAAGCGCAGTCGTAACTGGAAAAAAGGTTATATACGATCCTCAGAATCCTGAAAAGCCCGAGCGTTTCGAAGTCAATGGTTCTACGGCGCAGGAGTTAGCCTACGTACTGAATCGGGGGGAAGCTTACAAGTTGACTGGCCAAGCTGAGACCGCCCAGGCAGCCAAGGTGCTATTGGATCAGCCTAATGTAGTAGTCGTAGTGGTCAAATCCGGAGCGAATGGTGCCAAGGTCTATACGGCAACAACCACCGATCACGTGGCAGCGTATGCTACAAGCAATGTCTGGCCGATCGGTTCAGGTGACGTTTTCGCAGCAGCCTTTGCGCATTTCTGGGGAACAGAAAATACTTCGCCTGTGGAAGCCGCTCGATATGCATCCAGGGCGGCGGCGTTGTATTGTGGTCGGAAGCAGATTCCACTGCACCGTGATGTCCTTACAGGTGCGGATTTCGTATTTCCTATCCTTAAGCCCATTCGACAACCCTCTGATGCAACGATCTACCTTGCTGGGCCTTTCTTCACAATGAGTCAGCTCTGGCTCGTGGAGGAAGCGAGGACCGCTCTGCGGAACGCTGGCTTCAACGTCTTCTCTCCCTATCATAATGTGGGCATCGGCGATGCCGACACGGTAGTGCCTGCAGATATACAAGGAATAGAAGACGCGGATGTGATGTTTGCTTTGTGTGATGGTCTTGATGCCGGTACTTTGTTTGAGATTGGTTACGCGGTAAAGAAGGGCTTACCCGTCGTTGCATTCGGCGAACAAACAAGTGATGAAGCGATGAAGATGCTATATGGCACGAAGTGCAAAGTCTTCCGTGATTTTACAAGCGCTATATATCATGCGCAGTGGGAGGCACTATCGTGAGTAAGGTCGGTTTGCTGCTTTCCGGGGGAATGGACTCCTTCGCCCTGACCTATCAGGAGAAACCTGATATTGCAGTGACCATAGATTACGGTCAAAGACCTGCCGCTGCCGAGATTCGTGCCGCCAGAATTCTCACTGATCGCTTAGGCATACAGCATGAAACAATTTCAGTTGATTTGAGTTCCCTGGGTTCCGGAGACCTTGCTGGTACTCCAGCCCTTGAGAATGCACCGGCAAGCGACTGGTGGCCATACCGAAATCAAGTACTGGTCACGCTTGCAGCCATGCGTCTTATTCCGAACGGGGTTAAGCGCCTGTTAATTGCCACAGTCGGGAGCGATTCAATCCACCGCGACGGGACAAAAGAATTCGTCCGAAAAATTAGTGATCTTTTGGCAATGCAAGAAGGTGCAATGGTGGTGGAGGCGCCGGCAATAGATATGTCGACTGCAGATATTGTCAAACAGTCAGGTATTCCATATCCGCTGCTTGCCTGGGCGCATTCGTGTCATACCGGGAACGTTGCGTGCGGCCAGTGCCGCGGTTGCGTCAAACATCGTGAAGTGGTTGCAGAACTTGGATACGCCGAAGCCTAAAGAAGCAAACACACCTCATCCGGAGAAGTTCTGGAGGGAGGTTAGAAGTGATAGATTGCCGAGGGAATTCCATTGCCCATCGGCAGACTTATTTGACCTTCTCGAAGTGCGCAGGTCTCGTCGCGAGTTCGAGGCAATGAGCATTCAGGACATATCCACCTTGCTTTGGTTTACACAGCGTCATACTGCTACTATCCCGGGTGCAACGGATCGCGTCAAAACTCCGATTCCGACTGCGGGTGCTCTGGCAAGTGTAAGGACAGTTGTTCTCAGGCCTCATGAAGCGGCTTGGGTTTATGACGCAACCAAGCATCGAGCTAACGTGCTGTCTGCAGGTATTGACGCGTGTAACGATATACGCGCATCAGCTAGCGAATTCTTTAACATCGGGGAGGGTGCTTTACTGCTATTTTTCGCGCCTCGCACGTTTGTAGCGAAGTATTACAAATCACCGGAGTCTTTGATCCAACGCGAGGCCGGTGTGTTGCTTGGAACGCTTGCATTGGTTGCGGAAGCTTTGCAGTTTTCTTTTTGCCCTCTCGGCACAACAGCCGAAGATTGGCTGATTACTGTACTAGGCGGTAGCGAACAGGTCATTATTCCGGCCGGTGCTGCGGTTGTTGGCCGGAGGTAGTCCACAACGGTCGATCGACGTTACCCCACAATCCGTGAGCATCTGGCGAACGAGTCTTGGTGAAAGTCGCATTTCATTCCAGATTTGGTTGTCAAGTATGTTTGCGGGGATGCCAATGCCATCGGCTAATGAAACGAACTGTTCCTCCATTCGGAGATAGTCTTTTCTGACGTCATCGTTTGGTGCAAAGATGCCAGCGAGTACGCCAGCGCGATGGATATGTATATCTAGAATCGCTATGTCTCGCGCGTCGAGCCAGTTACGTGCAATCCAAGAAGCTGTTTTGTAGCCAATTCCTGGAACAGCGATGAGCCAATCTCTAAGAGCCTTTCCGCAACCCTCGGGAGGGCTATTGGAGTTCAAATACTCAATAGCAGCTGAGATATACTTTGCCTTTTGGCGCGGATAGCGGTATCTAATCAATCTTTCACCAACAATGAGTGGTTCACTCAGCAGTCTTTCGATATGCTCAGCAGAGAGCGGTTGATCCACTACGTTGTTTTTCCGTAAGTGGTTGTATGCCGCTAGCCCCAATTCCCCTGTTACGCCATGGCCTCCAAGAAGGCATGCAACCACTTCTTCTTTTAGGGAGGCGCCCAAACGATAGCGATTCTGATCAATAATGGCACCATTCGCGACACATGCGAGACGCCAGAAAGCTGGTGTATAAGGTGTGCTGGCAGAGCCCCAGGTCACGCCGGGCAGAACCTCTACGTCGTCGTTAGGGATATTGCATTCGAAATACTTCCCGTCCTCAAAGTGAGTCCTAATCTGCACCAGGATTCTCCCTGAGCGTTAGCCACTCAAGCAGCAAAGAGCGTTCTTGGGCGGTCAATTCCCCCAAGCGACGTTTCATCCGCTCAAGACGACGTTGAATAGTCTGACGTTCTCGAAAATTAGATCCGAGATAGCGATAGTCATGAAGCTCAGATGGACTCGGGAAGTTGTGCCAAAGGCACTCTTCTCTCAGTCCATCGTGAGCTTTTGATGGATAGGTATATACGTGCCAGTCATTAAGATACTGACGATAGATATCGCTATCGTATCCAGAAATGATTATCCGTGCGTTGAGTTGGGTGACCAAGTCAAGAAAGCGGACATGATCGTGATGACAAAGGTCAAATTTGTAGACACGATCTCTCTTGCGCACGTTTGGATGGTAAGGAGGGTCGCAGTAAACAACCTCATGGCCCTCGAATGGAAACTGTTCAAGAAACCTGATCCCGTCGTCATGGATAAGCTGTACACCTCTTTCCTTCAAATTCGACATTTCAAGAGCACGCTTATCCAAATCGATACCGAACTCAGTATCGGCACGCTTCTTTGCCTTCATCACTGAACCTAACCCTAGGAAGGGTTCTACATAGACCTTGTGCGGAGGGATAAGGTTAACCACATGATGAAAGGTCTTCGCTTTTCCGCCGGGATAGCGCATATACACATCATCGTCAGTATTGACGATGATGTCAAGAGAAAATATGCCCCATAACAAGTGGCAGTTTTCAGCTCTGTTAGAAAGAGGTTATTTGCTAATAAAAACCGACAATCACGACGGACTCTGAATCGATTTCTGGTTACTTCGAACGCACCTGCTGAGCCACGATAGCCCATCACACCGTCAGTGGGCCTTGCGTGCAAATGATCGGGAACAGATATTCAATAAACTTCTTCTTGCCTATATCGGCTCTTCTCGCGCTTCAGGCCGCCGCCGTTGCACAGGCGGGTCAACTGACAGAGGTGCGTCCCCACATCGTCGAGGTACTCACCACGACTGAATCGCCTGTCATGGGTGAGACGGTAGTCAATAGGCTAGTGGTTCAGGGGGAAATGGAATTCCACGTCTATGACCTTGACGGCATCCAGAGTATCGAGGCGAAGCTATCCGAAGGCCTTACGGCCGATCCCGAGCAAGCCAAACGAGTCGTGCTACAACGCTTTCAGCAACTGCATGAGGAAGATCGCGCACAGATGCAACGCGCCGCGATGGGCCTGGCGAAGGCGATGCAGTACGGCATCGACCGCTATCCAGCCATCGTGTTCGACGGTGAGGTCGCTATTTATGGTGTAACCGACGTCGGCGAAGCACTGCGTCGCTATCAAGAGTGGCGGGAAGGCCGGATGCGATGACAGGGCAGAGGGTACTGTCACTTGCCTTGGCCGCATTGCTGGCGATGCCGTTACCCGCCAAGGCAGGTTCCATCACCACACCAGAGATCGTGGCCAAGACCACGGCCGCGGCGTTTGCGTGTATGCGGTGGATGCCTATCGGCACGTGTTTCTGGTTACGGTGTTCGTTGTTCGGTTGCAGTGTACGGACCTCACTCAAGGTCGGGCATTACAACCCGGACCTGGTGATCAGCAGCTACAACGAGCTGGGCGGGAACCCCTGGGTGGAGATCCGCGCGACGCTCGGTCTCGCCCAGAAGACGGCGGCCACCGGATTGCTCGGGTCGCTGCTGCCGGTGCCCATCGACAGCGCCGGCAACCGCACGGAAGGGACGTCCGACAACCGCGATCACAAGAACATGATCTTCCGTGAAACGGACGTCATCGGCCATCCGCTTAGTTCGCTCTCCGGCATTGTCTCTGGCGTAGGGATGTTGTGCCAGACGGAGACGACGTCCTTCGTTCCGTATTTTCAGTCCGGGCTCGATGCACTGTCCTGGCGCCAAGAAGTGCCGGAGATCTTTTATCCCCCGAGTTTCATACCGGGTTTGCGCGAGATCGGCACCTGGCCGTTGCAGACCTGGGGCGGGGTGTACCCACGTACCGGTTGGACCACTCAAGCGGAGGAGCCCAAGGCCGCGGCCATCAATGCGCAGCGCGCCGGCGATATCGTCACACGCACAGGGCAGCCGCACGTCTACGTTCCGGTGACCCCGTCCTCGTCTTCGAGCCAGAAGGTGTGGTCGCCCGGTCCGCTGATGGAAAAAGATCGTCGCACCGGTACCTGGCAGATGATGGTCCCGCGTACCGAGCTGAGCTGTGACGTGTTCGGGACCAATGACCTGGCCACCCTGACGGGGTGGGGTGGTGGTCGGGTCGATAGCGAAGGCGACTATGTCTGGAACCTCTGGCGTCCGTACAAGTGTTGTCAGCGGCGCGGCCAGTGGTTCCTGTTCGACATCGACTGGATTTCCTACCCACCATGAGGCACAAGCAAGGATACCCAATGGTTAAGAATCACCGCACCACTCGGATTATTTCACGCAACACTTGCGCATCGATGCTGGTCGCACTGTTGCTGTGGAATCACGCCTACGCGGCCAAGGCGCCGACGGAAGACAGCCTGTGGTACTACGAGATCGGTGGCGCGGAACCAGTGTCGGCGCCGGCCAACCCCTCGGTGGTTTCCGTCACCCTGGGCGGCTCGGCGCAGCTCGGTCTCGGTTACAGTTGCGGCAAGTTCGATCCCGTGGCGGCCGTCACCAACACTTTGAACGACATCGGCGCTGGCGTCGACAACATGGTCAACGCCATGACCGCCGCGGCGAGCGCTGCCATCGCCTCCCTGCCCGCATTGATTCTGCAACGAGCCAACCCCGGGCTCTACGACATGTTTCAGAATGCCCTGCTGCAGGCCGAGGAGACCATGCAGCTCGCCACCAAGTCCTGCGAGCAGATGGAAGCGGAGATCGCCCAGGGCAAGAATCCTTACGCCGATCTCATCACCTTGTCCAAGGGCAACGATTGGAAACTGCAGATGGGTATCGGTGGCAACGACGCCGTGACTGCGAAGGATGCGGTCGAAACATCGAACGGCGACAACGGTGTGCCCTGGATCGGCGGCCAGGCCGGCGGTTCGGGACTGCCGGTACTGGAGTTCACCGGCGATATCGTCAAAGCCGGTTACAACATCAATATGAACCGTCCCGTTACGGCGGCGGCGCCGGTGCCGCCGGCATCGGCAACCCGGCTGTCCGAGGTCTGGGCCACGCCCGCAGACGCCAGAGACTGGGTGGTGGATGTAGTGGGTGAAAACATCGTGACCACCTGCGACACCTGCCGCAAGGACAGCATTCCCGGCACTGGCCTACTACCGAAGCTCTACCAGGAGTCGAGTGCAGTGACGGTGGAGATTCAGAATCTGGTCAGCGGCGCAACGCCGCCGACGCTCGCGAATCTGGAGAACATCACCGCGCCCGGCGTGGCCATCTCGCGCCAGGTCATCGAGGCGATCCGGGAGATGCCGGCCTCCGAGCAGAGTCTGATCATGGGGCGGCTGGTCTCGGAGATCAGTACCGCGCGCACGGTGGAAAAGGCCCTGTTCGCCCGGCGACTGCTGCTCACCGGCCGGCAGGTGCCCGAGGTCTACGCCACCGAGGTGGCCCGTGAGCATGCCGACACCTCCATCGCCGAGCTGGACAAGGAGATCGAGAACCTGCTGTTCGAGACCCGGGTGCGTAAGGAGGTCGTCTCCGACACGGTGAGCATGTTGCTGCAACGTGCGGCGGCACGCCGCCAGTCATCCTTGAACACGCCCACGGTGCCGACCATCGATCCCCGGCCCTTGACCAATGGCCGTGTTCCGTAACGGCCGTGGCATGCGCCGCCGCTGGTTCGTACTGTTGACGTTGTTGGCGTTCGGGCTGGCGTTGGGCATCGGTGCCTTGCTCTGGCAGTCAGTGCAGACCACGTCCGTGGTCGCCGTCCAGACCCGGATCGAGGTGTTGAAACCGATTTTCTCCGCGATTCGCCTGCTGGTGATCGGGTTGGTAGCGCTGTCATGGCCGGCCGTTACTCGAGCGCTCCATCGATGGGGGCGAGTCGATGAGGCCAGAGCGGCGCGACTGCTCGCGCTGCGTTGGCGCGTCGTGACCTGGCTCGTCGTGATCGAGCTGCTGCTAGGGCAGAACCTTCTGGGCCGATTCCTGGCCGCACTGCAGGAAGCCAGTGCATGACCGTCGACAGCTATCTCGAACTTTTCACCACGCTGTTCGGTTGGGCCTTCTACGGCATCTTCTGGGATGTGCTGGTAGGAACGGGCATCGTGTTCCTGCCGTTTCTCGGCATACTGATCGACAATTGGCGAGAGCCGGCCGAAGGCGGCGAGTTCGGCACGGTCACCGGGTTATCGTTGCGCCGCATGGAGATCGAGCTGTTTATCGCCCTGCTGGTCGTGGTTCTGGCCGGGCAGCCCGCCGCGCTGACACCGTTGAATTCCGGCACCCTCAGCTACACGCCGCCGCCGACCTTGATCAATCCCACACCCGCCACGGCGACGGTTGGCGCACCCCAGAGCACCTATGGCACGACCGGGTTCACCGGTTCGCCGGCCACGGTGAACCTCCCGGTGTGGTGGTACGCGGTGTTGGCCATGACCTCGGGCTTGAATCACGCGGTGGTTGAAGGCCTGCCCTCGGCCGCCGACATGCGCACCTATGAACAACAAGCCCGCCTGGCCACCATCGCGGACCCGCGACTGCGGCAGGAAGTCAGTGACTTCTTCAGCCAGTGCTACATCCCGGCGCGCTCGAAATACCAAGCCGAGCGGCCAGCAACCGCCGCGGTCAACGCCCTGTTGAGTACCTATGGTCCAGACGATCCCGACTGGATGGGATCACATGTTTATCGCGACACGCTCGGATACTATGACACCCTGCGGCCGACCATGCAGATCTCGGGCTGGGCCTACCATGCGGCGCGCGACACGGAATACGATCCGGCCGCGCCGCCCGCCTGGGGCAAGCCCTACTGCAAGCAATGGTGGGAAGACGGCTCGATCGGGCTTCGGGAGAAACTGATCAACGAGGCCGACGCTACCTCCGCCGGATTCTCGGGACTCGTGGTCGCCGTCGCGCCGGCGCTGGCAACCGAGAAGCAAAACGATGCCGTCGCCCGCACCGTGCTCACCAACTCCCCACCGAGCTGGTCCAACAATGACCTGGTTGCGAACAACGCGGGCACCACGGGCTGGCTCAACACAGCGGAGAACTGGGTCAAGGGTGGACTGGCCTCAGGTGGGGTGGTCACCACATCGGCCATGTTCTCAGTGACCATGACCGCGGTCCTGCAGGCACTCCCCATGGTGCAGGCCGTGCTGCTGCTCGGCATCTACGCCTTGCTTCCCATGGTGGTGGTGCTATCGCGTTACTCCATCTCCATGATGGTGATCGGCGCCATGGCCATCTTCACCGTCAAGTTCTGGAGCGTGCTCTGGTACCTGGCGCTGTGGGTGGATCAGAACCTCATCATGTCCATGTACCCGGACGTCAACATCTTCCTGCAGATCTTCGCCAATCCCGGTGAGCACGACATCAAACGCATGCTGCTCAACATGATCACGACCAGCCTCTATCTGGGGCTTCCACTGGTATGGAGTGGGATGATGGCGTGGGCGGGGGTCAACCTAGGACGGTCAATTAATGCAGTGCAAGGCGAGTTTTCACGCCCTGCTCAAGATGCGGGGAGGCAAGGCGGAAACATCGGTAAGGCTGCCGTCAGCAAAGGGGTAAAGCGATAGAGCGACGCCTATAGGTCCTCTTCATACCAGCCGTACGGATCGGTGCCATTGTCGTACTCGCGAGTGCGAAAATTGTATACGCCGGTGAGATCGCCTTCACCGGTGTTGTCGTCTTCTTCGGAAGTATCAGCACTTGCCGCCAACAATCCGACAAGAGCGCCTGCAAAACCGGCCAAGGTGGCGCCAATCCACTTCACTTTCCGATAGAGCCGAGCGAAATAAGCTGCGGCACCATCCCTGCGAATCAGAAGGATACTGTAAACAAAAAGCGCGGCAACAGCCAAGATCGCCAAGGCAAACAATGTAACTTCGTTAAGAAGAATGTCCATTTCGTGATCCTATAATCATCGCCTCTTGCATTACTGCAGCTGTTCGATGAACAGACTCCAGTAGTACTCCGCGGCTCCCTCGGAAGTGAGTGGTTTATCGTTGTCTTGACCCATCCGCGCCATTCCCATTGGTTTCAGGAACAGCGAGAATCCATCATCTTCAACAGACAGCGATTCGTTGTAGCTGTTCCCACTGCCCAGACCGCTATGGGAATAGAGAATACCTTTAAGTATAGAAGCACTATCGCCCAGCCATATACCACAACGGCTGCGTTCCTGGCCACTCGTGTAGGCAACTGCCTCAAAGCGATTTGCGTCGACCCGTTTGAAACTGGTTTCTACATCCGTATTGCGTGCCTCCAGTTCAGAGAGCGAGCCTTCGAAGTACTGCGCAATGTACCCAAACGCATCATCCAGGAATTTGTGCCGCTGCCGGTCGGTGAACTCCTGGCGAACCCTGAGATTGCTGGATCGGGCTTGTTGGGTGGCTGGGCGCTCCACAGCCGGTTCAACCTGTTCCGTGACTGTTGGTGCCGGTTTCAGTTGTTGGGCGATCTCCCGAATGGCACGAGCAACCTCGACAAAGGCGTCATCCAGACTTTGGTGCTTGGTGACCGGTTTGCCATCGGCTGGCAGGGCCTTGAGCCCGCCGAACGGCGCGCTCTGCCAATCACAAGGGCGCAGGATAACCGGTACTACGCGAGTCTCGCCACGTTCGTGGCGCTCCATCGCACGCGTCATCTCGATGTCAATGCAATAGTTTGAATTCAGGAAGTCGGAACTCACCAAAAGAAGGATGATATCGGCCGATTCCAGATGCCGGTCGATTTCGCCACCGATCTCCTCACCAGGCTCGATGCGATGATCGGTCCAAATATCAATGACGCCCTGGCGTCGCAGGACCGCCAGGTGCTTTTCCAGCTCATTGCGTAAGCCTTCGTCCTGATGTGAGTAGGAAAAGAATACCTCCACCCTGATCTCCTTCCGGTCACAGCCGGTGTGTTTTTCATAACCTATTGATTTGTAGCGTTCACTGCATGGAAATCGACATCCCGGCCGACAAAAATGCTGGCTTTTGCCTACCTATTCTAATACTCTGTGACCAAATATTCCCGATTTTATTGGACAGAGCTCTGGCGGCCTTGGCATGGGGGATTTCGGGCAATTCCAAAGCATGCCCTCGGTCCGGTCGCCCACTGGGGTACAAAAGCGATGACTGATGATCGTTGGCTTTCCGTCGACGAGATTGCAACTTATCTCGGCGTTAAGCGGGACACCATATATAAGTGGATAGAACGCAAGGGCATGCCCGCCCACAAGGTTGGTCGACTCTGGAAGTTTCAGAAACTGGAAGTGGACGGTTGGGTCCGGTCAGGTGAGGCTGATCAAGAAAGTAACAACAACGGCCAGGGGACCAGAGAGAACAATGGGTGAGCCGTTTGCTGAACATCTTCTAGGAGCAGGCGTGTATGTGGAACCATTTCGAAGACCACAGTTGGTATTGTGAATGGGTAGCCAAAAAGAAAAAAAAGAAGCCTTCTCCCGCGTCGTGATCGACGCGCAGCTAAAAGATGTCGGCTGGAATCTTACCGACGGCAAGAGCGTGCGCTATGAGTACCAGTTGCCGGACGGCACGTTCGCGGATTACGTACTGAGTGATCGCCACGGCCGGGCGATGGCGGTGGTGG
>JAXHTI010000009.1:0-43165 GCA_034190045.1 Pseudomonadota bacterium
TGGTGATCACCCAGCGGGCCGGGCGCAGGCCGTTACGGTCCATGCTGCAGGCGGCGTGGCGACCGTCGGTCAGCACGATACCGGCCGGGCCGTCCCACGGCTCCATGTGCATGGAGTTGTATTCATAAAAGGCGCGCAGATCCGCGTCCATGGTTTCCACGTTCTGCCAGGCCGGCGGAATCAACAGGCGCATGGCGCGGAAGATATCCATTCCGCCGGCCAGCAGGGCCTCGAGCATATTGTCCAGGCTGTTGGAGTCGGAACCGGAGAGGGAAACCAGCGGACGCACATCTTCCATCGGGATGTGCGGGCTGTTGAACTTGTGACCGCGCGCGACCGACCAGTTGCGGTTGCCCTGCACGGTGTTGATCTCGCCGTTGTGCGCCAGGTAGCGGAACGGCTGGGCCAGGCGCCATTCGGGCCAGGTGTTGGTGGAAAAACGCTGATGGAACACCGCCAGGGCCGACTCCATGCGCGAGTCGTTCAGATCTTCGTAGAAGACCGGCAGGTAGGCGGGCATGACCAGCCCCTTGTAGGAGACGACCCGTGAGGAGAGGCTGGGGATATAAAATGTCTTGTCCTGCGCATCGATGGCTTTTTCGGTACGCCGGCGGGCTATATATAAGTGTCGCTCGAACTCGATCTCTTCCATCGAGGCGGGCGCATTGATAAAGATCTGTTCGATCGTCGGGAGGGTACGCAGCGCTTCCTCGCCGCAGGCCTCGGGATTGACCGGCACCGCTCGCCAGCCCAGCACCTCGAGTCCTTCTTTTTCCAGCTCGCCGGTCAGGGTATCGCGGGCCGCTGTGGCCAACCGATCATCGGTATTCAGAAACACCATGCCCACGGCAAAGCGCTCGTTCAGCTGATAGCCCTGTTCGCCGGCAATCGCCTGGAAAAAACTGGTCGGCTGTTTTAACAACAGCCCGCAACCGTCGCCGGACTTGCCATCGGCGGCAATCGCGCCGCGATGGGTCAGACGCGCCAGGGCGCCAATTGCCGTTTCGAGGATCCAATGGCTGGCCTTGCCATCCATATGGGCGATCAGCCCGAAACCGCAATTGTCCCGTTCAAAATTCGGTTGATAGAGCCCGGTCGGGCGTTGTGTCTGTTTGCTTGCTGTCACTGGAACCGCCACCGCTGAATACTTACCGTTATTCGAGGTTTTACCCGCAGATCGCGGGCAAAATGGCCCAGAAGTATACAGCCAGGCTACAGGCCCCTGCAATGCTCCGTAAGGGACTGTTTTAACAGCGGTTTGGCCTCGTCAATGACAGGAGAAACCACAGGGGTATCGCAAATCCGGGGAAGGCTCAGTTGCGATAGAGATCGGCGTGGATGTCGCTGAACGGGCGTGGCCAGGGCGATTGCTCGCGCAGGGCAGCCGGTAACTGTTCCCGGGCGGCCAGGGCCGCCTCGCGATCCGCATGGTTACCCAGTACCACCACATACCAGGGTTCCCCCTCGCGACGGGTCTGATAAAACACCGCCTGGCCACGCAGATCATGGCGATCAATAAAAGCGCGCACCGCCTCGGCATTACGCCCGGCGATCAGCTGCAGGGTGTAATGCCCCGGGTCCTGATCCCACAACCAGGCCGCATGATCACGCAGGGCGTCCGATTGCGGTACCGGTTTGTCCGTAATCGAGGTTGTCGAAGTCTTCTCCTGTGCCGCGTTATCTCCCTGTGGCTGAATGTCACCGATGCGTCGAATCCAGGGCTCGATCCCTTCGGGTAAATCGCCGGCCGCCTGCCGGGCCGCATCACGATCCGGGAAACTGCCATAGGCCACGGCATACCAGGGGCGGCCATTGCGCCGGCTTTCGAAAATCGCGCTGTTCTCGCCCAGTTGGTGTCGCTCGATGAAGGCCTGCAGATTGTCGCGCTGCTGGGCCGCCAGCAATTGCAGGGTATAGTGATCCGCGGGCTGGCGCTGCAACCAGTCGGCCGCCGGTTCCGATGATGAGGCTACGCCGGGCTGTTCGGCTGGTTTGTCTTGCGGATCCGCGTCCTGTTGCGTCTCTTCTTCTGGCGGCGGTGCCTGGACCTCGAACTGCAGGCGGTCGCTTGCGCCGCTGTCGGGATTACGGGCCACGACCAGCCAGGTTTCCGGCCGGGTGCCGACGGTGACTCGGAAATCGAGCCGGCTGTCATCGACCCGGGTCACTCGCGAGGTTTGCAGGGTCTTGCGCTGATTACCCCACTCGACCGTAATCCGGGTCGTGTCATCGAAGCCCGCCCCCCGCAGGGTCAGGGTCTGCTGACGATCGCTGGCCGGCACCGGATTCGGTTCCAGCGACGCAAGGCGCAATGTCGGGGGAGCCGGCTCGCTTTTCACCGGCCCGGCGGTCGCCGGGTCACTGGCCGTCGCCTCGCCAGAGGCATCGGGACGGGATTCTTCGCTCTGCGCCGTGTTGTCGGCGACGTCCGGGGACTCGGCCGGGGTCTGCGATGCGGGAGCAGAGGGTTCCGCTTCCAGCGGCGGTTCGGGCGGGGCTTCGCGGGCGGGCAGGCGGTTGCCGCCACCGAATTCAACAATTTTCTCCGGCACCGGCGGTTCTGCGGGCGTCGGGGCCACCTGTTCGCTCTGTGGCGGGGTGGCGGCGGGTGGCGCTTCGAACAGGCGGTTGATCTCCTCCTGCCACCAGAGCACCGCCCCGACCAGGATTATCAAAGCCCCGCCCAGGGCGATATAACGGGGATTGAGGCCCTGGCGTACCTCGTCCTCGAAAGACTCGGGCAATTCCTCTTCGTCGGCCGCCGTGATTTTACCCCCGGCCAGGACCTGATGCGCCGCCTCGTTGATCCGCTCGGGAATGCCACCCGATGATTTGTAAATCCGCCGCACCTCTTTGGGGGAGAAAGGACTGGTGCCTTCCAGCCCGGCAACGGCCAGGCGATGACGAAGGTATTCCGCCGTCTGCTCTTCATCGAAAGGCGGGATGTGCATGCGATGCGTGACCCGCTCCTTGAGCGGCTGGATCGCCGCCGACTCCAGCATGACCTCGATAGCCGGTTCGCAAAACAGGACACTGCGTAACAGGTTGCCTTCGCCCGCCTCGGCATCGGACAGATAAAACAGGGCTTCCAGGGCATCCTGGGGCAGTTCGTGAGCATCGTCCACCAGCAACACCGGGACCCGATCCTGTTGCTGCAGCCCGGCCAGGTAGCGATAGAGATCATTTTGCAGTTGCGCGGGACTGGCCGGCATATCGATCAGGCCAAAGCCCTGGGCGATGCTCGACAGCAGTTCATTGGCATCCATCATCGGATGGGCGTCGACTTCGCTGATCAGATAGCTGTCATCGGCCTGTTTGATAAAGCGTTGTTTAATACTGGTCTTGCCACTGCCCCGCTCGCCCACGACCAGCAGAACCAGTTCGCTGTAGCGGGTCAGGTGCTGCAGCATGTTCAGCAGCTGCTGGCGTTCACCGTCGAGGTAGAGAAACCGATCGTCATGAGTCGAGGAAAAAGGCGCGGTCTGCAGACCGTAGCGCGCCAGATAATCGGGCTCCAGGCGGGCCAGCGGGACGGCGTCGTAACTACTCATGCGGTAGTTCCTGTCCTTGCATAAACATGACTTTATACCCGCGTTCGATCTGCATGTCACGGACCTTCAGCAGCGCCGTCTGGGCCTGCTCCAGATCGCTGTAATGATCCTGCTTGACCCGCCCGCGGCTGCCGGTCTCGCCCCAGTTGCGGATCAGGTTCCAGCCATCCACCAGGTCCTTTTGCAGCATCAGCTGGTAAAAGCGGGGCGGTTTGTCTTCCATGGCCGGAATTTGCATATAGATACGCATAGGACTGTCAGGTCGTTCGGTTCTGGATCCGGAGTTGGCTCAGGTCAGCTCTGCCGGATCGAAAATACGGGCATACTCGGCAATGGCGTAGCGATCGGTCATACCGGCAATATAATCGGCCACGGCCCGCGCCCGGCCATTGGTGCCTTCTTTTTGTTCCATCGTGTAGACCTTCTGCTGATGCTTGGGCTGCAACAGCTTGGGATCGTTAAAAAATGCGCTAAACAGCGACTGGATGATGCGCTGCGCCTTGGCTGTCATGCGATGCACTCGATAATGAGAATAGAGGCGGCTGCGTAAAAACTGCTTGAGTGCCAGATTGGCGGCACGCATCTGATCGCTGAACCCGATCAAACCCTGATGGTGCTGACGCACCGCATGGATATCATCCGGCGCCAGTGTTTCGATTGCAGCCTGGCTGGTTTCCACCAGATCGACGATCTGGCGGTTGATCATGCGTCGGATGATCTCGTGAATCAGCCGCCGATCAGTCAGGTTGCTATAACGCGCCCTGACTTCCCGGTACTGATCGTTGAACAGCTCGATCTCTTCCAGCTGCTCAAGGGTGATCAGCCCCGAGCGCAGGCCATCATCCACATCGTGATTATTATAGGCAATTTCATCGGCCAGATTGACCGCCTGGGCTTCCAGTGACGGCTGAGTTTTGTCGATAAACCGCTGGCCTACCTCGCCCAGTTCACGGGCATGTTTGACAGAGCAATGTTTGAGTATTCCCTCGCGGGCCTCGAAGGTCAGGTTCAGGCCTTCGAAGTCGGCATAACGCTGTTCGAGCTTGTCCACGGTGCGCAACGACTGCAGGTTATGTTCGAAGCCGCCGTACTCTTTCATACAGGCGTTCAACGCATCCTGGCCGGCATGACCGAAAGGCGTGTGCCCCAGGTCATGGGCCAGGGCGATGGTCTCGCTCAGATCCTCGTTAATATTCAGAATCCGGGCAATGGAACGGCTGATTTGCGCGACTTCTATCGAGTGGGTCAGGCGGGTGCGAAACATGTCGCCTTCATGATTGACGAAGACCTGGGTCTTGTACTCCAGGCGCCGGAAAGCTGCCGAATGCACGATACGATCCCGATCCCGCTGGAATTCGCTGCGGTAACTGGGAGCCTCTTCGGGAATACGCCGCCCCAGGCTGTTCTCTTCGATAGCGGCATAGGGGGCGAGAGTTAGCATATAATTTTCCGCCAGATTATTCGGTTGCGCGATGCGCCTCGATGGTTTCGCGCAACAGTTCGGGATCGAAATCCGCAGTCACTACTGCCTTACCGAGGGCTTCGAGTAATACCAGATTGATTTGACCGGCCCGGACTTTTTTGTCGACAGCCATCAGTTCCATGAAGCGATCATAGGTCATGTTGTGCGGTGCCCGGGTCGGCAACTCGGCCTTGTCGATCAGGTTCTCGACCCGTCGCACATCCGCTTCGGACAGCCAGCCCTGGCGCATGGAAAGATCGGCGGCCATCAGCATGCCCATGCCGATCGCCTCGCCATGCAGCCAGTGGCCGTAACCGGCACCGGTTTCGATAGCATGGCCGAATGTATGACCGAGGTTCAGCAGGGCCCGAACGCCGCTTTCTTTTTCATCGGCCGCTACCACTTCGGCCTTGCAGCGACAGGAGGTTTCAATGGCATAGGCCGTTGCCTCGGGATCGCGCGCCAGCAGTTTATCCATATTCGTCTCCAGCCAGCTCACAAATTCGATATCCCGGATCAGGCCATATTTGATCACCTCGGCCAGGCCGGCGCTGAGCTGGCGGTCGTCGAGGGTCTTGAGCGTGTCCGTATCGATTACCACGCAGCGCGGCTGATGAAAGGCGCCAATCATGTTCTTGCCCTGGGGATGATTGACGCCGGTCTTGCCACCCACGGAGGAATCCACCTGGGCCAGCAGGGTGGTGGGGATCTGGATAAAATCCACGCCACGCTGATAACAGGCGGCGGCAAACCCGGTCATGTCTCCGATGACGCCGCCGCCCAGGGCTACCAGCGTGCAATGGCGATCGAAATGCTGCACCAGCAGCTCATCGAATATCCGGTTCAGGATCTCCAGATTCTTGTACTGCTCGCCGTCGGGAAGAATCACATGGCGGGGTTCGAATTCGGCAAAGGCCTGCGCGGCCTTGTCGAGATACAGGGGCGCAATGGTTTCATTGGTGACGATCATCACCTGGGTGCCGTTGATACAGGAGCGAATCAGCCCGGAATCGCCCAGCATCTGACGGCCGATGAAAATCGGGTAACTGCGTTCGCCCAGATCGACGTTGAGAGTAATCATTTTGCCTGTCGTTGTGCCGGTAACTATCGGATTATACAGGATAGTCGGCACACCGGGCGAGTGGCAACGATTCAGGGCAGTTTTTGCAGAATCGACTCGACCACGCTGCGCACGCCAGTCTGGCCTGTGCGCACTACCAGATCCGCCAGTTCAAGATAGAGCGGCTCGCGCTCCGTTAACAGCGCCTTCAACCGGGCTTCGGGATCCGCGGTCTGTAGCAACGGCCGGTTCTTGTCCTTGCGGGTTCGCTCCAGTAACTGTTCCACGCTGGCCTGCAGATAAATCACCGTGCCACGCTCTTTCAGGTGCTGCCGGTTCTCCTCGTACAGCACCGCGCCACCGCCGGTGGCCAGCACCACATTGTTCCGCGCGGTCAGCTCGTCAATGACCGCCGCCTCGCGCTCGCGAAAGCCCTGCTCGCCTTCGAGCTCAAAAATCAGGGGGATGTTAACGCCGGTACGCGCCTCGATCTCATGATCGCTGTCGATGAATTCCTTGTCGAGGGCCTGGGCCAGCTGGCGCCCAATCGTGGTCTTGCCCGCCCCCATCAGACCAATGAGGAAGATGTTATTGATAGCAGGCATAACAGGTGCGAAACAGGTAACACCGCCGGTGCCGCAACGAATGTCACGGCGCCGGCGATTTTAACTAGATCTGCATATCTTCCTTGACGATCTTCGGCGTCACGAAGATCAGCAGCTCATCCTTTTCGTCGACTTCCGATTTGCTCCTGAACAGGGCACCCACGACGGGCAGATCACCAAAGAAGGGAACCCGGTTGATGGTATTACTCTTGGTCTGCTCGTACACCCCGCCCAGCACAATGGTTTCACCATTGTTGATCAGCACCTGGGTTTGCACATTCTGGGTATTGATGGGCGGGACACCCAGCACCAGGTTACCAAAGTCCGGGTTATCACTTTTCACTTCCAGATCCATGATAATACGATCGTCCGGGGTGATTTGCGGCGTAACGGTCAGACTCAGTACGGCCTTCTTGAACGAAACGCTGGTCGCCCCGCTGGAGGTGGCTTCCTGATAGGGAATTTCCTGACCCGATTCGATCACCGCCTCCTGCTGGTTGGAGGTCATCACCCGAGGACTGGAAACGATCTCGGTTTCACCTTCGGCCTGGGCCGCGGAGAGTTCAAGCTCGACCAGGGTGCCGAATGGCAGCCTGGCCAGGGCCAGCCCGATACTGCCTGCTGTAGAACTGGCTGCCGGCAAATTGACATTCCAGCGATCCGGTGAGGTGAGGGTGTCATTGTTGATCAGATCGTCAACCGCATTGAGATTGCCTGACATAACCCTCTCGCGACCGTCCGTACCCGTATAATCACGCGAAACCCCGAAACGCACACCGACTTCCTTGCTGAAGTTGGTACTGGCCAGAACAATCCGCGATTCGATCAGTACCTGACGGACCGGTACATCCAGTTCATTTACCAGGGCGATGATCGCATCGATACGTTCGGCTGTCTCCTGCACCAGTAATTTATTGGTCCGCGTATCGACAGTAATATTACCGCGCTCGGACATAAATTCACTGCCCTTGTCCTTGAGCAGGGAAGCCAGCTCAGAGGCCTTGGCATAATTGACCTGAATCGTTTCGCTGATCAGCGGGGCCAGGGCTTCAACCTGTTTGTTGGCTTCCAGCTCCATTTTCTCCCGTGCCGCGATTTCCTCGGCCGGAGCAATCAACATGACGTTGCCATTCTCGCGCTTGTCCAGACCCTTGGTCTTCAGGATCAGATCCAGTGCCTGATCCCAGGGGACATTTTTCAGCCGCAGGGTCACGTTACCGGAGACCGTGTCGCTGGTCACCATATTGATCCCGGTAAAGTCGGCGATGAGCTGGAGTACTGCCCGCACTTCGATATTCTGGAAATTGAGCGACAGCTTCTCGCCGGTATATTCCTCACGACGCCGTGGCCGATCTTCCTCTTCTTCTTTGACAACCGGTTTGATATCGATGGTCAGTTTCTGATCGGCCTGATAGGCGATATGCTCGAATTCATCCTTGGTATTGATGATGACACGGGCGTCATTGCCCTGGTTGAAAGCATCCACGGTACTGACCGGGGTAGCGAAATCCAGCACGTCGACCCTTCGTTCCAGTTCCTCGTTCAGTGCACTGTTCTTCAGTGTCACGATCACCTGGCTGCCGCGGCGTTTCATGTCCACAGCGGTGTTCGGATCGGCAAGGGTCATTTCCACCCGACCTTCACCCGAAGCGCCCCGGCGAAAATCCAGGTCCAGCACATTGACCGAGGACGCGCGATCTCCAGGTACCTTACTCTGTGTATCGCCTGCTCGGGAGAATTGTGTTTGCCCGGATTCGTTCAGGGTAATGACAACATCTTTGCCGTCCAGAACCGTGTTGTAACCCACCAGCTCGGACAGATTCAGCACGACCCGGGTACGCCCCCCGGCTTCCGCAGTGCTGACACTGCGCGCCACGCCAATACCGATATCCGTTTTACGTTCGCTCAGGTTCAGCCTGGTATCAGGTAAATCGAACGCGATGCGCGCCGGATTGTCGATAGTAAAGCTGGCCGGCTCCACATCCAGCGCCTTGTCCAGCTGCAATTTGATCTGGACTTTGTCACCGGGCAGGGTCGAATAGCTGATATCCGTCAGGTTGTTCTGCGCCTGTGCCGGCACCGAGGCAAAAAGCATCAGGAACATTGCCGCCAACAGGCCGGCATGCTTGATGATTCCGCTTGCGTAACCATTTTGCTTGATCATGGTTCTACTCCAAAAAATTATACAGAGCCCGATTTATTCGCTTTCCAGCGACAGGGACGCCTCTCTTTCAATCCATCCACCACTTCCGTCAGATACAATTTCCTGAATCAGGATTTGCGTCTCGGAAATTTCCTGTATTTCGCCATAATTCTGGCCGATATAGTTCCCTTCCCTGACCTTGTACACGGTCGAGTCCGGTGCGGAGATCAGGCCCCACAACACACCATCTTTTTCCAGGTGCCCGACAAACACCAGGGAATCCAGTGAAAACTGCTCCAGCGCCTCGCGCTTGCGGTTGGTATCCGGTTGCAAGTCCGGGTTCAACGGGCTTTCCCGCACGGTTTCCTGGATAAACGGGACAAATGGATCACGTAAATCTTCGGGAACATAGGTGAAGGTGTCGTATGGTTTTACTTCTGGCAAAGGCTCAATACGGCCTTTTTTCTTATCCTTGATCTGCTGCACATATTCCTGCAGATCGGCATGCTCCTGGCCACCACATGCCACCATTAACAATGCCATCACGCCCAGCAGACCGAATTTTGTCATTTTAATTTTCAGCATATTTCGTATCCGGCGATCACTTCTATCGCTTCCGCTTCCTGTTTTTGGCTCGCGCCGCTGCCAGCTCTTCTTCATCAAGGTAACGATAGGTCTTGGCCGTTACGTCCATTTTTAACTGGCCACCCTTGCTACTGGAAAGATTGATATCATGCAGCGTGACAATGCGTGGCAGGGCGGCGACGCCACTGACGAATCGACCAAACTGGTGGTAATTCCCCAGCATGCTGATCTGAATTGGCAATTCAGCATAAAACTCGATCTGTCTCTCCGACTGCGGCTTGAAAAGTTCAAATTCGATACCACTGCTCAGCCCGGTCTGGGAAATATCGATCAACAGATCATCCACTTCTGTTTTGCTCGGCAACTGGCGCAGCATGGTACCGAAGGACTCTTCCATCTCCTTCATCTGTTTTTTGTAGGCGTCCAGGTTGGCGGCCTTGGCCTGCTTCTTCTCGAATTCACTCTTGAGCGAATTCTCCTGGGCCCGGACCCGATCCAGCTGATCGAGCTTGTTCTGGATATGCAGAAAATAACCGGCGCCAAGCACGATAAGACACATCACTGCAACCACAGCCCCCTTGACCGCGGCCGGCCAGGAACCGATGGTACTGAGGTCAAGTTCGCTTAAATCCAAATCTTTCATTTTTTCTGATTCTCATTGCCGGTGTCTTTTCTGACCTGCGACAGATGCAGAACAAACGAGCGGGCATTGTCACGCTGATCTTTTTTACCTTTTTTCTCTATCACTTCCAGGCGGGGATCGGCCAGCCAGTCGGAGCCCTCGATATTGCGCATAAATGCCGAAACCCTGGCATTGGACTGCGCTACCCCATTGAGAACCAGGCTGTCACCAGACTGTTTCAGGCTGTCCAAATGAATCCCATCGGGAATAATGCGTGCGATCTCATCGAACAGGTGAACCACTTCCGGACGATTACGCTGCAGTTCCTGGATGACCTCCATCCTGGCAAGCAGGCGCTTCTTGTCTTCTTCCAGCTTGTTAATTTCCTTGATCTGCTTTTCTACCTGGGTAATTTCGGCCTGCAGGAAACGGTTACGGGATTGCTGGTGATCGATCATCCCGGCAATGCGCAGATGCACTACGAGGATAATCAGCCCCATCAGAACCGCCGATAGCCCCAGAATCGTCAGGAACTGTCGTTGCTGTTCGCGTCGCTGTTCTTCGCGCCAGGGTAAGAGGTTGATATGCGCCATCAGTCAAAACTCCTCATGGCCAACCCGCAGGCAATCATCAATGCCGGGGCATCATTACTCAGACTCTGTGCCTTGACCCGGGATGCCAGGGTCATATTGGTAAACGGATTGGCCACCGAGGTATGCACACCCAGCTTGTCGGCGATCAATTCATCGATACCGGCAATCATGGCGCTTCCGCCGGCCAGAACAATATGGTCGACGCTGTTGTAGGCACTGGAAGAGAAGAAAAACTGCAGGGAACGGCTGACCTGCTGCACCATGGCATCCTTGAACGGCTCCAGCACTTCGGGCACATAGTTATCCGGCAGCCCGCCCTGACGCTTGGCCATACCGGCTTCTTCATAGGAGAGGCCATACCGGCGCTGGATTTCTTCGGTCAGCTGTTTACCCCCGAACACCTGCTCGCGGGTATAGATATTTTTCAGATCGTGCATGACATTCAGCGTGGTCATGGTCGCCCCGACGTCGACCACCGCCACGGTCTGATCCATGCCCTGTTCCGGTAACTGGGGCGCCAGCAACTGGAAGGCATTTTCCATCGCGTAGGCCTCGACATCGACAATCTTGGCCTTGAGGCCGGCCAGTTCCATGGCGGCAACCCGCACATCCACGTTTTCACTGCGCGAGGCGGCCAGCAGGACATCGACCCGCTCCGGATCGTTATCCGAGGCGCCCATCACCTCGAAATCGAGGTTTACTTCTTCCAGGGGATAGGGAATGTATTGATCGGCTTCGAGCTGGATTTGCTGCTCCATGTCATCCTCGCCGAGTGAGGCGGGCATGGAAATAATCTTGGTAATCACCGCCGAACCGGCCACAGCCGCGGCTGCCTGCTTGTTGCGGGTGCCCGAACGTTTGACCGCCCGCTTGATCGCTTCACCCACCGCCTCGACATCGGAGATGTTTTTCTCGATCACCGAGTTGGGCGGGAGCGGCTCAACCGCGTAACTTTCGACCCGCAGACGATCTCCGGCCTTGCCCAGTTCCAGCAGTTTGATCGCCGTGGAACTGATGTCGAGCCCGATCACCGGGGGTTTTTTCGGCTTGATGAGATCGCTGAGACCCATATTTTTCTTTATTCGTAGTAAGTTATGGTAGATATATGTATAACTACTTTAGGTTTATGAGTCAACTATAGGACATCAAATATATAAAAACAAATGGGAATAGTGTTCACAGAACAGAAGATTTATACTGGACGCTTGCGCTGTATCGGATGGCACAATCCGATTCTTTATTAAAATTAGACATATGAAGCCTATATTTAAGAAACTGGTCACATTCTCCCTGGCCTCCATCCTGACTCTGTCCCTGATTGGCGCTGTTGGTCTGCTTGGCGCCTACGCTTACATCACGCCCCGGCTGCCGGATATCGACACGCTCAAGGACGTGCAGCTCCAGGTGCCCCTGCGGGTCTACGACAAACAGGGCGGATTGATCGCGGAATTCGGCGAAATGAAGCGATCTCCGCTGAAATACGAGGAAATTCCCGAAAGCCTGATCCAGGCGGTACTGGCCGCCGAGGATGACCGGTTTTTTGAACATCCGGGGGTCGACTACCAGGGCATCATCCGCGCCGCCATCAACCTGGTCCTGACCGGCGAGAAGGGCCAGGGCGGCAGCACCATCACCATGCAGGTGGCACGCAACTTCTTTCTAAGCCGGGAAAAAACCTACCTGCGCAAGCTCAATGAAATCTTTCTGGCCCTGAAAATCGAGGGCGAGCTCTCCAAGGAGGACATCCTCTCTCTCTATCTGAACAAGATCTACCTGGGCAAACGAGCCTACGGCGCCGCGGCCGCGGCCCAGGTGTACTACGGCAAGGAACCGGCCCAGCTGAGCCTGGACGAGGTTGCGATGATCGCCGGGCTGCCCAAGGCGCCCTCCAGCTATAACCCGATCGCCAATCCCGAACGGGCCATCCAGCGCCGTAATTATGTCCTGGGGCGCATGCGCGCCCTCGAGTTCATCACTGAGGAAGCCTATCAGCTTGCCCTGGCGGTGCCGGTCCATGCCGAAGTGCATGGCCAGGACATCGATCTCGAAGCCCCGTATATCGCCGAGATGGTGCGCAATGAAATGGTCGCCCGCTATGGCGATGATGCCTATACCGCCGGTTACGAGGTCTATACCACGGTTGATCGGCAAAAACAGCAAGCCGCCAATGCCGCCCTGCGAGAGGCCCTGCTCGAATACGACCGGCGCCACGGCTATCGCGGCCCGCTGCAGCGGCTCAACTTGCTGGGCAACAACAATGCCGATTCGACCCCGCAAGAGGATGATCGGGCAAACGACAACACGACACAGCTCGATATCCCGGCTGCCGAAACAGACTGGCCCGGGCGACTTGCGGATGTGCCGGCGCCGGGTAATCTGACCCCGGCGGTGGTTCTGGAAGTCGAGGCGCAGGCGGTCTATGCCATCACCCGCGATAACCGCATCGCCTATCTGCCCTGGGAACAGCTCAGCTGGGCGCGCGAATATATCGGCGAGAACAACCGCGGGCCGGAACCGGAGTCGGCGAGCGACGTATTACAACGTGGCGATGTCATCTATGTTGCCCCCGCGTCCGCCGGTTGCAGCTGGCTGGCCCAGCCGCCCCAGGTCGGCGGTGCACTGGTCTCGCTCAACCCCGATAGCGGGGCCATCGAGGCCCTGAGCGGCGGGTTCGATTATTACACCAGCAAGTTCAACCGGGTTATCCAGGCGGAACGTCAGCCGGGTTCCAGTTTCAAGCCGTTTATCTATACCGCCGCCATCGACAAAGGATTTACCGCCGCCAGCATCATCAATGATGCACCGGTGGTATTCGACGCCCCCGGACTGGAAGATACCTGGCGGCCGGAAAATTACAGTGGCCGCTTCTATGGCCCCACTCGCCTGCGGGTCGCCCTGTTCAAGTCCCGTAACCTGGTTTCCATCCGGCTGTTGCGCGAGATCGGTATCGGCTATGCGCTGCGCTACCTGGAACGTTTCGGCTTCGACAGCAGCCGGTTACCACGCGACCTGTCACTGGCACTGGGCAGTGGGGTGTTGACACCGATGGAACTGGCCCGGGGTTATACCGTGTTTGCCAACGGCGGTTATCTGATCGAGCCAAACCTGATCGATTATGTGCGCGATGCCGACCAGAAAGTCGTCCTGCTCAACCGCTCGCCCGTGGTCTGCCCCGAGTGCCTGGAGGCAACCGACGAAGAAGAGGAGACAGGTCAGGACAACGGCCAGGCTGAGAGCGCGGCAACGGTGAGCGCCGCTTCCGGGACGCAGCAAACAGAACCCTCAGACTGGGTGCCCAGCTTCACCCGGGAAGATGTGACGCCCGAAGAGTGGGCGCAAACCATGCAGGGCCCGAGCAAACCGGCTATTGCCCCGCGTGTTCTCACCCCCCAGACCGCCTTCCTGATGAACACCATGATGCGCGATGTAGTGCGCTACGGCACCGGTCGCGGGGCGCATGTTCTGGGACGGGATGATCTGGCGGGCAAAACGGGCACTACCAACGACCAGCGTGATGCCTGGTTCTCCGGCTTCAATCGCAATGTCGTGACTATCTCCTGGGTCGGTTTCGATACGCCCCGGCCACTCGGTAATCGCGAAACCGGGGCCCGCGCAGCGCTGCCGATGTGGATCAAATACATGCGCGAAGCCCTGCGCGAGGAACCCGAAGCCCAGCTGCAACAACCGCCGGGGATCGTCTCGGTTCTGATCGATCCCGAAACCGGCGAACTGGCCAGCAGCGGCGACCCCGATGCCGTCTTCGAATACTTCCTCGAAGACCAGGTTCCCGAACGCCGTGCCGGTGGCGGCAGTGACAGCAACGGCGAACGCCAGGATAACGGCAACATCACCCGCGATCTCTTCTAAACCGGCCGTACCCATGGGACACAAACACAGCAAGGATTTGCAAATGCGCCAGCGCCTGGCCCAGGCGGCGGCCCAGATTCTGGCCGAATCCGGCAGCCGGGATTTTTACGCCGCCAAGCGCAAGGCCGCGCTGCACCTGGGCGCCGTCGATACCCGCAACATGCCCAGTAATACCGAGATCGACCAGGCCCTGCGCGAATACCAGCGGCTGTTCCGTGCCGATGCCCAGCCTGCCGCTCTGCACCGGTTACGCAGCCGGGCTCTGCAGGCAATGGAATTTTTCGCCGACTACCGCCCCAAGCTGGTGGGCGGTGTGCTCGATGGCAGCGCCGATGAGCACTCGCCGGTGGTCCTGCATGTTTTCGTGCCGCGACTCGAGGATCTCGATATCTTTTTGATGGAGCATCAGATCCCCTATGAACAGGGTGAACGCAAGGTGCGTTTCTCCCCCGAACAGAGCGTCACGCTGCCGGTGCTGCGCTTTTATGCAGAAGACACGCGTGTTGAACTGGTCGTGTTTGTCCAGGACGGCCCCCTCCAGCCGCCCCTGAGTCCGGTCGATGGCCGGCCGATGCAACGGGCCTCATTGAACCGGGTGCGGGAACTGGTCAACAGTGACAGTGCCAACCCGATAGAAAACTGATCCCACACTGGCGAGACATGTCACTGCCCCTCGCGATCCCCCGGACGGATATCCCGGGCCACGCCGGTGTCGCGCGCGGCCTGCGCCACCGCCTGTGATACGAAGGCGCGCAGACGCGGGTCGAACGGCTTGGGTATGATGTAGTCCCGGCCAAACTTCAGCTGCGCCAGTTCATAGGCCTGCAGCACACTGTCCGGCACCGGCTCATGGGCCAGTTGCGCCAGCGCCCGCACCGCCGCGATCTGCATCTCGCTGTTGATGGCCGAGGCCTGCACATCCAGCGCGCCGCGAAAAATAAATGGAAAGCCCAGCACGTTATTGACCTGATTGGGATAATCACTGCGGCCGGTCGCCATGATCAGATCCGAGCGGGCCGCGTGGGCATTGGCCGGCGAGATTTCCGGGTCGGGATTGGACAGGGCAAACACGATGGGATTGTCGGCCATCGACTGCAGCATCTGCGGTGAGACCAGGTCCGGCCCGGAGACGCCGATGAACACATCGGCGCCTTCCATTGCCTCGGCCAGGGTACGCTGACCGGTACGCCGGGCAAACTCCTGCTTGTGCGGGTTGAGACCACGGCGCTCGGCATGAATCACGCCCTTGCGATCGACCAATGTGATACGCCGCTTGTCAGCACCCAGTTTGTGCAACAGGCGCATGGACGCAATGCCCGCGGAACCGGCTCCCAGACAGACGATCCGCGCCTGCTTGAGCGTCCGCCCGGTCAGCTCCAGGGCATTGAGCAGACCGGCGGCGATAATGATCGCCGTGCCGTGTTGATCGTCATGGAATACCGGGATATCCAGCTGCTCCTTGAGCGCCTGCTCGATATCGAAACAGGCCGGTGCGGCGATATCCTCCAGGTTGATGCCGCCGAAGCTCGGGCCGATACGCCGCACCGTGTCGATAAAGGCTTTGGGTGATTCGGCCTCGACCTCGATATCCACCACATCGATGTCGGCGAAGTGCTTGAACAGCACCGCCTTGCCCTCCATCACCGGCTTGCCGGCCAGCGCCCCCACGTTGCCCAGCCCGAGCACTGCGCTACCGTCGGAGATCACCGCCACCAGGTTACCCTTGTTGGTATAGCGGTAGGCCATTTGCGGGTCCTCGGCGATGGCCCGCACCGGCACCGCCACGCCGGGGGTATAGGCCAGGCTCAGATCCTTCTGGGTGGAGACCGGTTTGGTCAGGGCGGTGGCGGTTTTACCGGGGCGCGGTTCGGCGTGATAACGCAAGGCCTGTTCGGAAAAGGGGAGCTGCTCGTCACTCATAATGGATTCAGTTTATCGGGTTACCGGAAAGCCCGTCGTGGACGGGCGCAAATTCTGATGTTGGCTCATCGCCGGCGGATTTACCAGTGTCACGCACCAGTCAGTCGGGCCGTTCCAGCAGAGCGGCCGGATGGCGCAGCCGCATGCGCCACTGGCCATTGCGATAATAGACCCAGCCCTGCGCACTCAGGGTTTGTTGTTGCCAGCCGTCGATTGCCGCCGGATCAAAGTAATCCAGATCGCCACGGGTAATGCGCAGGGCAAAGCGCTCGCCGAGGTTCAGCCAGAGCGAAGAGCGGCTTTCGCCGATCCGGGTCAGCGTGCCGCGTACCACCCGGTACCCCCCGGTGTCGCCATGCCCCAGCCTGGCAGGAGAGAGGACCTGGTACGCGGCCAGTCCCCACAGCCCCCGTCGCGCCGATCGGGCGCGCTGCTGGGCCGCGCGGTAACATTCCACGAAACGCAGATTGGGCGGGAAAACCAGCAACTGCCCGGCGCCGGACGCCAGCAGCCGGCGGGTGATGTTACGCCCCTGGCTATCGAACGCATGGGCCAGCAGGCGTCCGTAGCGGTCACGGCGCTCGGCATCATAGGCCAGCGACCAGCGGTTCCCACTCATCGCCTGCAGGTGTTGGCGCGCGGCATTGGAATGCGGCTCGGCGGGTTGCTCGTCCCGCGCCCGTTCCGGCGTGTTGATACCGATCAGGCGCAGCTTGCGCCCGTCGCGCAAAAAGACCGTATCGCCATCATGCACGTAACGCACGCTGACCTGCTCATCGAACTGCGCGGGCCGACAGGCGGCCGCGGCGAGCAGTTGCGGGAAACAGGCAAACAAAAAGGGCGCTGCAAGCAGCGCCCTTTTCAGAAGCTTTCGCGTGGAGTCCATCGCGCAGCTTATTTTTTCATACCGTACTTCTGGCGGAACTTGTCCACGCGACCGGCGGTATCCAGCAACTTCTGCTTGCCGGTATAGAACGGGTGGCACTGGGCGCAGACTTCGATGTTCAGATCCTTGCCGACCGTCGAACGGGTGGTGAAGTTATTGCCACAACTGCAGGTGACAGACACTTCCTGGTAAGCGGGGTGGATTTCAGCTTTCATGGGTAACCTCATAGTCTCTTTCGGGCGCATCGCCACCCCGGCCTCTCCGGAGCACCATACGCAACGAGGCCGGCGATCATACGGGAATCAACCGCCGCAGGGCAAGTGTTTGCGCCAATTCAGGCCTTGTCGCGCGGCGCGGCGGGAAACGGCAGGATCCGGGCGCAGCGCCGGAACGGCCGGCGGGAGTGCTGCAAATCCTCGTAGGCCTCGCCCAGATGGCTGAAGGTGTCCCACATCATGTTGGAAATGGAAATACAGGCCGACAGGGGATTGCTGGCCGTGTTGCGCACCTGGTTCACCCGCCACTGCAGACAGCGCAGGCGCTCCCGGCGATCCGCCGGCGCGCGGTCGATACAATAATCCAGCACCCGGTTGCGCAGGGTCTCGAAACGTTCGGGATCGGTCTCGGCCAGGCGGGCCCAGGTGTCAAAATCGATATGACAAGCAGTCTCGGGTCGGGTCATAGGTCGGTCCTGCTTCACCGCAATCACTATTGGGAGTCAGACCGGTATGGCGCGCCGCGCGCCATACCGATACCCAAATAGTCGTCGTTTTCAGGGGCCTTGTCAAAAACACAGACGTGCGCCAGCTCACAGACTCTCTGAACAATGGCGTACAAACGCCTGTAAACGCAGGATTTTTGCCTGATCGAGGCAGATCGGGCGGATGTGTAATTTCTCTGTCGATTGACCCGTGCCTGTGGGTGTCCGGCGCTCCTCGCGCCGGTCCCGCACGGGCTTCGCCTAGCGCTTCATGGAGTCGAAGAACTCGGCATTGGTCTTGGTCGCCTCGAGCTTGTCGTGCAGGAACTCCATCGCCGCGACTTCGTCCATATCGTGCACCACTTTGCGCAGAATCCACATTTTCTGCAGCTCGTCGGGCCCGGTCAGCAGCTCCTCGCGACGCGTGCCGGAACGGTTGATGTTGATGGAGGGATAGATACGCCGTTCGGCAATCTTGCGATCCAGGTGGATCTCCATGTTACCGGTGCCCTTGAATTCTTCGTAGATCACATCGTCCATGCGCGAGCCGGTTTCCACCAGCGCGGTAGCGACGATGGTCAGGCTGCCGCCTTCCTCGATGTTACGCGCCGCACCGAAGAAGCGCTTGGGCCGCTGCAGGGCGTTGGCGTCCACGCCGCCGGTCAGCACCTTGCCCGAGGAGGGCACAACGGTGTTGTAGGCGCGCCCCAGGCGGGTGATGGAATCGAGCAGGATCACCACATCTTTGCGATGTTCGACCAGTCGTTTGGCCTTTTCGATCACCATCTCGGCCACCTGGACGTGACGGCTGGCCGGTTCATCAAAGGTACTGGAGACCACCTCGCCGCGTACCGAGCGCGCCATTTCGGTCACTTCTTCAGGCCGCTCGTCGATCAACAGCACAATTAGATGGCATTCGGGATAGTTGTGGGTAATCGAGTGGGCGATGTTGTGCAGCATCATGGTCTTGCCCGCCTTGGGCGGCGAGACCACCAGCGCGCGCTGCCCCTTGCCAATGGGCGCCACCATATCGATAACCCGCGCGGTAATGTCTTCGGAGCTGCCGTTGCCGATCTCCAGCTGCATGCGCTCGTTGGGGTGCAGCGGGGTCAGGTTTTCGAACAATACTTTGTTCTTGGCTTTTTCCGGCGGCTCAAAGTTGATCTCGTTGACCTTGAGCATGGCGAAGTAGCGCTCGCTGTCTTTCGGCGGGCGAATCTTGCCGGAGATGGTGTCGCCGGTACGCAGGGCAAACCGGCGTATCTGGCTGGGCGAGACATAAATATCATCCGGTCCGGCCATGTAGGAGCTTTCCGCCGAGCGCAGAAAACCGAAACCATCTTGCAGAATTTCCAGGACACCATCGCCGTAAATGTCCTCGCCACTTTTGGCGTGGGCCTTGAGAATGGAGAAAATGATGTCCTGCTTGCGCGAGCGGGACATGTTTTCGATGCCCATTTCCTCGGCGATGACGATCAGATCGGCGACGTGTTTTTGTTTGAGTTCGGTGAGGTTCATAGATGTTGTCTTACAATCAGGTTGGTTACGCGGCGCATGACACGCACCGGATGAACGGCTGCGCGCTCAGCGTCTGTATCAGGGTTGCTAGAGGGGTTGCCCGTATCAGGCAGGTTACAAATAAAACGATTGGTATTTGTATACGTTCTTGGCGCTAAGTTATCACCAAAAACCGGGCTCGTCCAGCCCGCGCTAACGGGCCGGACGACAAATCTTTTACAGGTTGCTGTCGATAAAGGCCGTCAGCTGGGATTTGGATACCGCCCCCACCTTGGTCGCTTCCACATTGCCGCTTTTGAACAGCATCAGGGTCGGAATGCCGCGAATGCCGAACTTGGGCGGGGTACCCGGATTCTCGTCGATATTGAGTTTGGCCACCTTGATCTTGCCGCCGTATTCATCGGCAATCTCATCCAGAATCGGGGCAATCATTTTGCAAGGACCGCACCAGTCTGCCCAGTAATCCACCAGGACCGGTTCTTCCGCCTTGAGAACCTCATCTTCAAACGTGGCGTCTGTGACGTAAACGATCTTGTCGCTCAACGTAATTCTCCCATTGTATTGTTTTGCAGTCGCAGAACATGACTGACTCGGGTGATGCCGGATGGCGAACCTTAACACGCCGTCGGGCACCGGACATACCGTGTGGGCCATCTGCCCTGCCAGAATCGGCTGCTGCGCAGGGGTGTATGAAATGCCATTTGAGCCCAAGATAGCCGTCATTTCAAGCCCCAAACAGAATCCGATCTGCTATTCTGTGCGCCCATGAGTGATACACACCTTTCCGATACCCGTTTCGACAGCCTGGATCTGCCCGCGCCGCTGCTGCAAGGCATTGAAGAGGCGGGCTTTTCATACTGTACACCGGTTCAGGCCGAGACCCTGCCCATTGCCCTGGCCGGCAAGGATGTCTCCGGCCAGGCGCAGACCGGCACCGGCAAGACCGCCGCGTTTCTGATCGCCCTGTTCACGCACCTGCTGCGCCACCCGGCCGCGGGGGAACGCCGGCCCAACCAGCCGCGCGCCCTGATCCTGGCGCCGACCCGGGAACTGGCGGTGCAAATCCACAAGGATGCCGAGCTGCTCAACCGGCACCTCGATTTCCGCCTGGGCCTGGTCTATGGCGGCACCGGTTACGATGCCCAGCGCCAGCAACTGGAAGCGGGCGTGGATGTGCTGATCGGTACGCCCGGACGGATTATCGACTATTTCAAACAGAAGGTGTTCGATCTGCGCGCCATCCAGGTGATGATCCTGGATGAAGCCGATCGCATGTTCGACCTGGGCTTCATCAAGGACATCCGATTTTTGTTGCGCCGCCTGCCCGAGGCCGACCAGCGCCTGAACCTGCTGTTCTCCGCCACGCTCTCGCACCGGGTCAAGGAACTGGCCTACGAGCATATGAACAATCCCGAGGCGGTGGAGATCGAACCGGAGCAGATCACCGCGGAGCAGGTCACCGAGAGCGTCTATTACCCCGCCAAGGAAGAAAAAATCAGCCTGCTGCTCGGCATCCTGGCCAACCAGCACGTCGAGCGGGCCGTGATCTTCGTCAACACCAAGCGGGCGGGGGAGAAAATCGCCGACTACCTGCGCGGTAATGATCAGGCTGCCGCGCTGCTGACCGGCGATGTACCGCAAAAGCAACGCCTTGATCTGCTGCGCAAGTTCAGTGACGGCGAACTCAACCTGCTGGTGGCCACCGACGTGGCTGCCCGGGGCCTGCATATTCCGTCGGTCAGCCATGTCATCAACTTCGATCTGCCGCAGGACGCCGAAGACTATGTGCACCGCATCGGCCGCACCGCCCGGGCCGGCGCGAAGGGCGAGGCCATCAGCTTCGCCTGCGATGAGTATGTTTTTTCGCTGCCGGATATCGAGCAGTACATCGGCCACAAGATTCCCGCCGCTTCCCTGGATCCGCAGCTGCTGATCAAGCCCAGACCGCCACAACGGGATCCCAACGCGCGTCGCGTCGGCGACAAAAAGAAAACCGGAAAAAAGAGCGCGAAAAAAAGCACGCGTCACAGCGGCCGGGGCCAACAGAACCGTTCCCGACAGGGTGAACGCTCCGGCCAGCGTGAAGGCGGACAAAGCCGCCACGCCCCGCAACCGGACCGGCAACAACCCCGACCGGACAAACGCTCCCGGGCCGGGGATCAGAGCCCGTCCAGTCCGGCGCCCAAAAGCAGCACGGCCCCCGGTTCCTCAGCAGCGGACACGAATCGCCGCGCCGGCTTTTTCAAACGCCTGATCAGCAAGCTTGGCAGTTAATCGTTGCGCTCAGGCCGATGGCCCGGGTTTATCGCAAGGTGTCTGAAAATAGCAGGTCAGCGTGCAGGTCCCGGCCGTCAGCAGCCAGAACAAAAAGAACCCGATGGTATACCCACCCAGCCGGCTGATCGTCCCATAGCCGGCCAGCTCGCCTAGCTCCACCGGATCGAAGGCGGTAAAAAACAGAATTGTCGCCAGCGCCGCGGTCAAAAACGAAGGCCACAACACGGCCACGATTTTCTGGATTTTCGGTATCTGCTGTGACATCTCCAACGCCCTCCCGGCACAAAACCCGTCAATTATCGTTATTGTGTTTGCTCGTTTGCGCCCCCGACAGGCTCAAGCTGCAATTGCCCGTCACCAGGCCACGCCATTCGCCCGGTCAGACGCCACTGGCCGCCTTCAGGCTCGAGCAGCACGTGCCAGTGCCCGGCGCCGGGGACGGTGTCAAACTCGCCGCGAAAGTGCGCTGGCGAGGTGTCGGATAATTCCAAAGCAATGATCTGATCCTGATTGGCCCGGGTCGGATGCAGCAAACTCAGGCGCAGGCGCTGTGCCGGCTGCGGCTGCTTGCCCTGCAGGACCAGTTCCACCTGTCCCCCGGGACCAATCCCACCATTGGCGTGCAGACCCAGAAAGCGGGCATGGCGATCCCGTGCCAGGGTCCGGTTAATCGCCAGCCCTTCCTTGTAATAATCACCGACCACCAGCCCGTCCGGATTTTTTATCGCGATAATCACCGTGGCAATACTGGCGATGACGGCGGTCGCAGGCAGGGCGATCAAAAACCACGGCCAGAACTGGCGATACCAGGGGGAAGGAAGGTCGTTGGCGGTTATCTGTTGCATAGGCGTTTCCCGTGTTGGTCTCAATAATCAGCGCATGACCGGACCAATGAAACGGCCGGTCTGGGTAACCGACAGCTCCGGCTGATCGATCGCCTGCAAATGAAATTCCACGTCGTAACCGGCCTTCTCCAGATAAACCGGATCGATACGTAATTGGACCGGCAGCTGGGTAACACTCCCGCCTTCCACGTGCAATGTTTCCCGTGCCATGTGTAATTCCATTTGCGGCGGTCCCTCGACGGTCAGCTGGTAAGTATGCGCTGTCTCGTCCATATTCAGAATCTTGAGGGTATAGATATTTTCCACCAGTCCCTGGGGGGTTTCCCGATAGAGCGTATTGCGATCGCGCAGGACATTCAGTTCCAGCGGGACACGGGTCGCGATGCTGTAAAAGACTGCCGCGGTAATCAGTAACAGCAACAGGCCATAAACGACGATACGGGGACGTAGCACCTTCGTCGGTTTGCCTTCCAGGGCGTTTTCGGTGGTGTAGCGAATCAGGCCGCGCGGATAATCCATCTTGTCCATGACTTCATTACAGGCATCGATACAGGCGGCACAACCGATGCATTGATACTGCAGACCTTCGCGAATATCGATGCCGGTGGGACAGGCCTGCACGCACAGGGTGCAATCGATACAATCCCCCAGCCCTTTCTCTTCTTTGTCCGTGCCACGCTTGCGCGCCCCGCGCGGCTCGCCCCGGTTGGGATCATAGGAGATGACCAGCGTGTCCTTGTCGAACATGGCGCTTTGAAAACGGGCATAGGGACACATGTAAATGCAGACCTGCTCGCGCATGAAGCCGGCATTGCCGTAGGTCGCAAAGCCGTAGAAAAATACCCAGAAGGTTTCCCACGGCCCCAGGTCGAATTGCAGCGCGCTTTGCCACAACTCGGTAATCGGCGTGAAATAGCCAACAAACGTAAAGCCCGTCCACAGGGACAACAGGATCCAGACCGCTTGTTTACCTCCGCGGCGCAGGATCTTGTTGGTGTTCCAGGGCGATTTGGCCAGTTTCATCTGTTTGGGCCGATCGCCCTCGAACTTGCGTTCGATCCAGAGAAACACCTCGGTCCAGACGGTTTGCGGACAGGCATAGCCGCACCACAGTCGGCCTGCCAGCGCGGTGAAGAAAAACAGCGACAGGCCGGCAATAATCAACAGCGCGGCCAGATAGAAAAAGTCCTGCGGCCAGAACGTCAGACCGAAGATATAAAACTTGCGCGCCGGCAGATCGAACAGCACCGCCTGGTGGCCGTCCCAGGAAAACCACGGCAACAGGTAATACAGGCCCAGCAAGACCAGCACCCCGAGAATTCGCAGGGTGGCGAAAATGCCGTGCACCTCGCGGGGATAGATCTTCTGGTGTTTGGCGTAAAGTTCCTGCTCAACCGCCTGTTCGGGCGAATGAGACTGTTGCTTCGGGTTATTCATCGACACCCCGATAACCGGTTAATAGTGCATATTTATCCGACCTGACTCCCTTCACCCGGGCACCGGTCTGAGTCGACCGGATTATGGCGGGCGTTTGTCCGGTTATAGCCAACCGCGCACGGTATGTCATTCTTTGGGCGGTCGAATAAAAAACATGTAAAAAAGGTAGACAATAATCACGACCGAAATCACCAGCACGCCCAGCGACAGGATACCGGTCCAGGTTCCGAACAGCAGATCCAGCATAGCGCAACTCCTTATGATGTCAGGCGGCGGACCACAGCCCGCCGCCGCAGTGCGGATTAATCAGACAGACTGTAGACGTAGGCTGCCAGCAGGTGGACCTTGTCCTCGCCGAGAAACTCCTGGTGTGCCGGCATCTTGCCCTGGCGACCATTCACAATTGTCTGGCGAATCACGCCCGGCGAACCGCCATACAGCCAGATATTGTCGGTCAGATTGGGCGCCCCCATAGCATGCTGGCCCTTGCCATCGCTCCCGTGGCAAACGGCACAGTTCTGCTGGAAGACCTGGCGACCCGATTGAACATCGCCGCTGGCTGCATCACGCCCACTGAGACTCAGTACATAAGCGGTAACATCGTTAATTTTCTCGTCACCCAGGTGAGCCTGTGCCGGCATGACGCCTGTGCGGCCGTTCAGAATGCTGGTTTTGATGGCCTGCGGATCACCGCCCCACAACCAGGCATCATCCTTGAGGCTGGGGAAGCCGCTCGCACCGCCGGCATCGGAACCGTGACAGGTGGCACAATAGTTCAGGAACAGCCGTCGACCGGAGGCCATCGCCTCGTCATCCTGCGCCAGTACCGGAATCCCGGTTTCGGCATAACGGGCAAAGATAGGGCCATACTCCTGCTGGGCCACTTCCATTTCCTGCTCGTACTGGCCGGTGGAGGACCAGTTTAAAACGCCTTTGAAATTACCCAGTCCCGGATACAGGACCAGATAGATCAGCGCGAAAATGATAGTGATGTAAAACAACCACAGCCACCAGTTGGGCAACGGGTTGTTGTATTCCTCCAGGTTGCCATCCCAGGTATGCCCGGTGACATCGCCTTCGGCCGCCTCGCCGGTACGGCGTTTGGTGGTCCATTTGATCAACCAGTAGCAGGCGAAAATCATACCCAGGCTAATCACGGCCACAAACCAGCTCCAGAAGCTACTCATGATCCGTTCTCCTTATTCTTTTGCTCGCGGGGATATTCCGGCTCGTTCAGGGGTAAATGAGCAGCCTCGTGAAAATCACGCTTGCGTTTACTGCTCCAGGCCCAGATAAATATGCCAATGAATACCGTAAAGATGACCACGGTGTACCAGCTGCGCACATCAGTCATATCCATGGCGGTTACCTCCGTGCCTTGATGCTGGTACCCAGGCTCTGCAAATAGGCCACCAGGGCATCCATTTCCGTTTTGCCCCTGACGTCCTCGGCCGCGCTGGCGATCTCCTCCTCGCTGTACGTCTGGCAACCGTTACACGTCGCCCTGGTCAGCTTGTTCATGACCTGCAGTTTCCTGGCCGTGTGTTCGCCATCCAGTTCGTTCTCCGCCAGCCAGGGGAAGCCCGGCATGTTGGATTCGGGAACTACGTCGCGCGGATTGATCAGATGGACCCGGTGCCATTCATCCGAATAACGTCCGCCGACTCGCGCCAGATCCGGCCCGGTCCGCTTGGATCCCCACTGGAAGGGCCGGTCATAGACAAACTCGCCGGCCACCGAATAGTGACCATAGCGCTCGGTCTCGGCCCTAAACGGACGAATCATCTGTGAATGGCAAACATAACAACCTTCACGCACATAAATGTCCCGCCCCTCGAGTTCCAGGGCGCTGTAAGGCTTGAGACCATCGACCGGCTCGGTCGTATCCTTGATGAAAAACAGCGGCACGATTTCCACCAGGCCACCGAAGCTGATCACGATAATGATGAGCAGGGCCAGGAGGCCGGCACGGGTTTCGACTTTTTCATGACTCATGATGCTCTCCTCCGTTAAGCCGTCTGCGGAATGCGTTCATCCGCCGCGGCCTTCGGGCCGGCGATGGTCTTCCACACGTTGTACGCCATGATCAACATACCGGCCAGATACATCACGCCGCCGAGCAGGCGTACGGCATAGAACGGATACATGGCCTCCAGACTTTCCACAAAGCTGTAGGTCAGGGTGCCGTCATCATTGACCGCACGCCACATCAGCCCCTGCATGACCCCGGCAATCCACATGGAGGCGATATACACCACGATACCGATGGTGGCGATCCAGAAATGCACATCGATCAGTTTCACCGAGTGCATCTGCTCGCGCCCGAACAGCTTGGGAATCAGGAAATAGACCGAACCGATGGTGACCAGTCCGACCCAGCCCAGGGCGCCGGAGTGCACATGCCCGATGGTCCAGTCGGTGTAATGGGAGAGGGAGTTGACCGTCTTGATCGACATCATCGGCCCTTCGAAGGTCGACATACCGTAGAACGACAACGAGACGATCAAAAACTTCAGAATCGGATCGGTGCGCAGTTTGTGCCACGCCCCCGAGAGGGTCATGATGCCGTTGATCATCCCGCCCCAGGACGGTGCCAGCAGAATCAGCGAGAACACCATGCCCAGCGACTGGGCCCAGTCGGGCAGAGCGGTGTAATGCAGATGGTGCGGTCCGGCCCACATGTAAATGGCAATCAACGACCAGAAGTGCACCACCGACAACCGATAGGAATAGATCGGCCGTTCGGCCTGCTTGGGAATAAAGTAATACATCATGCCCAGAAAGCCCGCGGTCAGGAAGAAGCCCACCGCGTTATGCCCGTACCACCACTGAACCATGGCGTCGATGGCGCCGGGATAGACCGAGTAGGACTTGGTCAGGGTGACCGGCATGGCCAGACTGTTAATCACATGCAGCACCGCAATGGTCAGGATAAAGGCGCCGAAAAACCAGTTGGCCACATAGATATGTTTGACCCGCCGCTTCGCCAGGGTACCGAAAAAGACGATGGCATAGGCGACCCAGACCAGCGTGATTAACAGGTCAATCGGCCATTCCAGCTCGGCGTATTCCTTGCTGCTGGTGATCCCCAGCGGCAGGCTGACCGCGGCCAGCAGGATCACCAAGGTCCAGCCCCAGAAAGTAAATGCGGCAAGACCATCACTGAACAGGCGCACCTGACAGGTTCGCTGTACCACATAGTAGGAGGTGGCAAATAATGCCGAGCCCCCGAAGGCAAAGATCACCGCGTTGGTATGCAATGGCCGCAGGCGACTGTAAGTGAGCCAGGGGATATCGAAATTGAGCGCCGGCCAGACCAGCTGCGCCGCAATCACGACCCCGACCAGCATCCCGACGATGCCCCAGACCACGGTCATTACCGTAAACTGGCGCACCACCCTGTAGTTATAGGTCGATTGGTTATCCATGGACTTTCCTTTTTTATTCTCGCAAAGCAAGGGAAGGCTTCTGATTTTATGACTTGAACAATATCCAAGCCGTGTCAGTAAACCTAGACCAGGTCTTGATCTGGATCAAAAGAAAAGCCGTCTTTTTTCAGGCGCCGATTTTCCGGCGCCGGATAACGCCTCAGGCGCTGTGGGAACTGGAATTGTCGGCGGGCTTGCCGGACGATTCCCGGCAGTTGGAGGCAATCGCCTGCAGTCCGGCAGGATCGAGGATGCGAATATGTTTGCGTTCGACCTGGATCAGCCCCTGATCCTGGAAACTGCCGAGCAGGCGACTGATGGTTTCCATCGCCATGCCCAGCATATTGGCGATATCGCCCCGTGACATGCTCAGATTGAACTCGTTGGCCGCATAACCGCGCAACTTGTAACGCTCGGAGAGACTCATCAGGAAACTGGCAAGGCGATTTTCCACCGGCATGCGCGCCAGGACGGTCATGTGACACTGGTCGTGCTGGATCTCGGCGCTCATCAGGCGAAACAGGTGTTGCTGCAGCCCGGGAATCTCCCGGCTCAGGGATTCGAGATGATCAAAGGGGATCTCGCAAACACTGGTGGTTTCCAGCGCCACTGCCGCGCAGGCATGCCGATGGCTGCCGATCGCATCCAGGCCGATCAACTCGCCGGGCAGATGCATCCCGATCACCTGTTCCTGGCCATCGCTCTGGCTGGTATAGGTCTTCAGGGATCCCGAGCGAATCGCATACAGGGAGCTGAAGTCCTGGCCCAGGCGAAACAGAAACTCGCCCTTTTCCACCGGGCGCCGACGTTTGATGATCTTGTCGAGTTTGTTCAGATCCCCTTCGCCCAGCCCCATCGGCATACACAGTTGATAGAGGCTGCACTTCTGGCACTGGGTGCGCACTTCGGACAAATTGACGACGCGTTCTCTGGACATGGACTTTTCGACCCGACTTCGGTTGGTTGGCGGCAACAGGCTGGGGGCACCCGCCGGGTGCCTTACGCTAAACTATACTCTCACCGGCCCGATTCAACAAAACAGTCCGTTTAATCGTTCGATTAAAAAACGCCACAATACCCGAGCCAAAACCTGCGGCATCCCCCGGGGAATCTGGTAGAATCCCGATTTTCCCGCAGCCGCTTATTTCGGTATGCTATCGCTTTAATAATTGGCGCCGGCCCGCGCCCCTGACTGGAGTCACCATGTCCGCACGTCGTGCCAACATCGAACGCAACACGCTGGAAACGCAGATCAAGGTCAACATTGATCTGGACGGCCAGGGCAAGGCCGAGTTCAACACCGGCCTGCCGTTTCTCGAGCACATGCTCGAGCAGGTGGCGCGCCACGGCATGATCGATATCACCATCCAGGCCAAAGGCGATCTGCACATCGATGCCCACCATACGGTGGAGGACATCGGGATCAGTCTGGGCCAGGCCTTCGACAAGGCGGTCGGCGACAAGCAGGGTATCCGCCGCTACGGCCACGCCTATGTACCGCTGGATGAAGCCCTCTCCCGGGTGGTTGTCGATTTCTCGGGCCGTCCCGGTCTCGAGTACGGCATTGATTTCCCGCGCTCGCACATCGGCGAGTTTGACGTGGACCTGTTCGGCGAGTTCTTCCAGGGCTTCGTTAACCATGCCCGGGTGACCCTGCATATCGACAACCTGCGCGGCCGCAACGCCCATCACATTGCCGAAACCGCCTTCAAGGCCTTCGGACGGGCCCTGCGCATGGCGCTGGAGCCGGATCCGCGTATGCAGGGCATGACGCCCTCCACCAAGGGCAGCCTCTGAGCCACAACACCGGGATCCACCCGGCTTGAGTATCCGAAGACTATGTCGACTGTCGCTGTAATCGATTACGGAATGGGGAATCTTCACTCGGTGAGCAAGGCCCTGGAAAAGGTCGATCCGGCCCGCCAGGTGAACGTCACCGCCGATCCCGAACAGATCCTCGGTGCCGATCACGTGGTGCTGCCCGGCGTTGGCGCCATTCGCGATTGCATGGCGGAAATCCGCCGCCTGGAACTGGAGCCGGTGATTCTTCAGGTCGCCGAGCAGGGCACGCCGCTGCTGGGCGTCTGCGTGGGCATGCAGGCCATGATGGAATACAGTGCCGAGAACGACGGCACCCGTTGCCTGGGGCTGCTGCCCGGCAAGGTCCAGTCCTTTCCCCGGGACATGCATGACCCGCTCAGCGACGAACGGCTCAAGGTACCGCACATGGGCTGGAACCAGGTCTATCCGCAGGTCGAGCATCCGCTGTGGCAGAATATCGCCAACGGGGCCCGCTTCTATTTTGTCCACAGTTATTATGTGGAGCCGGCCAGCCCGGATCTGATCGCGGCCTCCTGTAACTACGGGATCCCGTTTACCTGTGCGCTGGCAAAAGGTAATGTATTTGCCGTACAGTTCCATCCCGAAAAGAGCCAGCATGCCGGATTGCAGCTGTATAGCAACTTTTTGAACTGGGACGGCTCCCTCTAGACGATACCCCAAACACCACGGTTACTTTCAGCCAACACGAGAGACTTCACCATGTTGCTTATCCCTGCCATCGACCTCAAGGACGGCAAATGCGTTCGTTTGCGTCAGGGCAAAATGGAAGATGAAACGATTTTTTCCGACGATCCGGTCAGCGTGGCGGCACGCTGGGTGGAGGCCGGCGCCCGGCGCCTGCATATCGTCGACCTCAACGGCGCCTTCGCCGGCAAGCCGGTCAACGCCGACGTGGTGCATGCCATCGCCAGCGCCTTTCCCGAGCTGCCCATCCAGATCGGCGGCGGCATCCGCGATGAAGAGACGGTCGAGACCTACCTCGACGCCGGCGTGCAGTACGTCATCATCGGTACCAAGGCGGTCAACGCGCCCCATTTCGTCAACGACCTGTGCCTGGAGTTTCCCGGTCACATCATCGTCGGCCTGGACGCCAAGGACGGCAAGGTGGCCATCGACGGCTGGTCCAAGCTCTCACGTCACGACGTGATCGATCTGGCCCAGCACTTCGAACAGGACGGCGTCTCGGCCATCGTCTACACCGATATCGGTCGCGACGGCATGATGAGCGGCGTCAACGTCGAGGCCACCGTCAAGCTGGCCCAGTCGATGGCCATTCCGGTCATCGCCTCCGGCGGCATCACCAACATGGACGACATCCGCGCCCTGTGCGAGGTCGCCGACGAAGGCATCATGGGCGCCATCACCGGCCGCGCCATCTACGAAGGCACCCTCGACTTCGCCGAAGGCGCCGCCCTGGCCGACACCTGCGGGGGCGAATAGTGCCACTTCTTGCTGGCACTGATTAATAACGCAAAGGACGCAAAGACGCCAAGTACGCCAAGTGGTAATTTTTTGAGTTAAATATCAGGTTATTAACTTAAAATTTACCCTTGTATCTTTACGTTCTCTGCGTCTTTGCGATCTCCGCGTTAAATTTTGAGTATTGAAAAGAGAATTGATATGGGCCTGGCCAAACGTATTATTCCCTGCCTGGACGTGGACAAGGGCCGCGTGGTGAAAGGCGTGCAGTTCGTGGATATCCGCGATGCGGGGGATCCGGTGGAGATCGCGCGCCGCTATGACGAGCAGGGGGCGGACGAGCTGACGTTTCTGGACATCAGCGCCAGTCACGAAGGCCGCGGGACCATGGTGCACGTGGTCGAGCAGGTCGCCGGGCAGGTGTTCATTCCGCTCACCGTCGGCGGCGGGATTCGCAAGATCGAGGATGTGCGCGCCATGCTCAACGCCGGCGCCGACAAGGTCGCGATCAATACCGCGGCGGTGGACAATCCCGAGTTCGTGCGCGAGGCGGCGCAGAAGTTCGGCTCGCAGTGCATCGTGGTGGCGATCGACGCCAAGCAGGTGAGCGACGACCCGAAAAAGTGGGAGATCTTCACCCACGGCGGGCGCAAGGCCACCGGCCTGGACGCCATCGAATGGGCGAAGAAAATGGTCGACTACGGCGCCGGCGAGATCCTGCTGACCAGCATGGATCGCGACGGTACCAAGCAGGGCTTCGACCTGGATCTGACCCGCGCTATCTGCGATGCAGTCAGCGTCCCGGTCATCGCCTCCGGCGGCGTCGGCAACCTGGACCACCTGGTTGACGGCATCAAACAGGGCCATGCCGACGCCGTGCTCGCCGCCAGCATCTTCCACTTCGGCGAATACAGCATCGAAGAAGCCAAGCGGCGCATGGCCGGCAGCGACATCGAGGTCCGCCTCTAGTTACAGGGGTTATTAACGCGGAGAACGCAGAGGCGCAGAGACTCGGAGAAAAAATTTCTGAACCTCTGCCAGTTTTGAGTCATTAAAACTCTGCGCCTCCGCGACTCCGCGTCCTCTGCGTTTTAAATCGGGATATGACTTATGAGCACAAAATGGCTGGATGAGATCAAGTGGACGGAAGACGGGCTGGTGCCGGTGATCGCCCAGGAGGCGGGCACGGGCCAGGTGCTGATGTTTGCCTGGATGAACCGCGAATCGCTGGCGCTGAGCGTGCAGGAGGGCAAGGCGATCTACTGGTCGCGCTCGCGCGGCAAGCTGTGGCGCAAGGGCGAGGAGTCGGGTCACGAGCAGATCATCCGTGATATCCGGGTCGATTGCGACAATGACGTGATTTTGCTGGAGGTGGAGCAAAAAGGCGGCATCGCCTGCCACACCGGCCGACATCGCTGTTTTTTCAAGCAGTTACAGGGCGATCAGTGGGTCGAGGTCGAACCGGTGCTCAAGGATCCCGACGCCATATATAAATAGCGTCCCCACAAACGGCGCCAAACGTGGAATAATCCCCGCCTATGAGCGACATATTGCAACAGCTGGCCAGCGTGCTCGAGCAGCGCAAGGAGGCCGATCCCGACAGCTCCTACGTCGCCGGGCTGTATGGCAAGGGGCTGGACGCGATTTTGAAGAAAATCGGTGAAGAAGCCACCGAAACGGTCATGGCCGCCAAGGACGGGGACCCGCAACAGGTCGTTTATGAAACCGCCGATCTGTGGTTTCATACACTGGTGATGCTGGCGCACCAGGGGCTGGGCCCGGACCAGGTGCTCGATGAGCTGGCACGCCGTTTCGGCCTGTCGGGGCTGGAAGAGAAAGCCAATCGAAACCAATGAGGTCATCATGAGCGACTGCCTGTTTTGCAAAATTCTCGCTGATGAAGTCCCCTCGGACCGGGTCTATGAAGACGAGCAGATGATCGTCTTCAAGGATATTAATCCCAAGGCCGAGGTACACCTGCTGGCGATCCCGCGCGAGCATATCGTCAGTCTCAATGAGCTGGATGAAGAGCACGACAAACTGATGGGTCACATGCTGCGCCAGCTGCCGAAAATCGCCAAACAGCAGGGACTGGATGACGGCTTTCGCACCATTATCAACACCGGCGAAGGCGGCGGGCAGATTATTTTCCATCTGCACATCCATTTGATGGGCGGCCGGAATATGCCCGGCTTTGAATAGTCACAGCGCTGGTTACTTTGATTGATACAGGCAGCGCTTCAATAAACGTTAACGTTCAGGACGTGGAGTAACATCATGGGTATTGGTATCTGGCAACTGGTTATTATTCTGCTGATTGTGCTGCTGCTGTTCGGCGCCAAGCGGTTGCGCAACATCGGCTCCGATCTGGGCAGCGCGGTCAAGGGCTTCAAGAGTGCGGTCAAGGAAGAAGAAGAGAGCGGCAAGCAGGATGACTCCGCCAAACTGGAAAGCAACGACGAAGGCCAGACTATCGAAGGCGAAGCCACCAAGGTCAAGGATCAGGACAAAACCTGAACGGATTTGTGACCATGGCGGCATTAACAGGAGTCAGGCTCTGTTCTGTCTCCTCGTCACTCGTCCCGCATCCCACGTCCCTTATTTATGTTTGATATCGGCTTTCTTGAATTGATCATCATTGCCGTCGTCGGCCTGGTGGTGATCGGTCCCGAGCGCCTGCCCGGTGTGGCCCGCAACGTCGGTCGCTGGGTTGGGAAAACCCGCCGCTTTATTACCCAGGTCAAATCCGATATCGATCGCGAGATGAAGCAGGAAGAGCTGCGCAAGGCACTGGAGCGTGATGCCGGTCTTGATGAACTCAAACAGATCATGAACAGCGAACGCTTCACCATCGAAGAAGAAGACAAGCCCGACTATCTGGTCAAGGCGATCAGCGACGACGAGCCCGAACAACAGACTGCCGAACCGTCCGACAGCACAGAGACGACCGACAACAACGACGATCACCCACCGGCCGATACCCGTACTGATGAGCAACCAAAGCCGTAACGACAACGATCAGGGTGTTGAGCAGGAAACGCCGTTTCTCTCGCACCTGGTCGAGCTGCGCGATCGCCTGCTGCGCATAGTGGGTGTCGTCCTGGTACTGACCGTCGCCCTGATGGCGGTCGCCAATGATCTTTACTATTACTTCTCGCTGCCCCTGCAGGGCTTCTTGCCTGAAGGGGCCAAGATGCTCGCCATTGGCGTCATCTCGCCCGTCTTCACACCGTTCAAGCTGGCGTTGATCGCCGCGTTCTTTCTCTCTGTGCCGTATGTCCTTCACCAGATATGGTCGTTTATCGCCCCGGGGCTCTATCAGCACGAGAAAAAACTGGCGCTGCCCCTGCTGGTGTCGAGCATCATTCTGTTTTACCTGGGCATGGCTTTCGCCTACTACGTGGTCTTTCCGCTGGTTTTTGAATTCACCTCCTCTTTTGCCTCGGAAGGCATCGATTACCGCCCGGACATTGCCAGTTATCTCGATTTCTCGATCAAGCTGTTCTTTGCCTTTGGTGTGGCCTTCGAGGTGCCCATTGCCACTATTATGCTGATCCTGGCCGGCGTCACCACGCCCGAATCCCTGGCTCAAAAACGGCCCTATATCATCGTCGGCGCATTCGTCGTCGGTATGCTGTTGACCCCGCCGGACATTATCTCCCAGACCCTGCTGGCCCTGCCCATGTGGCTATTGTTCGAGATCGGTGTCATCTTCGGCCGCATCATGAAGCGCAAGCGTGAGGAAGCCGCCAGTGAAGATGCCGAATCCGAAGAAGAGACACCGCTCAGCGACGACGAGATGGAAGAGGAATTCGACCGGGCTGTCGCCGAAGAAGAAGCGCTGAAAAACGCCGCCGAAAGCGATAACGGGGATAACGACACCGATCGCACGACATGATGCGAAGGAGCGACCTGTGACAGACGGCACAGATGATTGCACACCCCCTTCAGGGCGGCGCCATGTCTGTCCGCGCAACGGCCAGCGCTATTCCGCGGTCTCGACCACCACGCTGTTGCACCATCTCCGGCATCCCTGGCTGCGGGATCTGAGCGAACGGCGTTATTATTTTTGCAGCGATCCCGACTGTCCTGTCATCTATTTCGCTGATGATGACTCGATCATCGAACAGGCCGAACTGCGCACCCCGGTAGGCCTCAAGGATCCCGCGGACACCGCCCTGATCTGCCACTGCTTCGGGGTCACCCGCGCCCAGGCGAGCGATCCGTCGATCAAAGCCTTTGTCCAGCAACAGACCCGCGAGGGGGCCTGCGCCTGCCCGGTTCGCAACCCGGCGGGGCGCTGTTGTCTGGCCGACTTTCCCACCAGCTGAACCCCCTGACCAGGAACAACATAGTCCCCGTCGTTCCCGCAGGTCCCTTACAGCACACCCTGTAATCCGCCTTTGACAGTCGTCAGTCAACTCAATATTGAGCAAGCGCTCAAATATTGTCATACTCGGTTATAGCTGTGCAGGTACTCGAAACGTTTTTGGCCAGCCATTCGCAATGCGCCATCTCAAAACCCTGCTCAGAAAGTGTTATTCGGGTTATGCTGTCGCACAGTTCAAACCACCGCAGGAGTTATCACTCCCATGGCCTCAGAACAACCCGCGCCTGCCGAACAGTGGCTGGATGATCACGGCACGGTTCTCTACCGTTATGCCCTGCTGCGCCTGCGCGATTCCGACCAGGCGGAAGAGGCCGTCCAGGAAACCTTGCTGGCCGCCCTGCAGGCCTGGTCACGCTATAGCGGTAATGCCTCGGTACGCACCTGGCTGATCGGCATCCTCAAACACAAGATTCTGGACCAGTTCCGGCGCGAGGCCCGTGAACAGGGGCTGCCCGATCCCCAAGAGACCGTCCCGGACGACACAGACTCACCGTTCAATAGCCGCGAACACTGGGCCCCGCGCCTTGCCAGTTGGGGGGATCCTGAAGCGGCGCTGCAGGACTCCCAGTTCTGGCGCATCCTGCAGGAATGCCTGGATCGCCTGCCACCCCGTCTGGCACGGCTGTTTGTGCTGCGCGAGGTCCATGAAGACGAGACCAAAGAGATTTGTCAGGAACTGGCTATCAGTCCGACCAATCTGTGGACGATGTTGTACCGGGCCCGGATGCGGCTGCGGCAGTGTCTCGACACCAACTGGGTTGGATAAACCCGGAGCAGGTAACCATGTTGACATGCAAACAGGCCAGCGAGCTGATTTCGGAACACCAGGAACGCCCGCTGACACGACGGGAACGCTGGGGCCTCACACTGCACCTGGCAATCTGTATCAGTTGCCGGCGCTTCAAGCGGCAACTTGGTTTGTTGCGTCAGGCCCTGCGTCAACTGGCTCACAGTGATCGCGAAAACCTGCCCGGACCGGAACTTCCCCCGCAGGCCCGGCAGCGTATTCGCCGGTCCCTGAACGAGCACGATCCGCATTCATCCGAGTGAAACAGCCGTCCATTCGATAGAACGCCAGACACTCAGGCTTCATGATCAAATCAATAGCGCACGTAAAAATACGGTTATCTATTCGGAGGATGCCCATGAACGTTCTACTGCAACTGCAAGGTCTGCTCGATAAAAGCCGGCGTCTTGATTTTATCGCCCCGCTGTTATTACGCCTGTTTCTCGCCCCCATCTTTATTCTTGCCGGTTACGGCAAGCTCAGCGCACTGGACAATACCGCCTATTATTTCGGTGAAATCCTCGGCCTGCCGGCCCCCATGCTGATGGCCTTGCTGGCCGGGGCGGCGGAGTTTTTCGGCGGCATCGCCATTCTTATCGGGCTGGCCACACGCTGGTTTGCCATCCCCCTGATGTTCACCATGATTATGGCGGCGGCGACCGCGCACTGGGAAAACGGCTGGCATGCCCTGCCGGAAACCACGCTCACGGTACCCTGGGAGTGGCGCATGGACATGATCGAAGGTGCCGTGGAACGCCGCGACATGGCCCGTGAGATCCTCAAAGAACACGGTAACTATAACTGGTTAACCGAGTATGGCAGTATCACCATTTTGAAAAACGGCATTGAATTTGCCGCCACTTATTTTGTGATGCTACTGGTTCTGTTCTTTTACGGAGCCGGGCGTTATGTCAGCCTGGATTACTGGATTGACCATAAACTCAAGACCTGACTGATTTCGCGCCTCCCGAAATCGGCGCCGTATCATCAGAGTATTGTCTAACAACGTACTGTCGTATGCTGATATAGTCAGCTCGCAGGCAAGCGCTGTTTCCTGAATGCCGCTGTCATACGATTCATGGATTTTTCACTTGAAAAATCTGCTGAATCTGCCGAAATAACAGGTATGAACGTGATTTGGCATAACAGCTCCAACGACCCGGGAATTGTTACCAGGATGTCGGCCCATGTCCGATGAGTCTGATCTGAAAACCCGCTGGAAAGATTCCGCGTTTGCCGGACCCAATGCCGGCTATCTCGAACAACTGTACGAAGAATACCTGCAGGATCCCGACTCGGTTGACGCGCAATGGCAGACCCTGTTCCGCGAGCTGCCCCGGGTCGACGGCATCGACAAGGACATCTCCCACGCGGCGATCCGCGCCCAGTTTCGTCACCTGACCCCGTCACGCCGCCATACGGATATCGATGTCAGCCTGATCCACAAGCAGGTCAAAGTCCTGCAACTGATCAACGCCTATCGTTTTCGCGGCCATCAGCTGGCCGATCTCGACCCGCTCGGCCTGCGCGATAAAATCCACATTCCCGAGCTGACGCTGGCCCATCACGAACTCAGCGATGCGGATCTGGATACCGAGTTTGAAACCGGCTCACTGGTCGGCCCGGATCGGGCCCGACTGGCCGAGATCATCAATATCCTGGTTAACACCTACTGCGGTTCGATCGGCTCCGAATACATGCACCTGGTCGACACCACGGAGAAACGCTGGATTCAGCACTATCTCGAGTCCGCCCGCGGCCATGCCGATCTTTCCGAAGCACAGAAGCGCGATCTGTTCAGTCGACTGACCGCGGCTGAAAGCCTGGAAAAATACCTGCACAACAAATACGTGGGTCAGAAACGTTTCTCGCTGGAGGGTGCCGAAAGCCTGATCCCGATGCTGCATCGGCTGATCCAGCATGGCGGCGAAAGCGGCGTCAAAGAGATGGCGATCGGGATGGCCCATCGCGGTCGCCTCAATGTGCTGGTGAACGTGCTGGGCAAAACCCCGGAAGAACTGTTCCGCGAATTCGAGGGCGTGCACCCGGAAAACGGCAACGGCACCGGCGATGTGAAATACCATCTCGGTTTCTCCTCCAATCTCAACACCCCCGGCGGCCTGCTGCATGTAGCGCTGGCATTCAATCCCTCGCACCTCGAGATCGTGGATCCGGTAGTCGAAGGCTCGGTACGCGCCCGCCAGGATCGGCGCCAGGACTGGGACGGCAGCCAGGTCGTACCGGTGCTGATCCACGGCGATGCGGCTTTTTCGGGGCAGGGCGTGGTAATGGAGACGCTCAACATGTCCCAGTCGCGCGGTTTCTCCACCAAGGGCACCGTGCATATTGTCATTAATAACCAGATCGGTTTTACCACCAGCAACCAGGACGAGGCCCGTTCGACCCTTTACTGCACCGACGTGGCCAAGATGGTCAATGCGCCGATATTCCATGTCAACGCCGACGATCCCGAAGCCGTGCTGTTTATCACCCAGCTGGCGCTCGATTACCGCATGCGCTTTTACAAGGATGTGATCATCGATCTGGTCTGTTATCGCCGTCACGGACACAGCGAAGCCGATGAGCCCATGGCCACCCAGCCACTGATGTACCAGCACATCAACCAGTTGAAAAGCTGCCGGGAACTGTACCTGCAGCGTCTCGAAGGGGAAGGCGTCATCGACACCCCCCAGGCCAAACAGATGATCGCGGACTACCGCGATGCGCTGGATCACAACCGGCCGGTGGTCGCCGACATGATTCCGCCCGAGCAGGCCGATTATCCCTACAGCGCCGACTGGAGCACCTATCATACCCGCGACTGTATCAGCGACATCGATACCACGGTTGATCCAAAGACCTTGCAGGCCCTGCACGAAAAACTGGATCGCCTGCCCGAGGGCTTTAAGCTCCATCGCACGGTCGAGAAGATCATGGACAACCGCCGGCGCATGGCCGCCGGCGAGCTGGAGATGGACTGGGGGTTTGCCGAAACCCTGGCCTATGCCAGCCTGTTACAGGAAGGTTATCCCATCCGGCTGTCGGGCGAGGACAGCGGTCGCGGTACCTTTTTCCATCGCCAGGCTGTGCTCTACAACCAGCACGACGGCGAGGCCTATGTGCCCCTGCGCAACCTGTCGGATCAGCAGGCCAACTTCCTGGTGATCAACTCGCTGCTTTCGGAAGAAGCCGTTCTGGCCTTTGAATACGGCTATTCGACGACGGACCCCCGAACCCTGGTCATCTGGGAAGCCCAGTTCGGTGACTTCGCCAACGGCGCCCAGGTGGTAATCGATCAGTTCATCAGTGCCGCCGAACAAAAATGGAATCGCCTCAGCGGCATCACCCTGTTTTTACCCCACGGTTATGAAGGCCAGGGACCGGAACACTCCTCGGCGCGACTGGAGCGCTTTTTACAACTCTGCGCCCAGCACAATATGCAGGTCTGTATTCCGACTCATGCCGCGCAGATCTTTCATCTGTTGCGCCGCCAGATGTTGCGACAGTGTCGCCGGCCGTTGATCGTCATGACGCCCAAGAGCCTGTTGCGCCTGCCCGATGCATCACGCCCGTTAAGTGATCTGAGTCATGGCAAATTTTACCGCGTGATCGACGACGAACAGGTCAGCCGGCGCGATGAAGTCACACGCCTGATTCTGTGCAGCGGCAAGGTTTACTATGATCTCGATCACCGGCGCCGGCAGGATCAACGCGAGGATGTGGCGATCGTTCGCATCGAACAGCTGTATCCGTTTCCTGAAAAAGCCCTGAAAGCGGCGCTCAAACGCTATCCGAATGTGCGGGAATACATCTGGTGCCAGGAGGAACCCATGAACCAGGGCGCCTGGTATTCCAGCCAGCATCACATGCGCCGCGCGATCGGTGAGCAGTACGGCCTGGAGTATGCCGGTCGCCCGCTGATGGCGGCCCCGGCAGTCGGCTATCCGTCCCTGCACAAGCAACAACAGGAAAAACTGGTCGCTGATGCGCTGGGCAAACCCTCATGATAATAAAAGACAAAGGAATTGATCATGGCCACTGATATCAAGGTCGCACAGTTTCCCGAATCAGTCACCGAAGGCACATTGATCGAGTGGCACAAGCAACCCGGTGAGACGGTCCGCCAGGATGACCTGCTGGCCGAGATCGAAACCGACAAGGTGGTGTTCGAGGTCAATGCCCCCGAAGACGGCGTGATGGGCGACCTGCTGGTTCAGCAGGGCGATACGGTCAGCTCGGAACAGGTCATCGCCCGCATGCAGGCCGGCGACGCCGCGCCGTCCGATACCGAATCCGCCGGGACGCCGGCAAAAGCCGACGCCCCGTCCCGGACCGAATCCACGGGTGAAGAACAACCCAAACTCGCCCCGGCCGCGAAAAAGCTGATCGCCGAACATGATCTGGATACCAGCCTTATCAAGGGCACGGGCAAGGACGGCCGGATTCTCAAGGAGGATGTACAGACCTATCTCGAACAGGGCGACAAAACCCCGCCAGCTGATACAACCCGGCAAACCCGGCCCGCTTCGGTCTCAACCGATGACAGTGCCGAAGGGGAACGCCCGCAAAAGCGGGTGCCCATGAGTCGATTGCGGGCCCGGGTCGCGGAACGCCTGGTCGAAGCCCAGCAAACCGCGGCGATCCTCACCACCTTCAACGAAATCGACATGCAGCCGGTGATGGATCTGCGGGCGCGTTATAAAGACAAGTTCGAAAAACAGCACGGGGTCAAACTCGGCTTTATGTCGTTTTTCGTCAAGGCCTGCATCGAGGCGCTGCAGCGTTTCCCCGAGATCAACGCCTCAATCGATGGCGAGGAGATCGTCTATCACGGCTTTTACGATATCGGTATTGCGGTGGGCTCCCCGCGTGGCCTGGTCGTCCCGATCCTGCGCGATGCCGACGCGCTGAGCATGGCGGAGATTGAAAAACAGATCGCCGATTATGCCGAACGGGCCCAGAGCGGCAAACTGTCACTGGACGAGATTACCGGTGGCACCTTCTCGGTCACCAATGGCGGTATCTTCGGATCACTGCTCTCCACACCGATTCTCAATCCACCGCAAAGCGCTATCCTCGGCATGCACAAGATTGAAAAGCGGCCCGCAGTCATCAACGACGAGATTGTCATACGGCCGATGATGTATGTGGCCCTGTCTTACGATCACCGCCTGGTGGACGGCCGCGAGGCGGTGCAGTTTCTGGTGACTATCAAGGAGTGCGTGGAAGATCCGGCCCGCATGCTGCTGGATGTGTAACCGTTCCCCGGCACAGGAATCATTTTTATGAGTGAAGAGTACGATGTCATCGTGATCGGTGCCGGCCCGGCCGGTTATGTCGCCGCCATTCGCTGCGCCCAGCTGGGTTTACAGGTCGCCTGCATCGATGAGTATCTTGATGAGCGGGGCAAGCCCTCGCCCGGCGGCACCTGCCTCAACGTCGGCTGCATTCCTTCAAAAGCCTTGCTGGAATCCTCGCACCATTATCAACAGGCTCAACACCAGTTTGCCGAACACGGCATCCGTGTCGGCCAACTGGAGCTGGATGTCGCAACCCTGCAAAAGCGCAAACAACAGGTGGTCCGGGATCTGACCGGTGGCATCCAGTCGCTGTTCAAGGCCAACAAGGTGGCCTTTCATCCCGGGCGCGGCACACTCCAACAGAATAACCGGGTGGAGGTCATCGACCACGACGACCATGCCACCACCTTACACGCCGAACATGTCATTCTGGCCAGCGGCTCGCGCCCGGTAGAACTGCCCTTTGCCCCGTTCGACGGCAAGCAGGTGGTCGACTCTACCGGGGCGCTGGCATTCGACGCCGTCCCGCCACGCCTGGGGATTATCGGCGCCGGCGTCATCGGTCTGGAACTGGGCAGCGTCTGGCAGCGCCTGGGATCCGAGGTGGTGGTGCTCGAAGCACAGGAGACCTTCCTGCCCGATGCCGACACGGCGATCGCCAAACAGGCGAACAAGCTGCTGGGCCAGCAAGGCCTCGACATTCGCCTCGGTACCAAAGTCGAGGCCATTAACACCGGCAAAACCGTCTCGGTGACATATACCGATAGCGAGGGCAGCCAGAGTCTGGAATTCGACAAGCTGATCGTCGCGGTCGGACGCCGGCCCAGCAGCGCGGATCTGTGCGCCGACGATCTGGAGCTGCGCACTGACGAACGCGGTTTTGTGCAGGTCGACGACCACTATCGCACTAATCTGGAAAAGGTCTATGCCGTCGGCGATCTGATTCCCGGCCCCATGCTCGCTCACAAGGGGATGGAGGAAGGCATGGCGGTGGCCGAACGGATTGCCGGGCAGTTTGCCGAAGTGGATTACGACAATATTCCGTTTGTGATCTACACCCACCCGGAGATCGCCTGGACCGGGCGTACCGAGCAACAACTCAAAGACGCCGGCATCGATTACCGTGTCGGCCAGTTTCCCTTCAGTGCCAACGGCCGGGCCCGCGCCGCCGGCGACACTGACGGGCTGATCAAAGTGCTGGCCGAGGCGCACACCGATCGCGTGCTGGGCGTGCATATGCTCGGCCCGCAGGCCTCGGAGCTGATCGGCCAGGCGGTGATCGCCCGCGCCTTCAGCACCAGTGCCGAGGACCTGGCACTGACGATGTTCGCCCATCCCACCCTCTCCGAGTCCTTCCACGAAGCCGCACTGGATGTGGCAGACCGGGCGATCCATCGTGCCCCGCCACGTAAAAAGAAATCCTAGCGATCCGGCTGGCCCGCCGATACCTGAATAACCGGCTGCGTTGCGGCACCTTGCGTTACAGCATTGTGGCAACTGCCCGCCAGCGCTGGACACGACCCGGCAAATCTCTTTCAATAGAGCCGACTGACACGAGGAACCGGCATGCGACGTATTCTATTCATTCTGTTATCGGTACTGTTCATCCCCGCCGCCTGGGCGGACGCCCCCGAGGGTTACCCGTTTCACAGCTTCGATGAAGCCATGGCCAAGGCGCGCGAGCAAAACAAGACGCTGTTCGTCTACTTTGGCCGTTACGGTTGCGGCTATTGCGAGAAAACCAACAAGGAAGCGTTTTCCGATGACCAGGTCCGGCGTATCTATACCGACAACTATGTCCTCGCCTATGTCGATTCGGAAAGCGGCAAGCGCCTGCAATTGCCCAGCGGCGAGCGCATTACCGAGCATGAAGTCGGCACCCGTTACAACGCCTTTGTCACCCCCGTATTCACCTTCATGACACCGCA
>JAXHTI010000090.1:0-10709 GCA_034190045.1 Pseudomonadota bacterium
CTCTACCACGAGAGCCTGCCGGTGGAGCGCGTGGTCGATGCGATCAAGCGTACGCTGATCGCCCGTCACGGGCGCGAGGATTTCACCATTACCACCCAGGCGCAAATGCTCGATGTGCTGGGTTCCATCCTCAACGTGCTGACTTTCGCCGTCGGCGCCATCGGCGGCATCTCGCTGCTGGTCGGCGGCATCGGGATTGTTACCATCATGACTATCAGCGTCAGCGAGCGTACTTCGGAGATTGGCCTGCTGCGCGCGCTGGGCGCCCGTCGCGGGCAGATCCTGGGACTGTTTCTGGGCGAGGCGGTCGTACTGTCGGCCATCGGCGGCCTTGCCGGACTGCTGCTGGGTATCGGCATCGGCGAAGTGCTGCAGCTGGCCCTGCCCGCCCTGCCGGTTCAACCCACCTGGAGTTTCATTATTCTGTCAGAATCGGTGGCTATCATGATAGGTTTGCTGGCCGGCGTGCTACCTGCCCGGCACGCCGCACGACTCGACCCGGTGGCCGCACTGCGGGCAGAATAAGGCACCCTTCCACCACAAGCTGTTTTCAAGGACCGCGTATTTATGAATATCAAACGATCTCTGTTTCTTCTTATGGCCGCGATTGTCCTGCAGGCCTGTGCCCCGACCGGTCCGGTCAAGTTCTACAATGGCCCGGATAAACCCCTGAGTGAAATTGCGCTGGTCAAGGTCCCCGGTCCGATTACCACCCTGGCCATCGACGGTCGCGATATCCGCGCCCCGTCCAAGGAAGAAGGTTTTTACGAACTCCATCTGTCCCCCGGCCGGCATACCCTGAGCTTCAAGTACGAACTTTACTGGGGCTCGTCCGACAGCGGCATGATGATCAAATCCAGTCCCACCGAGGTTCAGGCCAATTTCAGGGCCGGGCAGGTGTATGAACTGCGCTATGAAAGACCGGAGTCGGAAGACGAGGCGTTCACCATGGCCAGTGATTTCCAGGCCACCCTGGTGGAACGGGGCAGCGGCCAGCGTATTGCCGCCACGCCCTCCGATGAATATCCCTCGGGGATCACCAACGCCGAACCGGTAGTCCCCGAAACACCGGCGCCCGCCTCAGCCCAGGCCAGCGGCGCGCTACCCGACGCCGACCAGGCCGTCAACGAGGACGCTGTCAAACGGCTCAAGTTCTGGTGGCTGATGGCGGATGAGACCGAACGCGAGGCATTCCGCAAGTGGATGCAGCAGGACATGCCGAGCTTCAACGAATGAAAATTTGAACCACGAAGACGCGAAGAACACGAAGCAACCCTGTTTAGCATTACCTGAAATTATATTTCGTGACTTCGCGTCTTCGTGGTGACAAGATTTTTTACCGCTCTTACCCGATACCGTGCTGCTCACGAACGGCTTTGACCGCTTCGGACCTGTCTTGTAGAGCCGGCGATCGATCTGGCGGGTTCATTCACAACTTGCCAGATAGTGTCGCCAGCCGCCCTGCTCGGTAATGTCGGTCGCGTTTTCGGTCGCATAGCCTTCACAGATGAAGCCGGGTAACCAGCGTCCATCCTCCAGTTCGAGCTTGCCGATCCCCAGGGGCGCCGGGATACCCGCGACAAAACTGCCGAATTCGGCTTTCGGTACCGACCAGACTTCAACCTCGATACGCTGACCTGCTTGATCGTCGCGGATTAAACCGGGGCGATAAGGCGGCCCACCCGGCAAGGCCACCATGCGATAAGCCGCGGCAGTGCGAGTCTGCGCCTGCAATATCGCGCCGCGCTCGGTTAATTGCCAGTTAAGGGGTAATCCCTGCAGATGGGCTCCGCAAACCACGACCGGAATCGTTTCCTCATGGCTGACCGGGTTGATACGGGATTCGACCAATGCCCTTTGCGTTGCCCCGGGCGACAGCTCAAGCGCCTGCTGCCAGCGATTGGCATAGGACAACAGCTTGCGATCCGCCATGGCCGGTGCCACCAGCGTCATCCCCCAGGGCAATCCGTTATCGAGAAATCCCACCGGCACGGCGACGGCACTGCAATCCAGCAGATTCATATAATTGGTGTAGTACCCCAGGTTGCTGTTGAGCCTGATCGGATCGGCCAGCACTTCCTCGATGGTATAAATGGTTCCTGCCGTGGGAGTAACCAGGAAATCGACCTGCTGCAGCAACGGCATGGTCTGTTTGTAATAATGTTGCAGGCGATACTGCGCCTTGAAGGTTTCGACGGCTGTCTTTCCTTCGGCAGCGCCGATAATCGTCCTGATCACCGGTAACAGGGCCCCGGGCTGTTCGGCCATCATGGTTTCGATAGCCGCATAGCGTTCCGCCACCCACGGTCCTTCGTACAGCAGACGTGCGGCTTCAAGAAATGGCGTAAAGTCGATCACCTGCTTGCGGCCACCCAGCGCTTCGAGTTTTTCCACCGCCTGGTCGAACAGTTCTGCCGCCGATTCATCACCGAAAAACTCGAGTTGTTCACTCCGCGGAACCCCAAACACGAATTCACCCTGTGGCAGGCCATACTGACGCGCATTATTGGCAAACGGGTTGGGCCGTGAATAATCGTCCCCGGCATCATAACTGGCAGCCTGTTCGAAAACCGCATTGGCATCATCGGTCGTCAGGGCAAAGATGCTCACACAATCCAGGCTGCGACAGGCCGGTACCACACCGGTCATGCTCAATAACCCGCGCGAGGGTTTCAATCCGACCAGGTTGTTAAACGCCGCCGGCACCCGGCCGGAACCGGCGGTGTCGGTGCCCAGAGAGAATGTGACCAGTCCCAGGGCCACCGCCACGGCAGAGCCGGAACTGGAACCGCCGGAAATATATTCGGGATCAAAGGCATTGCTGCAGGGCCCCCAGGGTTCGGGGGAACGGATCCCCACCAGGCCGGTGGCGAACTGGTCCATGTTGGTCTTGCCAATCGGGATCGCGCCGGCCTGGATCAATTGCTCAACCACAAATGCCGACTTGCCGGGCACGTAACTGAATTCGGCACACGCTGCCGTGGTAGGAATGCCAGCCAGATCAATGTTGTCCTTGATGGCAAATGGAATGCCGTATAACGGCAACGCTTCGATCGATTTGTCTGCCAGGTTTGCCAGATAGGGGTCGATCTGTTCCCGGCTCAGGCGGTTGATCCAGATGCCGGATTCGCTATGTTCATCACAAGCCAGCAGGATACGCTCGATGACCTGTTCGGGTGTCAGCTTTTGCTCACGATAGGCGGTTTGCAGCCCGGCAATCGTCATATCCATGCTCAATCCTCCTGCAACACCAGCAGCGGCTGACCGGCGTTCACCTGGTTGCCTTCACTCCGGACAATGGCGTAGACCGTGCCGGCATGCGGGGCGGTCACCTCGATTTCCATTTTCATCGACTCGAGAATCATCAATGGCTGACCGCTTTCAACCCGATCACCCTGGTTGACCAGCACCTGCCAGACACTGCCCGCTACATTACTCTCTACCGCAACACAGTTATCCGGCAGCGCCTCCTCTTCGCCGACATCGCCGGTCAGATCCTGTTCCGACTCAAAATTAATCTGCCCCGATTCATTCCAGCGCTGCAATTCTTCGGCAAAGGCCTGCTGGCGTTGCCGGGTAAACTCTGTGATACCCTCGACATGTTGATCGACGAAAGCCTGGTATTCCCTGAGATTAAACGTTGTCTCCTCAATCTTCAGCGGATAGCGGCCACGCGGGAAATCGCGCCGGATTTGTTTGAGTTCCTCGGCGCTGACTTCATAGAAACGGATCTGATCGAAAAAGCGCAGCAGCCAGGGTTTGGTAAACTCCCGGGTCTGGCGATAACGGTTCCACATCTGCAGTGTACGCCCGACAAACTGGTAACCACCGGGACCTTCCATACCGTAAACACATAAATAGGAACCGCCGATACCGACCGAGTTTTCCGCTGTCCAGGTGCGTGCCGGGTTGTACTTGGTCGTCACCAGTCGTTGACGGGGATCCAGCGGGGTCGCCACCGGCGCGCCGAGATAAACATCCCCCAGCCCCATGACCAGGTAAATGGCATCGAATACGATTTTCTTGACCTGATCGACACTCTCCAGCCCGTTGATGCGGCGAATGAATTCGATATTGCTCGGACACCAGGGTGCATCCTTGCGCACCGATTGCATGTATTTTTTGATCGCCAGTTGCGTCGCCTCATCATCCCAGCTCAGCGGCAGATGCACGATACGCGCCGGCACTTCCGGCTCACCCATCTCCTGCAAGGCCTGCTCGCCCTGCTCCAGCAAATCCAGCAGTTCCTCCAGGGACAGAATTTGACTCTCGTAATGGATCTGCAGGGAACGAATCCCCGGCGTCATCTCCAGGACCCCTGGCGGCAAATGGTCCCGTAGCCACATCAACAGGGCGTGAACCCGAAAACGCAGCTCGATATCCAGTACCTGTGGGCCGTATTCCACCAGCAGATACTTGTCACCGGAAGGCCGGTAGACCACCTGTACGCCATTGTCTTTGGCATCGATCGTCTTGAGTACCGGGGTGGCCGGCAGATGTCGTTCGTACTCCTGTGCGATCAGCGTGAGATCCGCGATCGAGTCACGCTGGGACCGCTCGATGGCCACGGCATCGGGAATGGAGACCGGCACAAAACGAATCTTGTCCCCGGCCTTGAGTTGACCCAGCTTCCAGAGATCGGCGGCGATCACCGTGGCCGGACAGACAAAGCCACCCAGCGAGGGGCCGTCGGGACCCAGGATAACCGGCATGTCACCGGTGAAGTCGACGGTACCGATAGCATAGGCATTGTCGTGAATATTGGACGGATGCATCCCCGCTTCGCCGCCGTCGCTGCGCGCCCACTGCGGTCTGGGGCCGACCAGGCGAATCCCGGTACGACTGGAGTTGTAATGCACTTCCCAGTCGGTCGCAAAGAAGGTCTCGATGTCCTGTTCTGTAAAGAAATCCGGGGCACCGTGTGGCCCGTAGATCACCCGCAATTGCCAGTGATCGCTGATCCCGGGAAGCAGGGATTCGGGTAATCGTGCCTTACTGCCCGCCCCGGTTATGGCGCCGAAATGCAATACATCGCCCGATCGCAGGGCCCGCCCGGCATGCCCGCCAAACTGACCCAGTGTAAAGGTCGAGCGTGAATCCAGGTAAGCGGGGCATTCGATGCCGCCCTCGATACATAAATAGGTCCGGGCCCCGGCGCCGTCGACCTTGCCCAGTTTCAGCGTTTGTCCGGCTGATACTTCTACCACCTGCCAGAATGGCAGGCTCTGATCATCCAGGCTGGCCTGCATTTCGGCCCCGGCCAGCACGATCCGCGTGGCGTTATTGAAGCGCAGGGTCGGCCCGTTCAGGGTCAGCTCCAGACCGGCGGCCGATTCCGCGTTACCCAGCAGACTGTTGGCCAGGCGAAACGAATAACTGTCAAAGGGCCCGGAAGGTGGCACGCCCACGTCCCAGTAGCCAATGCGCCCGGGATAATCCTGAATGGTGGTCATGGTACCGGCACTGATTACGTCGATGGTCAGCGGGCGGGTAACAAAGTCATTCAGATAACGGGTATAGATATTACCCTGTTGAAATATATCGGTCGCCAGTACCTCACGTACATAGGCTATGTTGGTCTCGATACCGTAGATAGATGTATCGGCCAGTGCGCTGTCCAGCAGACTGATGGCCTTGTCCCGGTTCCCGGCAGTGGCGATCACCTTGGCAAGCATGGGATCGAAATAAGGTGAGATCTCGACCCCGCTTTCGATCCAGTGATCGATGCGCAGGCCAGGCATCTCGGGGAACCGTACTTTACTTAACAATCCGGCCGCCGGCTGAAAAGCCTTGTTGGGATCCTCGGCATAAACGCGGGCCTGGATCGCATGACCTTCGGCATGGTAATCATTCGGCAGGGATGGCAGTTCGTTCGCCGCCAGCCGGATCATCCACTCGACGAGATCGATGCCATACACCTGCTCGGTCACACCATGTTCGACCTGCAGGCGGGTATTGACCTCGAGAAAATAGAATTCTTCGCTATTTTGATCGTAAACGAACTCCACGGTACCAGCGTTACGATAATTCACCGACTGGACAAGGCGTACCGCGGTCGCATGCAACTCCTGGCGCACATTATCATTGAGGTTCGGTGCCGGGGTCTCCTCGATAACCTTCTGGTTACGCCGCTGGCTGGAACAGTCCCGCTCGCCGATGGCCACCGCATCGCCCAGCCCATCGCCGAAAATCTGTACTTCGATATGCCGGGCATATTCAATAAACTTTTCCAGGAACACACCGCTATTGGAGAAGTTGTTTTCACTCAAACGCCGTACCGAATCATAAGCACCGGACAGCTCCTCACTGTTCCAGCACAACTGCATGCCGATACCACCACCGCCTGCCGTGCTCTTGAGCATTACCGGGTAACCGATCGACTCGGCAATTTCCAGTGCCTGTTCCACCGAATCCAGCAAACCGCTACCGGGCAATAATGGCACGCCACTGTCTTCAGCCAGTTGGCGTGCGGTATGTTTGAGCCCGAAGGATTGCATCTGCTCCGCGGTCGGGCCGATGAAGGCGATGCCGGATTTTTCGCAACGCTGCACGAAACCGGGATTCTCACTTAGAAAACCGTAGCCGGGGTGTACGGCCTGCGCCCCGCTGCGTTCGATGATGTCAAAAAGTTTATCCTGATCGAGATAGGTCTCACCGGCACGCCCCTCACCCAGGGACCAGGCTTCATCAGCCTGTATAACGTGCAGTGAATCGGCGTCGGCCTCGTTGTAGACCGCCACCGACCGCACTCCCATCTTCTTCAGGGTGTGGATAATCCGGGTAGCGATGGCACCCCGGTTGGCGATGAGCACTTTGTCAAACATGAGTCTGTTTCTATATACACGGGGCAGGCCGTCCTGCCATAAACGAGATGCTGACGGGTCGTCCCGGCAGTTCTGATCATGGCTCAATCCCAGACAATGACTTCAATCGGTGTCGGGTTATAACCATTGCAGGGGTTGTTCAACTGGGGGCAATTGGAGATTAGCACAATCACATCCATTGCCGCTTTCATTTCAACATACTTGCCCGGCGCGGATATGCCATCCTCAAAGGTCAGACCGCCATCAGCCGTAACAGGCACGTTCATAAAGAAATTGATATTGTGCGTAATATCCCGTTTACTCATGCCAAATTCTTCATGTTTAGCCACGGCCAGCATCCAGCTATCTCGACAGGCGTGCATGCATTTTTTGTCCAATGCATAGCGCACGGTATTGCTTTCGGTGGCACAGGCTCCTCCCAGGGTATCATGTCGTCCACAGGTATCCGCCACGATCTCGAGCATGACATTACCTTCGTTAGATATCAGCCGGGTTCCCGCGCTCAGGTAGACATTACCCTGCTCACGCACAGTATCCATCGCGCTGTAACGCTCCGTGGGATCGGCGGCACTGTAGAACAAGGTATCGGCAGCCTGGTTTCCTTCCAGATCCAGTATTCTGAAAGTCTGTCCGGCTTTGACAACCTGCATGAAATAATCACCGGCCGGCACCACCTCGCGGAACACCGCAGCCTCGGGCTGTAATTGGCTTTCCTTGATCATGACCCACCTCCCAGACCCAGGTGGTAAAGCGCATTATTTTTAAATCCACGCTGATTCTCCGGGCGATAATTCATGCAATAGTCATCTTCTGCCACCGGTCCGGCTTCACGGATCTGATAGATTATCGGTTTTTTGGGATACTCCTCGGCGGGGTTAAGAGGATGAGGACAGGTGTGTAACAATACCAACGTATCCATTTCGAAGCGTAATTCGATATAGTCCCCGGCCTTGCTGTTCTTCACGGCGTACTGAAGGTTCCCTTCATCATCCACTTCCACTTTGCTGAACAGGTTCAGGTTAGCCGCCATATCTTTCTTACCCAGACCGTACTTGGCCAGCTCCACCAGGAAACTGTCATAACCGTTCTGGTGCCATTCGTTATGATATTCCTGGTAACGATGTTCGCCCCACTTTTTTCTGACACTTTCTCTAGTGGTATTGCCGGACACTGTCTCGTGCCAGCCCACACTGTCCTCCACGATGGAACAGAAGATCCGCCCCATATCCGAATAAAGACAGTTCCCCCTGGTTAACTTGAAGGTATGCTGGCACTTCAGGGTGTCCGGGGCATTATACCGCTCGAGCAGATTTTCAGGGTTATATAACAGCATGCCGACATTGGCCCCGCCCTCCGGGTCGATCAAGCGTAACGATGTCCCTTTGCGCATGCGTAACGACCAGTGACAGGCCGGAGCCAGTCTGTCCTCGTACAGAACACCATTATTTTCCTGACTTGACATGTTAAACCTCGAATTTCATTTTATAAATAATCAAACAGTCTTGTTCACTACCCTTCTGACAAGGGATGAATCGGGGGAATGATCGCCGTCGACATCAACAACCTTCCCGTCAACACGCCCTTGCAGGAAATCATCTTGTCGGCAATCATCTTGAGTTTTCTGGCCGGTCCCTGGACCAGGGTCACCTGGAGTGTTTGCATCTGTACCAGGTTGATATTCAAAGAACTGATAATCTCATCAATATAAATATGCTGCAGATGATTCAGCCGGTTTTGTAACCCGGGAGTCGAATGGTCATAGACCAGGTTGATGGTCCCCGCCATGACCTTCTCGCCCATTTCCTGCTGGTGCTCCGCCAGCTGGTTATTGATCATCTCGGCAATGGCCTGGGACCGACTTTCGAATCCCCGCTCATCCACCATGTCATCCAGTTGCCCGAGCAGTGTCTCGGGCAACGAAATGCTGATCCGGCTCACCTTGCTTTTGGCAACAATATTCATCGTCAGAACAGATGGCTATATCTTTCGATTTCCCAGCTGGAGACAGTCTGATGATAGGCCTCCCACTCCCGGGATTTGTAACGGATGAATTCATCACGCAATTCCTTCCCCAGTACTTTCTCGACAAACGGGTCGCCTGCAAAGGCTTCGATCGCCTCGCTCAGGTTTTTTGGCAAAAACTCGATACCGCGGCGGGCGCGTTCTTCCTCGCCCAGCTCGTACAGATTGTCATCCTGCGGGTTGCCCGGATCGATCTTTTTCCGAATTCCTTCCAGCCCCGCTGCCAGCGCCAGCGTGGCCGCCAGATAAGGATTGAGTGCGCCGTCAGCGTTACGGGATTCGCAGCGCCCCCCGTTCATCGGCACGCGGATCGAATTGGTCCGGTTATTCGAGCCAAACGAGTTGAACACCGGCGCCCAGGAAAAATACGCCATATCACCCTGGCGAACCAGGCGTTTGTAACTGTTTACTGTCGGCGAAAATACGGCGCACAGGGCCCGTCCGTGCTTGATAATACCGCCGATGAAATAATAACCCAGCTCTGTGAGGCCGAGGCCGCGTGGGTCGTCTTTCGGATCACAGGCGAACAGGTTATCGCCGCTTTCCAGATCGTACAGGGACATATTGAAGTGAGCCCCGTTGCCGGTCTTGTCCGAGAAGGGCTTTGGCATGAATGTCGCCAGCAGGCCTTCTTCCCTGGCATAATGCTTGGTCATATAGCGGAAAAAGATAAACCTGTCGCAGGTTGTCAGGGCATCGCTGTACGTAAAGTCGAATTCATACTGGCCGTTTGCATCTTCGTGATCGAAGGAATAGAGATCCCAGCCCAGTTCGTTGATACAACTTGCCACCTTGTCCAGCCAGGTAAATTGATCGAGAAAACCCCGTACGTCATAGCAGGGTTTGACCAGCCGATCATCGGGATTGGGCACCTGCAAACTGCCATCTTCCTCCTGTCTGAGTACGAATAACTCACCCTCTATACCCAGGTTCAACCCGAACCCCAGGTCCGCGGCCTCCGCCAGCACTTTTTTCAATGCCACTCTTGTGTTTATCTCGTACGGTTTACCGTTATAGGTGTTATCCGCAGGCATCCAGGCCACCTCCGGTTGCCACGGCAACTGAATGATATGGTCGAGATCGGGCACCGAAGCAATTTCATCATCATTGGGCATCTGCCCCAGACCGTCCAGGGCGTAACCGGTATACAGTTCAGATCCTTGAGCCATATGCGACAAATGGTCGATCGGCACAAACTTTCCCTTGGGAATACCATGTATATCCACATAAGCACCCAGGCAGTATTTTATCCCTTTATCCTTGAGCTCCTGCTGAAGCGTCTTGATCTCTTCTTTGCTCTTCACATTCAATCCTTCATAAACTACTGAACAACATCAATCTTTTCATCATACGAATACGGCAATGGTGGCTGCTCCTGCATTCCTCGCCTGACAATCTCACTCAGATCCTCGACCATCCACTCAAACAGCTCTTTACCTTGCTCGGCACTGGCAAGGCTGGGTTTGCCGGTGACACCATTTCTGCTGGTGCGGTTTACCGGGTGCGAAAAAACACACGTATCTGTTCTATCCTCGTCATCACTTTCAGCAATTTTCCCTTCTCTGACCATTTCGGGACTGACCGCCATCATCAACGCGGTTTCCGCATCATTGGCGTGCCAGTCATCGGCGTCGTGAAAATGCCGCTCTTTTACCCTTTCGCTAATCGTGCCGGTATTGATCACTGTCAACATCATGTCATCATGTTCGGCACGCAACATCTCAAGCGAACAGCGTAACGGCGCGTAATTGGTCACATGGCTATTAATAATAAACAGCCGTCTAATCCCTGACGCATATACCCAGTCACCCAGTTCCTTGACAATATCGATCAACGTCTTGGGTTGCAGTGACAACGTCCCGG
>JAXHTI010000091.1:0-10683 GCA_034190045.1 Pseudomonadota bacterium
GGACAGCCCCCCCGGTTTGCCCTGTGGCAACTGGGTTTTCGGCCGTTTTTCCTGCTGGCCGGATTATCGGCGGTTATCCTGATGGCTTTCTGGTTGTTGATCTATTTCCAACATATCGATGCCCCTTACTTTGCCAACCCGGCTTTCTGGCACAGCCATGAATTATTGTTTGGTTATACCACGGCGGTGATTGCCGGATTTTTGTTAACCGCCGTGCGCAACTGGACCGGGTTGCCAACCCTGACGGGCATACCCTTGATGTTACTGGCATTGCTATGGCTGGCCGGCCGGCTGGCCATCGCCTCGGCGGTAATGCTGCCGGCCTGGCTGGTATTGATGGTGGATGTGGCCTTTTTGCCGGTGCTGGCACTGGCGATTGCCGTGCCGTTATGGCGTACCCGGCAAATGCCGAACCTGCTGATTTTTGTCAGCCTGCTGGGGCTGATGACGCTGGCCAACCTGCTGTCTCACCTGAATCACATGCAGATCGGGCCGTTGACCGGATCGGGCATCCAGATGATGGTTTTTCTGATCATGATTCTCATCGCCGTCATGGCCGGGCGGGTCGTACCGTTTTTCACCGAACGGGGCATCGGCGGGATCAAACTCAAACAGAATCTCTGGCTGGAACGGCTGGGGGTGTTTTTCCTGATCGCGTATGCCCTGGTGGCCTGGTGGCAGCCGGCGAGTCCCGTCGGTATCTGGCTGGCAGCCCTGGCGTTTGTCCTCAATGCGTTACGCTGGTGGCGCTGGCACCATCCGGGGTTATGGCGGGTTCCCATGTTGTGGGTGTTGCACCTGGCCTACCTGTGGCTGGTAGTGAGCCTGTTGTTTGCCGTGCTGGCCGATCTGGACTGGATTCCGGCGGTCGTCGAAGTCCATGCCTTTACGGTGGGAACGCTGGGACTGATCACCCTGGGCATGATGACCCGCGTCAGTCAGGGGCATAGCGGACGTACGATTGGAGCCTCACGGGTGACCACGATCGCATTTATCTGTCTCCTGCTGGCAGCCATCATCCGCGTCCTCGGTGGCATCCTCGGGGGAAGCGGCTATAGTGACAGCATTGTGGCCTCGGCCGCATTCTGGCTGGTTGCGTTTGGCCTGTTTGTGATTGAGTATATGCCGATACTGATCAAACCCCGGGTTGATGGTCAACCGGGCTGACGTGATGATCGGAACCGATAACCCAGAATAATCAAGGAGTGGAGAATGAAACGGAACCGTATTTGGCTGACAGGCCTGTTGTTGCTGGTCGCCCCGGGCGCTATGGCCGCGGTGCAAACTGAAACCGTGACCTATCGCGATAATGGCACTGAAATGAAAGGGTATTTTGCCTACGATGACAGCATCGACGGCGAACGCCCCGGCGTGCTGGTCGTGCATGAGTGGTGGGGCCACAATGAATATCCCCGCGAGCGCGCCCGTATGCTGGCCAAAGAAGGTTATGTGGCCTTTGCCCTGGATATGTACGGCGAAGGCAAAACCGCCGATCACCCCGATACAGCCGGGAAATTCGCCGGTGAGGTACGCAAGAACATGGACGTGGCCGAATCCCGTTTCCTTGCTGCCCTGGAACAGCTGAAAAACCATCCCATGACCGAGGACGATGACATTGCCGCGATCGGTTACTGCTTCGGTGGAGGCGTGGTGCTGGAAATGGCCCGGCGTGGCGTTGATATCGACGGGGTCGCCAGTTTCCATGGCAGCCTGGGGACCGACAGTCCGGCCGAACCGGGTGAGGTCGAGGCCCGTATCCGGGTCTATAACGGGGCGGATGATCCGTTCGTCAAACCCGAAGCCATCGAGAGTTTCAAACAGGAGATGGACGCCGCCGGCGCGGACTACCGGTTTATCAATTATCCCGGTGCCAAGCACAGCTTCACCAATCCCGGGGCGGATAAAAACGGTGAAAAGTTTGGTTTGCCGCTGGCCTATAACAAGGAAGCCGATCAGAAGTCCTGGGCAGATATGCTCAAGTTTTTCGAAGAGATATTTGACTGAGCCAGTATCAGGGTGACTGAACCACCGAAGGCACCGAAATACACTGAAACCACCGAATTGTTAGAGTTTTTTTTCAGCTTAAAATTTTATCGGTAATGCCGGTGGTTTGATCAGTCAGTAGTTTCCTCGATTAATCGCCGCAGTGTCTGGATGACCTGCGGTGTGTCCCATTCGATCGCCGCATTTACCCCGTAACGTATCCGGCCGTTGGCATCGATGATGTAGGTTGACGGGAAAGCGATCACCCTCCAGCGGGCGGCCTCGCTGCCGTCGTGATCGATCAGTACCGGAAAATTGACTTCCACTTCCTGCAGGAAAGCTTTGACCTCATCGGCCTGCTGGGCGTAATTGACCGAGATGAGTTCAAACGGCTGATCGGCCATTTTTTCGCGCAGCCGGTTCAGGGACGGAATTTCTTCCACACAGGGCGGACACCAGGTGGCCCAGAAATTGATGACCCGCACCTTGCCGGTGTAATCCCGCAGGATGTGTCGTTGGCCACTGGCATCGTTCAGATCCAGTGCCGGCGGCGACCACTCGCCACGAAACGGTTTGAGGCCGATATCCAGGCCCAGTGGTGTTTCTTCGATGGAGATTTCATCCGGCAGCGGCGCGACTTTGTCCGGCGCGGGCAATTTATTCAGCAAAGCAATGGCGCGGACGATACGCTGCGGGGCCTGTTGCAGGTGTTCGAGGGTCGCCTCGGCCTGATCTTCTTTATAAAACAGGGAGGTAGCGCCCGGCATCAGCTGGACGAAGACCGGGCTGCCACCACTTCGCAGGGCACCCAGCAGATCATCCAGCTGGCCACGATTGCCATTGCGTGCGCTTTGCAAAATCATCAGCGGCATGTTGCTGGCATAGGTTTCCGGAATATATTGGGGCGGCAGACCCAGTGATGGAATCCCCTGGTAGGCATTGGGCGAGAACATGATGGCCCCGATCAGGTTGTTATCGCCTGGATGATTTTGCTGCCAGGCACGCATTCCGCGCAGGGTGGTTACGGCACCGTAGGAATTGGAAATCAGCACGACCGGTTTGCCGGTTTGCTGCTGTGCCTGTTCGATCAGGCGGGCGATCAGGGCCGGATCGATCTGGCGTATGCTGGCCGAGCCACGCGGTAAAAACAGGCTGTCCAGCAACGCCACCTGCCAGGATTCGATACCATGCTGCTGCAGCGCCCGGCCTACCTGGTCATGCCGTTCCACGAAGCCATAACCCGGGGGAAACCACAGCGCCAGCGTATCGCCTTCGGCGGGATAGTGGCGCAGTTCCAGCTCCTGGTTGTCGACGGTGAGCGTCTTGCGCGTTGGTTCGCCAGCCAGCGGGTAACCGGGTATCAATAACAGCAACAGGGCGTACAGCTTCACACGCAGTGACACGGTCGTTTCCTTAAGATCAGTTTCAGGGTTTAATTTCAGGGGAGAACGAAACCGCTCATAACCCGGTTTGTTATCAATAGACAGGGAAGTTCCGGATCTGTTCGGGGTCGGTTCCGGTTCAGAGTCCGTGACCTTCCAGCAGTCGTTTGACCAGCTCACGGGTTTCGTCGCTGTCACCGTCATTCACCGTGGCCATGTCGGTCCAGGACATGTCGGCTTCCAGCCGGTAGGAGCCGAGATATTCGTTGGGTGGCTGGCCCTGCCAGTCATCGGGTGACAGCATGGAGAACCAGGTCTGCCCGTTGGGCTTGCGATACAGGTGATAAATGTGTCCCGGCTGGCGCTGAAAGTTGCAGGCCGCCTGGTGCAGTTGCTGGTCCTTCTGCGTGTCCTCGAGAACCTGGCGCGCCTCGTCCTGCAGGTGCCGGATCTGATCGGCGATCACCTTCAGCTTGGAGCTGACCCGGGTGTTGAGCATTTTGTCGGCCTCGCTGATCTGCTTGGCCAGATCGACCAGCTCGAAGGCCGGGGCGAGGCGGCTGACCGGGTAAGGGGCGGAGCGATCCGCGCCTTCATGGAGTTCGCCGGAATATTTTTTGGTGTCGTCGTTTGCCATGCGGGGAGTGTGTTGTTTGAAACCGGCCTTATTGTAACAGGTTGGGGTGGCGCGGCAAAAAAGCCCGACATGATATCGGGTTAAAGAGCACAAGCAGGTTTAAGTGCGGGTGAGCCGTTGCGGCTGCTGCGCAAAGAGGCGGATCAGCAACCAGGCCAGCAGGGTGAACACCAGCGTGATCAACAGGGTTTGACGGTGTTGTTCCAGCCACAGGTTCGCGACGCTCAGCTGGCGTTCAACCACATGGCGACTCAGGCTTTTGCTGAGTAACGGGCGAACGGCATGGTAATTGTCGGCCGGCTGCCAGCCGGCATACTGGCCGGCGGTCAGAGCCGCATGCCCGTCGGGCAGGTTCAGCAGGTTCTGTTGCACCGCCTGGCGCAGTTCGGCCGGTGTATCCGGCAGAACACCCAGCGGCCATTGCGGATAGAGTCTGCCACTGTAACGAAACGGAAAGCCGGTCGTTTCACTGGCTTCAAGGATCCGCACTGCCTGCGGGGAAATGCGCCCCTGGCGCAAAAAACGATCGAAATCCCGCGCCGCCATGGCGCCGGCCGGGTAATCGCCACGCATGACCGCGTCCAGTACCGCCTCGCTGTGGCCGGCGAATTTCACCCCGGAAAAAGCGTCGTCGGGATCCTGTCCCAGACGTTCCAGTTCCAGCTGGACCAGTTGCCAGCTGCTGTAATCCTGCGCGCGGGTAGTGACAAACGGCGTCCGGGCCAGATCGGCGAGCCCCTGGAGCGGGCGGTTGTCGGCCCGGGTGAAAATGACCACCGCGGCATGGGCGTGTTGCTGCGCGTCGTCGCGATGGCGGCGGGTCAACAGCCGGATCAGGCCAGCCTGCTGCTCGAGCTGAACGAAGGACGCCGGGTGGGTGAGAACAAAATCGAATTTACCCCGGCGCGCGTCCTGTTCCAGCTCGCCCAGATCCTGGTAGGGCAACACCTGGAAGCGGTGCGCCGGTATTTGCTGGCCCAGATAGTCGGCGCTCGGCTGCCAGCGTTGCATGCCGGTGGCGAAGCCTTCGGGGCTGAACACACCGATCTTGACCAGTGCGGCCTGGGCCGGCGGCAGATAGAACAGCCCGGCCATCAGCATCAGGGCGGCCGTGCGGGCAAATCTGGGCAGGGCGTATGACATGGGATCGAGTATAGGCCGTCGCCCGCATCCTCTGGCATTCGGCAGGCCAATCTGTGACCGGCTTCACCCCGGTTTTAGTCTTTAAAATCAATCACCTGAAGCGGTGGTCAGAAACAGGTGGTGGAACTGTGACCGGGCTCTCAAGTTTGTGGCGGGAAGTGTCGATAAATCAGCCTGCGCCACCCGTCTCTCACAATAAAATTCAAAGGAACCGCGTCCGCGGCAATACAGGCTGTATGACCCAACACTCTATTTCCCGGCAGCAGGGCCGTGTGGTTCACGCTGGATTTTTACTCTTACTGCTGCTGGTGCTCGGGCTGGGTATTGCGGTGCAGCAGGTGCTCCTCATGCAGCAGGAGACACAGCTGCTGCAGCAACACACGGTCCGGGCCGAGCGCCTGGCCGGGTTGTTGCCCCGGCAACCGGGCTGGCAAGCGTTGCTCGCGGGCCAGGCCTCGCGGGCCGAGCGCGAAGACCTGCAAGCGCTTATCCTGGCGTTCGGGCCCATCCACTATCAACTCTCCCGGCCCGATGGTCCGGCGATGTTGTCAGATACCCCGGACACGGTGTCCCCGGAACAGGTTTCCATCCCGACATCCCGGCAGGCGGTCGTCATCGAGGGGGAAGATAGCCCCCGGGTGCTGATCCGTGTCCCCGTGGGCGATCCGGCGCAGGCCTCGCTGGAACTGGTGGCTCCCGCCGACTCACTCGCGGTGCTGGCGACAGCAACGACGCGCACCGTGGTGGTGGCGATGCTGCTGTTGCTGGGGGTTGGACTGCTGGCGCTGACGGGGCTGGATCGCTGGTTAGTGCACCGTTCCCGACTGCAGGATATCGAGTTGTCCCGGCGTGCCTATCATGATGATCTGACCGGGCTACCCAACCGGGTGCTGTTCTGGGATCGACTGGAACGGGCCTGTGCCCATGCCCGGCGGGAAGAGAAGCTGGTGGCGCTGGTGCGTATCAATATCGATCGCTTCCAGCGCATCAATCACGCCCTGGGGCATGCGGTGGCGGATCGGCTGTTGATCGAACTGGCGCAGCGTCTGCGCAATATCCTGCGTTCCAGTGACAGTGTCATCCGCATGTGTGCCGATGACTTTGCCATTATCATGGGCGATGTCGAGCGCAAGGATGAGATCGAAAAGGCTGTGTTACGGCTGATTGAGGTGGCGGACGAGCCTTACCTGTTCGACGAGCACGAGATCGATATCACTACCCGGGTGGGGATTGCTGTCTATCCCATCGATCACCAGGAAGATGAAAAACTGTTGATGTCGGCCGATGCGGCCATGCAACGGGCCAAAAAAACCGGAGGCCGGCATATTGCCTTTTATACGCCGGAGATGGGTGAGGGCAGTGCCGGGCGACTCCGGGCCGAACACGGTCTGCGCGCGGCGTTGGAACAGCACCAGTTCGAACTGCATTATCAGCCCAAGGTCGACTCGACCAGCGGCGCAATCAAAGGCTTCGAGGCACTGATTCGCTGGCAACATCCCCAGCGCGGACTGGTGCCGCCGCTGGAGTTCGTGCCGGTGCTCGAAGAAAGCGGACTGATCATTCCGGTCGGCGAATGGGTCATCCGTGAAGCCTGCGCTGCAAGCAATCGCTGGCAGGCGGAGGGTTTGCCGGTATTACCGATCTCGGTGAATGTGGCGGCACCACAATTCGAACAAAATAATTTCACCTCTCGTATTCAGCACATTCTCGAAGAGAGCCAGGCCGATCCCGGTAATCTGGAGATCGAAGTGACCGAGAGCTGCCTGATGTCCGATGTGGCGACCAGTGCCCGGGTACTCGAGGAACTCAAGTCAATGGGCGTGCGCATTGCGGTGGATGACTTTGGTACCGGTTATTCGTCCCTGAGTCATCTCAAACGCTTCCCCATCGATACCTTGAAAATCGATCGTTCCTTTGTCACCAATGTGAATGATCGGGCCAGTAGTGATAATGCAAGCATCGTCACTGCCATCATGGCCCTGTCGCACAGCTTGCGTCTCAATGTCGTGGCCGAAGGGGTGGAAACTGCGCGCGAACTGGCCTATTTGCACGCGCTTGGCTGTCATACCATCCAGGGCTTTTTGTTCAGCCGGCCGGTAAATGAAAAAGAGGTCATGGAGCTGCTGCGCGACACGATCAGTATGCAGGAAATTCTCGCCGGCGTGCGCGAAGAACTGAAGGCCTGATTTACCGGGGTTTTATGCCCTGGCGTGCAGGGACTGTTGCGCTGCTTCGGTGAGGCCCTGCAGTGTCTGCTCCAGTTCCTGTTGTACCGGTTCCAGTTCTGTCATCCCCAGCTGGCGATCGATATGCCGTGGTTCGCCGACGGCGATAACGATGCGGGAAAACGGCTTGGGGATGATAAACCGATCCCAGGAGGCCAGTTGCCAGTAACGATCGGCGGCCCAGGAAATTGGTAGAATGGGCGCGCCACTCATTTGAGCGAGCATGATGGCGCCGGGTTTGAATTTGTGAATCGGCCCGGTCGGCCCGTCGGACGTATTGACCGGCGAGATACCTTCTTTGGTAATCAACTCATACAGCTCCTTCAGGGCCCGGGCGCCGGTGCGGTGGCTGGAGCCGCGAATAGCCCGCAGTCCCCACGACTCGGCAATCTTCGCCGGCACGTCCCCGTCCCGCGAGGGGCTGATCAAAAAGCCTACCCTGAGTCCGCGACGGCGCAGTCGCAGCATGTACCAGATACCGAAGATATGGTGCTGATGCCAGTAGCAGGGGATCACCGGCTTGCTGTCGGCCAGTATGCGTTCGGCATTGTTCTCGCCGATGACGGCCTTCACCCGGCAGGTGAGCCACAGGACATTCATCAGGCCCTTGAGCAGGGGTTTGGCAAACAGCGACAGCAGACGGCGGCGTAGTTTCATAATGATTTAGAGTGACAGACGGATACCGGCCAGTATAACGGTTTGTGGTGTGACAACGCTATTGGCGTGGCACAGTCCGCCAATCAATGCCAACACCGTGAATTACTGGTCAGTGAAGGAACGGGATCGGCTTTCTAAACAGCGCTATGAATGCGCGATCGCGTTGCTGTTAAGCGGGTGCTGCCGCAGCTCTTGCCTGTACGGATATTCGCAACGCTTACTTTAGTAACAAATCAATTTATATTTGCGTGTATTCGCGTTCATTTGCGGATATAAGCCGGATCGACTTTCTCGATCTCGAGCCGGATTGTAGGCTGATCGGTGGCAATGTGACCGGCGTAGCCTTCGGCCAGGTGCAGCGTGGTCAGATACCAGGTTTTGCCGGCGAAATCGGCCCTGTCTTCCTGTAGTTCAACCTCGCGCAGGCGCACGATGCCTTCCTGGCCGTGGGCCTTGATGACAGCCTCTTTTCGGGTCCAGAAATCAAAAAACCGGTTCGGGTCCGCTTCACACTGACGGGCCTGTTCGGCAGTCAGGTATTTGTGGATGACGTCACTTTTGAGGGGGCGAAACTGTTCCACATCGACACCGATCCGTCCGCCGGCCAGCGCCGCGGCGCAGACCAGTTGTCCCGAATGGCTGATATTGAAATCGGCGGGGAAGGCGGAGCCGGATTTATGGGGACTCGCGAAGTCGACGGCCTCCAGGCTGAAATCGGCAAAACCGAGATCGAGCATGGCCTGTTCCACCAGGTGCCAGCCTGCGGCGGACTGGACCCGGTTGGCATGGTGGCGGTGTTTGCCAATCTGTTCACGTTTACGGGCAGGGAGTTGAGCCAGCCACCCGTCCAGCATCGCCGGGCTGATTTTCTCCGGATCGATATTCATATATAGTAGGCGGACTTCAGACTGGCTCATAATCAACTCGTAACACGATTTTTCAACACTCAGGCAAGCGAATGACGGCGACAGCACAGGGTTCGAAAAAATTGCCCCCCGGCCCGGCCCGGCCCTGCGATCTCAATACCACACCGGAATCCTTTGACATTATCGCCGGGCTGATTGCCGAGTATGGTGATATCTGCCGGTTGGCTTCCGAAAGCCGCAAGAGCGACGCCTACCTGGTCAACCATCCCGATTATCTCAAGCACATTCTGGTAAAGAATCACCAGAATTATACCAAAGGCGTGGGTTTCGATCGGGTCAAGATGCTGCTGGGCAACGGAATTATTGTCAGTGACGGGCCGTTCTGGCGTCGTCAGCGGCGCATGATCCAGCCGGCTTTCAGTCGCAAGGTAATCGCCGAGCTTTCCGGGCAGATCAAACGTTGTAACCTGGAGCTGCTCGACAGCTGGGAGGCGAAGGCCGATCGGGGCGAGCCGATCAATATCACTGCGGAGGCCAGTGAACTGGCCCTGCAGATCGTGTTGCGTTCCCTGTTCAGCGAGGATCTGGATCGGATTGTCGCCGAACAGGGCAGCAACCCGTTTTCAATTCTCACCGAAGACATGGCCCGGGATATGCAGCTGGTCATCAAGTTCCGGGCACTGAGTAAAATTATTCTGGAAGTGATCGAGCGGCGTCGGCGGGAACAACCCGAGCGGGTCGACTTTCTGGCCATGTTCATGGATTCCCGGGACAAGGAAACCGATGCGGCAATGACCGACAGGGAATTGCTGGACGAGATCATGACCATGATCATCGCCGGGCATGAAACCAGTGCAATAACCCTCAACTGGGTCTGGTACTTCCTGGCCCGGTATCCCGAAGTCGAAAGTAAATTGCACGCCGAGGTCGATAACGCCGATTACGAACAGATTCCCGGTTTTGATGATCTTGAACAGTTACCCTACGTCAAACAGGTGGTCGAAGAGGCGCTGCGCTATTATCCGCCGGTGTGGCTTTATACCCGCCGTGCCATCGAGGACGATCAACTCGGCGACTATTTTGTGCCGGCCGGCACGGATATTTTTATCACGCCCTACTTCCTGCATCGCCATCCTCGCTACTGGTCGCAGCCGGAAAGATTCGATCCGGAACGTTTTGCCGAGGAGAATATTCGCGAGCAGCACAAACAGGCTTATATCCCGTTCTCCGCCGGGCCGCGACGTTGCATCGGGGATTTTTTTGCCACGGTCGAGATGCAAATGCATTTCGGGCTGATGGCGAGAAAATTCCGTGTGCAGTTGCTGGATGAGCAGCCACTCGAACTGGAGCCGGCAGTGAACCTGCGTAACAAGCAGCCCATTTATTTGCAATTGATACGTCGTTGAAACGAACTCCATGCTGAATTATCAAACGCTTAACGAGGCCTTGCTCGACAACGCCTCCGACGAACGCACCGTGACCTATATCGAGGGTCGCGATAGCGAACAGGTGATCACCTATCAGCAACTGCAGACCCGGGCCCTGTCCATGCTCGGTCGCCTGCAGGCGATGGGTTTGAAACCCGGTGACGAGCTGGTCATCCTGACTCGTAGCAATCCGGATTTTATCGATGCCTTCTGGGGAGCGATACTGGGTGGCATTGTGCCAGTGCCGGTGGCCGTCGGTATCAGTGATGAACATCGCGCCAAACTTTACAAGATATTCAACAAACTGGAACGTCCCTGGCTGTTTACCGATGCGGAGAATCTCGAACGTCTGAAAAAGTTCGC
>JAXHTI010000092.1:0-10662 GCA_034190045.1 Pseudomonadota bacterium
GTGATCCGGGTGGGTGGTGAATGTTCCGCGCGACAGTTGCGCGAGTATCTTGAAGCCGCTCTGGCGGTCAGCCATCCGGCGCGGGATGTGGCGCTGGTACTCGACGGACAACCGCCCGACATGGAAACCCTGCGTCAGGCCAAGCAGATCGAGGAATTGCTGTGATCCCGCTGTTAATGAACCGCGCCGGTAACCCGCCTGGCATTGTCATTAGCCGGGCCGTGGGTCACAATGCCGGCACCGCCAATCCCGGTATTGCCAACCCGGTACGCTCAATCAAGGAACTGCGCACGCATGGCTGTAGCTGAAAACCTGGTCGAGATCCGTAATCTCACCTTTCGTCGGGGCCGTAATGTCATTTTCGATGATATCGATATCGATATCCGTCGCGGCAGCATCACGGCCATCATGGGACCCAGCGGCACGGGCAAGACGACCCTGTTGCGTCTGATCGGCCGGCAGCTGCAACCGGAATCCGGCACCATCACGGTCGACGGGGAAAACGTGAACCGGCTCGGACGCGCGGCCCTGTTTGAATTGCGCAAGCGCATGGGCATGCTGTTTCAAAACGGCGCGCTGCTCACTGACATGAACGTGTACGATAACGTCGCCTTTCCCCTGCGTGAGCACACCAAACTGCCCGAGCGGCTGATCCGTACCCTGGTGCTGATGAAGCTCGAGGCGGTCGGCCTGCGCGGCGCGCGGGAGCTGATGCCGGCGGAACTGTCCGGTGGCATGGCGCGGCGCGTGGCACTGGCGCGCGCCATCGCCCTGGACCCGATGATGATCATGTATGACGAACCGTTTACCGGCCAGGACCCGATCTCCATGGGCGTGCTGGTGCGGCTGATCAAGGATCTCAATGACTCGCTGGGGCTGACCAGCGTGATCGTTTCGCACGATATCGCCGAAACCTCCGAGATTGCCGATGACATTTATCTGCTCTCCGGCGGCAAGGTGGTCGCGCACGGTTCGCGCGAGGATCTGCGCAACTCCGATTCCGAATGGGCCCAGCAATTCATGCAGGGGCTGCCGGACGGACCGGTGCCGTTTCATTACCCGGCCGGCAGTTATGCCGAGGACCTGGTCGACCACAACGGGGCGCGCGACTGATGCTCTCGATGCTGCAACAACTGGGACATAACGCGCTGGGCTTTTTTCAGCGCCTGGGGCGCGGTCACCTGCTGTTACTGCGCATTCTCGAAGGCCTGCCGACCCTGGTGCCGAAATTTAACCTGGTCATCCAGCAGATCTATTCGGTCGGTGTGCTCTCCTTGCTGATCATCCTGGTCTCCGGCGCCTTTGTCGGCATGGTGCTGGGCCTGCAGGGTTATAACACGCTGGTCGACTTCGGCGCCGAGGAGTCGCTCGGGGTGATCGTGTCGTTGAGCCTGGTGCGCGAGCTGGGGCCGGTGGTGACCGCGCTGTTGTTTGCCGGGCGTGCCGGCTCGGCATTGACCGCCGAAATCGGCCTGATGAAAACCACCGAACAACTCTCGGCCATGGAGATGATGGCGGTCGATCCCATTCGCCGGGTGCTGGCGCCGCGTTTTCTGGCCGGGTTTTTGTCCATGCCGTTGCTGGCGGCGATCTTCAGCGCGGTCGGCGTGCTGGGCGGCTATTTTGTCGGCGTGGGGCTGCTCGGGGTGGACCAGGGCGCCTACTGGTCGCAGATGCAGGCCAACGTCGATGTCTATGATGATATTTATAATGGTGTGATCAAAAGCCTGGTCTTCGGCGTGGTGGTTACCTGGATCGCGGTGTTCGAAGGCTATGACGCCACCCCGACGTCCGAGGGGATCAGTCGCGCCACCACCCGGACGGTTGTGCATGCCTCGCTGGCCGTGCTGGGGCTGGATTTTGTGCTAACAGCGCTCATGTTTGGAGAATAACGATGAACAATTCACGTCTGGTCGAAATCTGGGTCGGAATCTTTGTTGCCGCGGGGCTTGCGGCGCTGTTCATGCTGGCCATGCAGGTCAGCAACCTCAGCACCTACAGTAACGACGAGGGCTACGAAATCAGTGCCCGTTTCGAGGATATCAGCGGGCTCAAGGTCCGCTCACCGGTGACCATGGCCGGGGTGACCATCGGCCGGGTCAACTCGATCGACTTCGATCAACAAACTTTCCAGGCGGTGGTCACCCTGCGCATCGAGGAGCAGTATCGCGAGACCCTGCCCAAAGACACCTCGGCCAGCATCTATACCGCCGGGCTGCTGGGGGAAAAATATGTCGGGCTGGAGCCGGGCGGGGCCATGAAAGTGCTGGGCCAGGGCGACGAGATCAAGCTGACCCAGGATTCGCTGGTGCTGGAGAAACTGATCGGCCAGTTCATCAGCCGGTTTATGGATGACAGTGGAGACCAATAGGTGAATGTCGGCAACCGGGGTCGGTGGCAGCGGCTGTCAGGCCTGGTGCTGCTGGCCGTTTGCCTGGGCGGGGTCCCGCCGGCCGCCGCCCAGGAGACGGCCCGGGATCAGGTCCACTCCCCGGCGGATCCGCAGCAACTGGTCATCGACACCACCGATCGCATGCTGGCGGCGCTCGAAGAACACGGCCCGCAGCTCGAACAGCAGCCGGCGCTGATTTACGAGCTGGTCGGCGAGATCGTCCTGCCCCATTTCGATTTCGTTCGCATGTCGGCCTGGGTGCTGGGCAAGTACTGGCCGCGCGCCAGCCTGGAACAGAAGCGGCGTTTCGTCCCCGCGTTTCGGCAACGACTGGTGCGAACTTACGCCGTCGCCCTGCTGGAGTACCGGGGGCAGCGCATTGAGTATTTACCCCTGCGTGAAGATCCGGCCAGCGGCGAGGTGACGGTCCGCACCCGGATCGCCCGGCCGGGCAAGCCGCCTGTCGCACTGTACTATTACCTGTGGCGGCATGACGGCCGCTGGCGGGTCTATGACATCAGCGTCGATGGCATCAGCCTGGTGGCCAACTACCGCACCAGTTTTGCCAGCGAGATCAAGGCGCAAGGGCTGGAGGCGCTGATTTCGCGCCTTGAGCAACCAACCGCACAGGAGAACCCCGCCAATGAGTGACACCGCCATCACCCCCCAGGATGACAACAGCTACCTCATCAGCGGCGAGCTCAACATGCAGACCGTGCCGGGCCTGTTGCAACAGGTCGAGCCGATCCTGGGCCGCAGCCAGGGCGAAGTCTGTTTCGACCTGCAGGACGTCACCCGCAGCGACAGCGCCGGCCTGGCCCTGCTGGTGGAATGGATGCAGTTCGCCCGCCAGCAGGATCGCAAACTGAGCTTCCGCAACCTGCCGGATCAGCTGCGCGATATCGCCCGGATCAGTGGGCTGGAAGATCTCCTGCCGCTCTCATAAATAAAAGGCCGAGGGACGAGTTACGAGGGACGAGGAAAACAATCCCGTTACCCCGTCATTCCGGGCAAGCCGGAGGCGCGACCCGGAATCCAGTCGCGTAGGTCACGTTGGCGATAGCCTACGTGACACTCCCTGACCCTGGCACTCCTGCCGTTGGCATGAGCGCAAGGGTTAGATCCTAGGTTCTAGCTCCCAGCCCCTAGCCCCTTATTCTTGGGGCAAGTCTGTGGTTTTCCTGCCAAATTTCCAATCCGGTCCGGTTTTGCCCTGTGCGGCCAGCGGCTGAGCGGATACAATAGCGAGCTCATACACAGCCCGATGCGAGTTGGAACCATGAGCCCCGACGAGGTTAAACAACTGATTGAAGCCGGAATTCCCGGCTGTGAAGCCACCGTCAACGGCGACGGCAGCCATTTTGACGCGATCGTGGTCAGCCCCGATTTCGAGGGCCTGAGCCCGGTGAAAAAACAGCAAATGGTCTACGGCACGGTGACTGACAAGATCACCTCCGGCGAACTGCATGCCCTGACCATCAAGGCCTATACCCCCGACGAGTGGGAGAAGGCTCGCGAACTGCAGATCTCATCCTGAGTGATGCAGCCCGCCGCGCGAGCGGTGCTTTTGTAGGACAAAACAGACCCGATGGACAAGCTTCTAATCACCGGCGGTGCCAACCTGCAGGGTGAGATTCGTATTTCCGGCGCCAAGAACGCGGCGCTGCCGATTATTGCCTCGACGTTGCTGGCCGACGAGCCGGTCAACATCGGCAATATTCCGCACCTGCACGATATCACCACCACCATGGAACTGCTCGGGCGCATGGGCGTGCAGATCACCATGACCGACAACATGGGCGTGGAGGTCGACAGCTCCACGATCAAGGAATACGTGGCGCCCTACGACCTGGTCAAGACCATGCGCGCCTCGATCCTGGTGCTGGGGCCGTTGCTGGCCCGCTTCGGCGAGGCGGAAGTGTCGCTGCCGGGCGGTTGCGCCATCGGTTCGCGACCGGTCAATCTGCATATTCACGGCCTGCAACAGATGGGCGCCGAGATCAGCGTCGAAAACGGCTATATCAAGGCGCGCGCCAAGCGGCTCAAGGGGGCCAAGCTGGTGATGGACATGGTCACCGTCACCGGGACCGAGAACCTGATGATGGCCGCAACCCTGGCCAAAGGCACCACGGTGATCGAAAACGCCGCGCGCGAACCCGAAGTGCTGGATCTGGCCAACTGCCTGAACAGCATGGGCGCCGATATCGAGGGCGCCGGCACGGACAAGATCGTGATCCACGGTGTCGAGCGGTTGCACGGGACCGATTACAACGTGCTGCCGGATCGGATCGAAACCGGCACTTACCTGGTGGCGGCGGCGATCACCGGCGGCAAGGTCAAGCTCAAGAATACCGATGCCAGCCTGCTGGACGCGGTGCTGGCCAAGCTGGAAGAGGCGGGTGCCCACCTGGATATCGACAACAGCTCTATTACGATTGATATGCACGGCAAGCGGCCCAGAGCGGTGGATCTGCAGACCGCGCCGTACCCAGCGTTTCCGACCGACATGCAGGCACAATTTTCTGTGCTCAATTCGATCGCCAAGGGTTCGGGGACCATCACCGAAACCGTGTTTGAAAACCGCTTCATGCACGTGCAGGAGCTGCAGCGCATGGGCGCGGATATCCAGTTAAAAGGCAATACCGCGTTTTCCACCGGGGTGAAACATCTGACCGGCGCGCCGGTGATGGCCACCGATCTGCGTGCCTCGGCCAGCCTGGTTATCGCCGGGCTGGTCGCCAAAGGGACGACCACGGTGGATCGCATCTATCACATCGATCGCGGTTACGAATGTATCGAGGAAAAACTGCAACAACTGGGGGCACAGATTCGACGGGTGCCGGCATTACATTATCATGAGTGAACAACTGACCATTGCCCTGTCCAAGGGCCGCATCTACAAAGAGACGCTGCCGCTGCTCAAGCACGCCGGCATCGAGCCGCTGGACGATCCCGAAACCAGCCGCAAGCTGATCCTGGATACCAACATCGATGACATCAAGCTGGTGATCATCCGCGCCACCGATGTGCCGACCTACGTGCAGTACGGCGCGGCCGACATCGGCGTGGCCGGCAAGGACGTGCTGATGGAACACGGCGGCGAAGGGCTGTATGAACCGCTGGATCTGAAAATCTCCCGGTGCAAGATGATGATCGCCGGTCCCAAAGGCGCGACGGTACCCGAAGGGCGGCTGCGCATCTGCACCAAGTATGTGAATGTCGCGCGACGTTACTTTGCCGAGCAGGGCAAGCAGGTGGAAGTGATCAAACTGTACGGCTCCATGGAGCTGGGTCCCATCGTCGGGCTGTCCGACTTTATCGTCGACCTGGTCGACACCGGCAATACCCTCAAGGCCAACGGCCTGGAACCGCTGGAGCACATGGCCGATATCAGCTCGCGGTTGATCGTCAACAAGGCGTCGATGAAAATGAAACACGCCCGGGTCAAGGCCCTGATCGATCGCATCGGCGAGGCGGTGAATTAACATGGACATCAAGCGACTCAAAACCACCGATGACAGCTTCTGGTCCGAGCTGGATCAGCTGCTCGACTGGGAAGGCGTCTCCGACGAGGCGGTCAACACCACGGTCAAGAACATCCTCAGGGAGGTGCGCACCCGGGGCGACGCGGCGCTGGTCGAATACACCAACAAATTCGATCGCATGGCCGCCACCAGCATGGCCGATCTCACCCTGGATATGGATCGCCTCGAGGCGGCCCTGAACAATATCCCCGCCGAAACCCGCCAGGCGCTGGAGACCGCCGCGCAGCGGCTGCGTAACTATCACGCGCACCAGAAGATGGAGTCCTGGTCCTATACCGAGGCCGACGGCACGCTGCTCGGCCAGCAGGTGATGCCGCTGGATCGGGTCGGGCTGTATGTGCCCGGCGGCAAGGCAACCTATCCCTCGTCGGTGTTGATGAACGCCATTCCCGCGCACGTGGCCGGCGTCGAAGAGATCATCATGGTCGTGCCCACGCCCGACGGCGAGGTGAACGAGATGGTGCTGGCCGCCGCGCGCATCGCCGGGGTGAGCAAAGTTTTCACCCTGGGCGGGGCGCAGGCCGTGGCCGCGCTGACCTACGGTACCGAAACGGTTCCGCCGGTGGACAAGATCGTCGGCCCCGGCAACATCTATGTGGCCACCGCCAAGTCGATGGTCTTCGGTCGCGTCGGCATCGACATGATCGCCGGGCCTTCCGAGATATTAGTTGTGTGCGACGGCAAAACCGATCCCGACTGGATCGCCATGGACCTCTTCTCCCAGGCGGAACACGATGAAGACGCCCAGGCGATCCTGGTCTCCCCCGATGCCGGCTTCCTCGACCAGGTGAAACAAAGCATCGATCGCCTGGTGCAGGAGATGGAACGCAAGGCCATCATCGAAACCTCCCTGTCCGATCGCGGCGCGCTAATCGAAGTGAAAGACATGGACGAGGCGATCGCGGTGGCCAATTACATCGCCCCGGAACACCTGGAGCTGTCCATCGACAACCCGGAAGCGACCGCCAAACAGATCCGCCACGCCGGTGCCATTTTCATGGGTCGCTATACCGCCGAGGCGATCGGCGACTACTGCGCCGGCCCCAATCACGTGCTGCCTACTTCGCGCACCGCGCGTTTCAGCTCGCCGCTGGGCGTGTACGATTTTCAAAAACGCTCGAGTCTCATCATGTGTTCGGCCGATGGCGCCTCAACGTTGGGCAAGACCGCCTCGGTGCTGGCGCGCGGCGAAAGCCTCACCGCCCACGCCCGCTCCGCCGAATACCGCATCAAGGATTGATAAAACCCATGAGCGGCTCACGCATCGACAAATGGATCCGCCCCGAGATCCACGGCCTGCAGGCCTATCACGTGCCGCCCGCGAAGGGTCTGATCAAACTCGATGCGATGGAAAACCCCTATCGCTGGCCCGAGCCGCTGCTGGATCAATGGCTGGATGTCGTGCGCCAGGTGGAACTCAACCGCTATCCCGATCCCTCCGCCGCCAGTTTGAAGCAACACCTGCGCGAGGCGATGGCCGTGCCCGAAGGTGCGGAGATTCTGCTGGGCAACGGCTCGGACGAGATCATCCAGATGATCCTCATGACCCTGGCCGACGAACAGCGCACCGTGCTGTCGGTGGAGCCGGGCTTTGTCATGTACCACATGATCGCCACCTTCACCGACATGCAGTACATCGGCGTGCCGCTGCAGGACGACTTTTCGCTGGACAGCAAAGAAGTCCTGCACGCCATCGAGCAGTACCAGCCGGCGGTGGTGTTCCTGGCCTATCCCAACAACCCGACCGGTAACCTGTTCGACAAGAACGATGTGAAAAAGATCATCGATGCCGCGCCGGGACTGGTGATCATCGACGAGGCGTACCACGCCTTCGCCGGTGACTCGTTCATGAACGAGGTGACCAATTACGACAACATGCTGGTGATGCGTACTGTCTCCAAGATGGGCCTGGCCGGATTGCGGCTGGGACTGCTGGCCGGCAACCCGGCCTGGCTCAACGAATTCGACAAGGTGCGCCTGCCGTACAACATCAGCAGCCTCACCCAGGCCAGCGCCGAGTTCGCCCTGCAGAATCGCGATGTGCTGAACGCGCAGACGGATCAGATCTGTGCCGATCGGGAATTGTTGTATGCCGAGATGCAGAAGATTGACGGGCTGGCTGTCTATCCCAGCCAGGCGAACTTTATCCTGTTTCGCACCCAACCCGGCAAGGCGACCGATATCTTCGAGGCGCTGAAGGGCGAGGGCGTGTTGATCAAGAATCTCGACAAAGCCGGTGGCTTGTTGAAGGATTGCCTGCGTGTCACCGTCGGCACGCCGGAAGAGAATGCGGCGTTTCTGGCTGCATTGAAGAAAGTCCTCTAGCACTTCCTCCTTTGATCCCCTCCTCTGCAAGGGACAAATCTGTCAGGAACAGATTTGAACAGCCGAAGGCTGGCCCGAAGGGTGGAGGGCAGGACGCCCGGAATAACGGTTAGGGAGGGGTGATCAAAATCACTTCCTACTTTAAATGTTCGCCCTGCGGGCGAGCCTGAATTTTAAAGCGGGTTCTCGCGGTTCTGGTTTTATTCCCTCCCCTGCAAGGGGAGGGTTAGGGAGGGGTGATCAAGCATCCAGTCTCTATCAAAAGGATCGCCCTCCGGGCGGCCTTGATCTTGAAAGCGGGCTCTCGCGCCCGCGCGGCGAGGTACTTTCTTGTACCGACAAGAAAGTACCCAAAGAAGCTCCCCCGAAGACGCCGCCGCTCCAGCCATTTCCAATGGCTGAACCGGTCCCCTGCGCTTCTCGCTCCAGTCGGGCTCGCCCGACGGCACGTCCCTGTGCCGTCGAGCGAGTGGCGGCCTCCCTGCCGCCACCCTTCGGGCTGTTCCTCCTTCCGCTGCGATGCTCGGCGGCGTCTAACGGGATCAAGGGGTTAGTAGTTGAGTTAGGGGAAACCCTTATGCTTGTATAGAAAAACGAAGCATATTTATCATGTTCAAGGGGATACCAGTGTTATGCCCGCTGCAATGTTGATTTTCATTTAAGGAGTAATTGAGTTTGCCGAAATAAAAAAGTATCGATAACAGGCTTACATGGAGCGTGAACCATGCCGACCAGACCGACCGACAGTGAACTGGGATTGAATCCTGGCGACAATGATTCCCGGACACTGTTGCCGAACCGGGACAGTTTCTACTATGACGTGAAGCCGCTCATAGAGGAGGCGGACACGGGCAAGTTTTCCCTGGTGCTGCTCGTGATCGATCTTGAAGGCGTTGATTTTATTCTGCGTACTTTCGGGCCGGTGGAACGTGACATGGTGATCCGGGAGGTCGGGCAGCGTATCCGGGATGCGGCCGAAGAGGAGACAACGCCGTATCACATTAATCAGGGACGCTTCGCCGTGCTGTTGCAAAACGGCAGCTTCCTGCATGCCACGCAACGGGCCGAGGCGCTGGCAGAAGTGCTGCGCGAGCCCTTCAAGGTCGCGGGTATTTTCTATCATCTGGATGCCTTCATCGGCATCAGTCACTATCCCAATCATGCTGACTCGCTGGGCGAGCTGGTGCGCACGGGCGTGTTCGCCTGCTATCAGGCGAGCACTCTGGAAAGTCGCTATGCGACCTATGATCGAGCGATCGACGAGGAGGAACGTTATCGCTTTCGGTTGATGCTCGATCTCGAGCAAGCACTGGACGAGGAGAGCGGCATCCGACTCGCCTATCAACCCCAGGTGCATCTGCAATCCGGTGAGTGTGTGGGTGTCGAGGCGCTGTGCCGCTGGGAACACGCCGCAAAGGGGCCCATTCCGCCCGGCCAGTTTTTGCCCTTTGTGGAGCAGTCGCCGTTAATGATGCCGCTGACCGAGGCGATCCTGGGGATTGGATTACGGGATCTGAACCGGTGGCAGAAACAGAGCTTTGAGGGCAGCATGGCCATCAATCTGAGTTCCGCGCTGTTCCGCCGGTCGGACATGCTGGAGCGGCTGCTGGATCACTTTCGCTACGCCAACATGCCAATGGACCAGATCCATTTCGAGGTGACGGAAACCGGCATCATGGATCAGCCCAGACGGGCGGTGAATACGCTCTCCGAGATTCGTGAACGCGGCAGCCAGATCGCCGTCGATGATTTTGGCACCGGCCATTCCTCGCTGGCCTACCTAGCCGATCTGCCGATCGACATCATCAAGATCGATATGTATTTCGTGCAGAATCTGGACAAGCCCTGGGGCCGGGCCATCGTCAGCGCGGCGGCGACCCTGGCGGAGCAACTCGGGCTGGTTTCGATCGCCGAAGGGATCGAGGATGAACAGCAGCTCGATCAGTGTCGGGACCTGGGGGTGACGATCGGGCAGGGGTTTCATATCGGGCGGCCGATGTTCAGGGAACAGTTTGAGGGGTGGTTGGGGATATAGAAGGTGCGCCCTGCGGGCGGGCTGAATTTTGAAAGCGGGTTCTTGTGGTTCTTATTTTATTCCCTCCCCTGCAAGGGGAGGGTTAGGGAGGGGTGATCAAGCATTCACTCTCTATTAAAAGGATCGCCCTGCGGGCGGGCTGAATTTTGAAAGCAAGTTCTCGCGGTTTGGGTTTTATTCCCTCCCCTTCAAGGGGAGGGCTAGGGAGGGGTGATCAAGCATCCAGTCTCTATCAAAAGGTTCGCCCTCCGGGCGAGCTGAATCTCGAGAGCGCTGACCCGCCAGCGCGCCTCGGGTTCATTTCTTTGTCACGCGACAAAGAAACGAACCAAAGAAAACGCGCCCGAAAGACGCCGCCGCTTTAG
>JAXHTI010000093.1:0-10592 GCA_034190045.1 Pseudomonadota bacterium
CACCGGGTCTTTTCCGCGTTTGTTGCGGCCACGGCGTTATCCATCGCCTTTGCCATGATGCATGTGCCCTACGTGATGGACAGTATCTTGCTGCTGGGGATGGCCTGGCTCTGGTTGCACTTGTTTCGTTACCCGCAGCAGCTCGAACGTGTACGTGCCGCCGGTTACGGGCTGACACTGGCACTGATACCTCTGAAAGGTTCGGTGTTGTTTCAGGCCCGCGGTACGGGCTGGCGGTTAGAGCCTTATGAAATCGAGTCATGGCTGCAACCGTGGATGGCCGAACTGTTGACCGTGGCGGTGATGGTGTATGTGGTGTGGCGCTTGCTGCAACGCGCTTATCATCACAGCGGCGATCGTTTCAGTTGGCTGGTTCTGGGGGCAACGTTGTTAATCGCGCTGCTCTCGCTGGAAGCGCCGGGGCTGGCAACGGCACTGGTGATCCTGCTGCTGGGCTTTGCCGTGGGTAACCGCGTATTGCTGGGGCTGGGCATCGCCGCGCTGCTGTTCTTTGTCTCTTCTTATTATTACTTGCTGGATACCACCTTGCTGGTCAAGGCCGGTCACTTGCTGATGATCGGCGTGACCTTGCTGGTGCTGCGCTGGCTGGCCATGCGTTATCTGTTTACCGGGGAGGTGGTCGATGTCCCTCAACGTTAAGGTGGCTCTGCTGACCCTGATCGCAACACTGCTGCTGGTGAACGGGTCGATCTACAACAAGGAGCAACATCTGGCCCACGGGCAGGTGGTGTATCTGGAACTGGCGCCGGTCGATCCGCGCTCCCTGATGCAGGGCGATTACATGGCGTTGCGTTTTCGCCTGGCGCGGTCCATCGGCGCCGACTTGCCGAAAGTAAAGTCCGGTCGCGGACGACAACCGGTCGAGGCCGGTGACGGGTATGTCATCGTCGCGCTGGATGAGCGCAATGTGGCCACCTATCGCGGACTCTATCGGGATCAGGCGCTGGCGGACGATGAACGCTTGTTATATTACCGGGTCCGCCAGGGCCGGGTGAAATTTGCCACCAATGCCTTTTACTTCCAGGAAGGGCACGCCGGGATTTATGAGCCGGCACGCTATGGCCGCTTTCGGGTCAACGAGCAGGGTAATTTGCTGCTGGTCGGTCTGAACGACGAGTCATTGAAGCCCCTGGAGCCGACATCCGGTTGATTCTCTACGGTCACGTGCCAAACGATCTGGCGAAAACCGGCTAATTGTTTAATTTTTCACCGTCCGCGCTTCCGTCGGCCTCTAATCTATCAATTTTCTAAGGTTTTTAGCCGGGTTGCCGATACCCGCGATCAATGAGCGTTATCTGCTTCCGTTAGCGACATAATTAAACCGCAGAAAGGATTCCATGTCCGTTGAGCCCGACAACCTGAGAATGTTGCCGTGAAGCCGGCTACCCTGGGCTTGCGTGGGCGTTTGTTGCTGCTGGTCCTGCTGGCGGTGATTCCCGCGTTTGCGCTCATCGGCTATACGGCGCATCTGCAGCGCCAGCAAGTGGCGGCCGATGTGGAGGAGCAGGCCCTGGCCGTGGTGCGCGCTGCGGCCCGCGAGCAACGCCAGCTGATCAGCATGACCCGGCAGCTGCTGATGAGCATGGCGCAACTGCCGGCGGTGGATCCCGCCAGCGATCGGTTGCACGCCTGCAGTGATATTCTGAGCATGTTGCGCAAACCCAATCCTTATTATACCAACTTCGGTGTTGCGAGCCCCGATGGCGAGATGTACTGCAGTGCCATACCCATGCACCGGCAGGTCAACATTACCGATCGCAGTTATTTTCAGCGCGCGATGCGCAGTCGGGATCTGGGCATCGGCGATTACCAGGTGGGACGGCTTACCGGGGTTCCGGCGATCAATTTTGGCTATCCGGTGACCAACAAGAAAGGCGATATCGTCTCACTGGTGTTTGCGGCGCTGAATCTTTCCTGGCTGGAAGAAATGATTGGCAGTGTGGAACTGCCGGACGGTTCCAGCCTGATGGTGATTGATAATCTGGGCACCGTGCTGGCCCATTATCCGCCGAACGGACTGGTTGGGGAGTCGATTAACGATGATGCGCTGTTCACGGCAATCAAACAACAGGATACCGAGTCAGTCGTATCCCTGCGCCAGCCTCGCGACAAATCAGTACTGCATGCCATTGCGCCGTTGCATTACAGCACTTCGGGGCGCATTTATATCAGTGTTGGCATTCCCGCCGATGTAGCCTATGCCAGGGTAAATCAATATCTGTATCGTAACAGTCTGTTGCTGGCGATGGTGATGTTGCTGGTCTTTATCGCGGCCTGGTTTGGCAGTGATATGCTCGTGTTGCGCCGGATTCGGGCCTTGCAAAATGCGGCCCGAAAACTCGCTGCCGGCGATATGTCCTCGCGGACAGGGTTACCGGAAGGTGCCGGAGAACTCGGGCAGTTGGCCGGTACGTTCGATGAAATGGCCGGGGCCTTGCAACGTACCAATCGCGCCTTGCGCACGCTCAGTGCCGGTAATCACGCGGTAGTACGCGCCACCGATGAGTCGGGTCTGCTGCATTCCATGTGCGACAATATCGTTGCCTTTGGCGGTTATCGCTTTGCCTGGGTCGGCTATCGCGATGAACGGGGTCCCGGGCAGGTAATCCTCAATGCAGTGGCCCCCAGGGAAGAGGGTATCCCGGCCGAACAGGATCCTCTGGGGTTGTTCAATTCACAGTTGCCGAATGATCCCGTACAGGAGGTATTCGCCAACGGTGAGATCTTTGTCTGTCGTGACGTGGCGACGGACCCGCGGATGGAACCCTGGCGTGTAACCGCCAATCGGGCCCGAATCAATGCGCTTGCCCTGTTTCCCTTGCAGATCAATAACCGGATTATCGGTTTGCTGGCGATTTGTTCCGATGACACCGGGGCCTTTGACGTCAGCGAGATTGCGCTGCTGGAAGAGGCTGCGGAAGATCTTTCCTATGGTATCCGTGCTCTGCGGACCATGCAGGATCATGAACAGGCGCATGCCACGATTACGCATATGGCCTATTATGACTCGCTGACCGATTTACCAAACCATACCCAGTTCGATGAGAAATTACACGAGCGCATTGAGCACGCCAGTCCTGCTGTATTGCTGTTTATCGATCTCGACCGGTTTCGCGAGATCAATGAGGCGCTGGGTTTTCATCGTGGCGATACCCTGTTGCGCGACGTCGGGGTTCGCATCAGTCGCTGTCTGGCCGATGATATTCTGCTGGCCCGTATGCGCGGTAACGAGTTCGCCATTTTGATACCGGGTAACACACCTCGGATCGAGGATAAAATTGTCAGGGATATTCTCTCTGCTATGGATGAACCGTTTGAGATCGATGATTTGATTCTGGATGTCAGTATCACCATCGGGATCGTTCGTTTTCCCGAGCACGGGGACGAAGTACCGGTATTAATCCGTCGCGCCGAGTCCGCGGTACGCCAGGCTCGCAAGGAAGAAGAAAATGTTGCCGAGTATCAACCGGAGAACGAGGAACTGGGCCAGCGTCGCCTCGCGCTGGCCAGCGAATTGCGCCATGCGATAGAGCACGATGAACTTGTCCTGCACTACCATCCCAAAATTGAACTGGAAAGCGAAAAACTCTGGGGCGTCGAGGCACTGGTACGCTGGCGTCATCCGCAACGGGGACTGGTCCCACCGGATCAGTTCATTCCACTGGCGGAAGAAACCGGCCTGATCAAGCCGCTGACCGACTGGGTGCTGGAAACGGCCATGTGTCAGTCGACACGCTGGCGTCGTAATGGATTGCAGTTGCCCATTTCAGTGAATCTTTCGGCCAGCAACCTGCATGACCGACGCCTGACGCAGAAGATCGAGCACATGCTCTATATTTGCGATACGGATGTTGCATTGATCAAACTGGAGCTGACCGAAAGTGCGTTGATGCTGAATCCGGAAAAGTCACTGGAAACTTTGAAAAAACTCAACCAACGCGGTTTTGCTTTGTTTATCGACGATTTCGGCACCGGTTATTCGTCACTGAGTTACTTGCAGAAGATGCCGGTCGGTGCGCTCAAGATCGACAAAAGTTTTGTTCAGGCCATGCTTTCCAGCCCCGAGTCGTTGACCATTGTCAGTTCGACCATTGCCCTGGCCCATGATCTCGGCTTGCGAGTGGTGGCCGAAGGGGTGGAAACGGCAGACGAATGGCAGCGCCTGCAGTTATTGAACTGCGATGTGGCACAGGGGTTTTACATTAGCAAGCCTTTGCCGATAGAGGAGTTCGAGCTGTGGTTAGCGCAAAGTCCTTATGGCCTGGAGACGAATGGAAGCGAATAAGCCCCTGTGACTTGATTCACACTTTGGCGGCTGCTAAATATAATGTCCTGAATATAAAAATAATAATGTAACGAATTGAAAGGTGGGGGTATGTTACAGGCAGGGCTGAATTATCGCGAACGGCGCGCAAAGCATCGTTTGCCATTCCAGCGTCAGGTCCGGATCGATTCACCCGGTGTCGGGCAATTACAGCTGACGGGGGTTGATTACTCGCCTTCGGGGATTTCCGTTTTCTCTACCCGACCGTTGCCACCGGGCGAGCAGTTGCGGCTGCGCTTTCCGGTGGGGCGTAACCGGCAGACGGAGCTGGAGGTGGCCGGTGAGATCGTTCACCATTGCCGTCATGGGGAGGGGTATATTATCGGCATCCGCTTTCTGGAAAGCCTCGACATGGTGGCGGACTCCGGGGCCTGATTCTGTTCATTCCTGTTGCCGATTCCCCGGGGTTTTTCCGCGCAACATGTAGGCAAAGGCGATCACCTCGGCAACCGCCAGATACAGGGCATGCGGGATTTCTTCCCCCAGTTCCAGCCGCGATAACAATTTGACCAGCTCAGGATTGTCCTGAATCGGCACCTCGTGCTGACGGGCAATCTCGAGGATTTGTTGGGCCAGATCACCACCCCCCTTGGCAGTGACCGTCGGGGCATTTTCGCCATCATAATGCAGGGCGACAGCCAGTGGCAGCGGCGGTTGACCGGTCTGTTCACTCATACTTTTTCATCCAGCAGGGTACTGCCCGGCGCAGGGTGGGCGGGTGGCGGATCCTCGATGCCCCGGGCGCATTCCAGCCGGCCGACGTCAAGTCCCGCGCCATGCAGGCGGCTGCGCAGGTGATCCAGCGCACTGTCGAACAGGCTGCGGGTCGGTTCTTCCTGCATCTGGAACCGGGCCGAGACAGTTTGTCCGATCAGGGTGAGATTGACCTGCACCGGCCCCAGCCCTTCCAGGTCGAACGCCAGGCTGACACGCCAGGGGCGCTGGTAATCGCTGTCGCCTTCTTCGGGCTCTTCCTGACGAATCCGCAGATCGAACAGATCGATCCCCTCTTCGGAGCGAATCGGCAGTTCCATGGCCCACATGGGGCGTCCGGTCTGTTCACTCTGCAGGCTGTGCAGTTGCTGCAGTTGCATGCGTCCCAGACCTCCCTCGACCTGGCGCAATAACTCGCCCAGCCCCTGATCCTGAGTGGCCAGCCCCTGCAGCGTCGGGGGCTGGGGCGGCTGGGCCTGCGGAGTTTGCGGGCGGGGTGCGGCATTCCGGGCGGCATTGGTGGCGGCCTGCGCCGCGGCCCCGGACGTAGCGGGGGGGGCGGTCTGTGGCGCAGGATTGCCGCCCGGCGGGCTGGCTGACGCCGGCCGTGGCGGGGTTTGGCCCAGTTGCTGGCGAATCTGATCGGCCAGGCGCAGCAGTGCCCCTTGCAGGGTTTTTTCCGGCAGAGGGGCAGTCTGTCCCCGGGCGAGCTGGCCCAGCTGGTGGTGCAAAAAGGGGCCGGTGCGCTCCAGGGCCTGCTGCAGGCTGTCTCCCCGGCTTGCCTGGCGCACGTCCGGCAGCAGTTGATGGATCTCCCAGGCCATTTTGCGCACCGGGGCCGGCAGGGGCGGATGCTGCTGCGGCTCGCGGGCAACCGTTTTCAGGTTGGCCAGCAGCGGGGGCAGTGGCGCCTGACGCCCCATATCCTGGCGCAGGGTCTGTTGCAGCAAGCCCTGTTCGCCGCCAGCAACCGGCCGGGGCGCGGGGGCGACCAGCTTCATCGCCGGTTGCGGCGTGAGCTGCTGGATCTGCAGGGTCAGTTTCTGACCTGGTAGAAAGGCAAATTCAGGCCGGTTTTTGACCAGCACCGGCTGGCCCTGGACGTCCAGCAGCAGATTATTGCTATCCTGACGCACCACCAGCGCATTCAATAGCTGACCGTTTTGCCAGTTCAGACGGGCGGCCTGCAGTGCCCCTTCGCCTGCCCTCGTCGCCAGCTGGCGAAGTTCGCTCAGATTGATTGCGGGAAAATTGCCCGGACCTTTAATTTCCATCACGCTTTGGCCGATATAAAGAGGAACAGGGGGTGCTTGCCGATCTACGACCGGCAGGTCCTATGGATACTTAACGGATAAAAGCCGCCACTCTTTACCCTGGCAGATAAAATGCGTCGTCTTAACCCGACACGCCGAGCATAATTATGACAAAACAGGCACCGTTATTTGTAAAACTCAAACAGGATAACCGGATCAAGGGTCCCTTTCCGGTAGGCCAGATTGCCCAGTCATTGTTGCTGGGGCGCTTCAGCCTGGATGACCAGGTCAGCGAAGATCGGCAGACCTGGCAGCCGATCCGCCAGCGCCCGGATCTGATCCCCGACGTGCTCAAGGCCGATCCCGGTGACGAACTGGCCCAGGAACGGTTGCAGGCAGCCCGTCGCTGGGCCGATGAACGTCGTCCCCAGCATCATCAGAATCCCGGCGAGCAGGATCAACGCGAGCCCGAACCCTACGAGACCCTGGAATACCGTCATCACCGCGAAGATATCATGCGTGATATCAATCCCGGACGGAAATTCTCGCTGCTGCACCTGGTGCTGGTTCTCGGGCTGGCTGCCGGGCTGATAGCGCTTGGTTTCATTTACGGACCGCAACCCGGCCCGGGCGACCCGGATTGCAATGCGGCGCCTGCACCGGGAGTTAACTGGCGTAACTGCCGGATGATCGGGCTCAATGCCATTCGGGAAAACCTGGATGACGCGCAGTTGAACAATGCCGCGCTGGGCGGGGCCAATCTGTTTGCCAGCAGTTTGCGCCGGGCCGATCTGCGTTATGTGGATCTGAGCCTGGCCAATCTCAGCTATACGGATCTGCAACAAGCCAATCTCAAGGGAGCGGGGCTACAGAATGCCGATCTGACCGACGCCAGTCTGATCAACGCGAACCTGTCCTATGCCAACCTCAGGGGAGCCACGCTCGAGGGTGCGGATCTCAGCGGCGCCAGACTGGATCATGCGATCTGGACCGACGGGCGCACCTGTATCGCCGGCTCTATCGGCGAATGTCAGACCGTTTCCCGTTAACGGTCATGAGTTCTCTGGGCAAGACCCGGTATCGGTGCGTGATAACACCGAACACACTGAAAAGCACTGAATACACCGAAGTAATTTTTCATAGTAAATAAGCGTTCCGAATACCAGTCCATTTTACTGCGTAGCCTGGATCAAGGAGCAACGCGACGGATCCAGGTTTTTGCCGGGTTCAGGTGGAACCGCTTCGCTTGTTCCACCCTACAGGGGGTGATCCGGTATTGGGAACTTATATTTACTCCGGGATAGTTGTCAGTCGGTGTTTTCAGTGTCTTCGTTGTACTCAGTGGTCAGGTTGTTTTTTTAGTACAGAGCGGTCAGTTAACTTCAGCGGGGAACTTGAAGCCGGGGGTGTTAATTGATCGTGAATCCGGGCGGGTTCAGTGCGCAGAAATAAGTCGGGATCAAAGTCCTCGCTGACGGCCACATTCAGAGTGACCGTTTCATACAGCCAGTAGATCATGCCGCTTTCTTCCACCCGGTATCGCCATTGATAATGGCATTGTATCCAGGGATTGGATAGCGGACCGAGTATGATCAGCCCGGTGTCATTGTCATAGGCTAGTCGGTTGTTTGCCCGGTCGATATGGAAACGATCGATGATAAATCGATGATTCGGATCCTGCCGGTATTGCAGCCGGTTACCAAGCCGGTCATCGCCATGTTGATCGATAATAATATTCCCCGCGTCCAGCGTCTGCGCCGGGGGGATTTTGACTGGGTAACGATCCGGCAGGGCCGTGCGGCGCTGCGTTTCCTGTTCGCTGCGTTGTCCTTTATCCCATTGCCGGAAGATGATCTGTAACACCAGACGGTTCATCAGGGGCGTATCGCTATGGAATAAGTCATGCTGTCAGGTTGTCCTGTCTCGCGTACTGAAATGTTGTATCGGGTTTATCTTATCGCAGCGGGCTGACTGAATTCCTCGACTGTATAGCGCGAGACTTTAAGGCTGTCGGACCAGTAGTCGGCCGGCAGGCCGGCCTTGAGTTTGAGATGTTGCCAGAACTGTTCGGGCTCGGGCAGGCTCTCCCAGACAGCGGGCAGAAAGGTTCCCCGGTGACCCCGGTCTTCGAGTATCAGGCCATCGACGTGCGGACGCAGTTGCGCCAGCAGATCCGGTTCGCTGGTAAATTGCATGGGCTCGGCGGGGTTGAGCAGGGAAATATGGTATTCGAGCCGGGGAAACTCGCTGTCGCTCAACGGCGGGAAACGCGGATCCCGAAACGCGGCGGCGTAGGCATTTTCCGCCACATCGACTGCCAGCGGTCGCCGCGCTTCCAGGCTGCCGATACAGCCGCGCAACTGTCCGTGTAAATTCAGGGTAACAAAGCTGGCCCCCGGCTGTTGCAGTGTGAGGTCATAGTCCTGCGCGTTAACGCTTAATGGCCGGCCATATTGCAAGCCGTGCTGGATTGACTGGCGGGCAATGGCCAGTAATTGTTGCCGCTGTTCGTTCTCCATTTACTGGATCAGGTAAGCGCCATAGCCGACAACCTGATCCCGCGGTCCGGCCGTATCGCCGGAGTTGCGCAAATCCAGCGTGCTGGCATGCAGGTGGTGCGCCCGAGCAAATTGCAGCAGCCCGTTCACCGGGTTGCGCCCGCAGGCATCACCGTAACCAATGGATTCAGGCTGCAGGGCCTCGATGGCACGGGAGGTGGCCGTGTCGAGTTGCCGGGCGGTGGCGTAGTCGTGGTAATGACTCAGGTCCGAACTGATCACAATCAGAGTCTGGTCATCCCAGAACTGTTCAATAATCTCACTGACTTCATGTGGATCGGCATCGCCAACCACCAGGGGTACCAGTACAAAATCATCCAGCACCGACTGTAAAAAAGGTAATTGAACTTCGAGGCTATGTTCCATGGCGTGGGCCTGATCCAGCCGTGTTACCTGTGGTAAGGTTTCAAGCCGCTCGAGGCTGGCGCGATCCAGCGGAATCTGGCCCAGCGGCGTGAGAAAATGAGTGGCACTGCTGGTCGCCAGGCCCCGGAAGGGAACCCGGTGTGAAGGACCGAGCAAGAGTACGCGTTTGTATCTGTCATGGGCCGGTCGCAGCCGTGCATAGGCCGTGGCGGCCACCGGTCCGGAATAGACATAACCGGCATGGGGCACAATGATCGCGCGCGGTATCGGCGCGCTTTCATCGAGTTGCTGGCCGGCCTGTTGCAGGAACTCCTCCAGCATGGGGCGCAGGCGTTCGGCGTCCGCGGGATAAAACATTCCGGCAACGGCCGGTTGACGAATTTGCGAGTTCATATTCTCACCATAGAGTCACGGCACGCCGGTTTCAAGATAACCCTGTGCCAAAAGTGGTAAATAATCAAGGCAGGTTACTATGTATTTTAAACAGGCGATCGTATGGCAGGGCGCTCTGGGTGGTTTGCTGGTGGTACTGGGCACAGTCCCGTTGCTGGCGGCCGACGACGCGGGCGAGACACCGGCCAGCCAATGGAATGGTGCCGCTGAACTGGGTTTCATCATGAACCGGGGCAATACCGATTCCGACAGTCTGAATGCCCAGTTACGGATCGAAAATACCCGCCATAAATGGCGTCACCGCGCCGAGGCCAAGGTGCTGCGTATCAGCGAAGAAGACACGACCACGGCGGAAAGTTACGAAGTGTCCGGACGTTCGGAGTACCTGCTGGATGACAATGATTATCTGTTTGGCAGCCTGCGTTACGAGTCCGATGAATTTGCCGGTTATGATCGACGCACCACCGAAGTGGTCGGTTACGGGCACCAGTTTCTCAAACGAGAGGATATGCATCTCAAGGGTGAGTTCGGTACCGGTGGCCGGCAGACCGAATTTGTCGATGGCAGTGACGATGATGAGAGCATTGTCCGGGTCGGTCTCGATTATAAATGGCAGATCAGCAAGACCAGTTCTTTCAGCGAAGTGGTTTACGTGGAACACGGCAGTAATGATACCTATACCGAATCGGTGACGGCATTGACCGCGAAAATCAATAACAGCCTGGCCATGAAGGTCAGCTATACCGTCAAGAACAACAGCGACCCTCAGCCCGGCTTTAAAAACACGGATACCCGTACTGCCATTACACTGGTGTATGATTTTTAAACGTTCTGGCTCCATCTACAAAAAGAGACAAGCAGGTATGACAGACAAGATTCGTATTGGCATCGTGACCGTCTCCGACCGCGCCAGTCGCGGCGAATACGAGGATCAGGGTGGGCCGGCCATCCGCGAATGGCTGG
>JAXHTI010000094.1:0-10182 GCA_034190045.1 Pseudomonadota bacterium
CCGAGCGTGTCGGCCGCGGCCTATCAGTTGATCCTGGATCGGCGCCTGGGGGAATACGAGATACCCGACGGCTGGGCGATCTTCGCCGCCGGTAACCGCCAGGGCGATCGCGGGGTGACCTATACCATGCCCGCCCCGCTGGCCAACCGCTTTTCGCACTTTGAATTCGAGGTCAACCTGGACGACTGGGTCGCCTGGGCCTATCAGCACGGCGTGGACGAGCGGGTCATCGCCTTCGTGCGCTTCCGCCCCGAGCTGCTGTTCGAATTCGACCCGGCGCATAACCCGATGGCGTTTCCCTCGCCCCGTTCCTGGGAGTTCGCCAGCCGGGCCTTGCACAAGTTCGAACATAACAACGACATTCGCCTGGGGACGTTGCAGGCCTGCGTCGGGCCGGCTGCGGGCATTGAATTGAACGCCTTTATCAATAACCTGGATCAGTTGCCGGATATCGATGCCATCCTGCGTGGCGAACCGGTCTCGGCACCCAAGGAGATCGATCTGCAGTACGCCGTGGCCGCCTCGCTGGTTGGCCGGGCGATCAAGGCCAAAGAGAGTGACGAAGCTCAGCAGGTGCACGGTCACATTCTCGACTACGCCAGTGTCTTTCCGCAAAAGGAGATGGGAGTGATGCTGGTCTCCGACATGCACCGCGCCATCGGCCAGGAGATCTTCAGCGTGCCCCAGTTCGCCAAATGGTCCAACGACGTGGCCGATGTCATGCTGTATAACTGACGCTGATCGACGGGCCGTATGAGCGAGCAGGATCTGGAAACCAAGCTGGCGGCGGCACGCACCCGCCTGATCATCGACAAGCCGTTCCTCGGCGCGCTGGTGTTGCGCCTGCCGATGGTCAAAGCCGATCCCAAATGGTGCAAGACCACCGCCACCGATGCCCGCAAGTTCTATTACAACGCCGAGTACATCGATGATCTGAGCCTGGCCCAGACCCAGTTCGTGCTGGCCCACGAGGCCCTGCACTGCGCGCTGTCCCATTTCGCCCGGCGTCAGCACCGGGTCCGCCACCGCTGGGACCTGGCCTGTGATTTCGCGGTTAACCCGATCCTGATCAAGGACGGCCTGACCCCGCCGCCCAATGCGCTTTACCAGCCGACCTTTGATGGCATGAGCGCCGAAGAAATTTATCCCATGCTGGACGATTTCGAGAACGAGACGCCGCAGGACCAGCATGTCTACGACGAATCCGACTCGGAGGGTGAGGATCCGCAGGGCGACATGGAACCGCCGACGGAAACCCCGTCGTCACCACAGGACCAGCCGAGCGAGCAGGGCGGCGATAACGACGATCAGGAACCCGATTCACAGCCCAACGAGGGCCAGGGTGGCAACAGTGACGCGGATGATGAGAGCGACAGCGAATCCGACGGCAACGGCACGAGCCCGCAACTCGACGAGGACGAAATCAAGGGTGGTGGTTCGAGCCCGGAGCCGGATGAATCCGACTCGCCAGAGGGAGCCCCACAGCCCGCGCCACTGTCACACAGCGAACGCGAGGCGCTCAGCGTGCAGTGGAAACAGCGCCTGGCCGGTGCCGCCCAGACCGCTATGCAGGCGGGCAAGCTGGGAGAGGATATGGCCCGCCTGGTGGATTTTCTGCTCCAGCCGGAACTGCCCTGGCGCTCGTTGCTGGCGCGCTACATGAGTTCGGTGGCCCGCGACGATTACAGTTATACCCGGCCCAATCCGCGGCGCGGCGATCCGGCGGTGTACCCCAGCCTGCGCAGCCAGCAGGTGGATATCGTGGTGGCGATCGATACCAGCGGATCGGTCTCCGACGCCGAGATCCAGGAATTCATCTCGGAAATTGATGCCATCAAGGGCCAGATGCGCGCCCGCATCACCCTCATCGCCTGCGATGCCGAACTGTCCGGGGAGGGTCCCTGGGTGTATGAGCCGTGGGATGAGTTCACCAAACCGATGTCGATCAAAGGCGGTGGCGGCACCTCGTTCGTGCCGGTGTTCGAATGGGCCGAACGCCAGGATCGCTATCCGGAACTGCTGATCTATTTCACCGATGCCGAGGGACAATTCCCCAAATACGAGCCGGGGTTTCCGGTGATCTGGCTGGTCAAGGGCAAGGCACCGGTGCCCTGGGGCCAGCGTATCCAGCTGAACTGATACAATAGCCCCATGGAACTCTCTAACGAAGACGCACTGCGCCTGAATGTGCTGCTCAACCAGGATCTGCAGGCGATCCGCATCGACGAGTCGAAGATGATCGTCTATGGCCTGTCCGACAAGGGCGAGGCCTCGATTTCGCTCAACCCCAATTGCCGGGATGAGCAATACCTCAAGCAGGTCAAGGAGCTGATCTCCACCCATGTCCTGGGCTCACCGGGCGGCTATCCCGTGTTTCTGCGCCGCTGGACCCGGATGGGCCAGACCAGGGACAAGAGCCTGGACAAGCTGCTGCAGCTGGGCGAGTCCGAAGCCGTGGTGGCGGTGGTGCACGCCGAAGGGCTGACCGACGACCTGGCCCGGCGCGCCTGGTGGGCCATGCCCAGTTCGGAAAACGCCCGTTGCATGCTGCGCCGCGAGGCAGTGGTGCAGGGCGAGATGGGACCGGTGCTGGCCGACTTTCTGCTCGAATTTCTGCCGTTTGAAGAAGAGCCGCGGGATATCGTCGAGTCGGTGCGGCTGGTGCTGCAACCGGGGCTGGTGGACGAGGCGACCAAACAGGATCTCTGGTCCAAGGGTCAGCGCAAGAACGCCTATCTGGTCGGGTTTTTGAAGACCCTGCCGGATGTCTTGCCCGAGCCGGCGGCGCCGCACCTGGAACTGGAGGCGGCGCGCGCCGCCCTGACGCCCCTGATCGAAGAGGGCAACCCGGCAGCACGGCAGCTGCAGCGAACGCTGGATGCCCCCGGTCAGGCGTTCCTGCGGACCGCCAGCCAGGTGATGAAAAAACCCGCCAACCAGGACGTGGTGGTGGCCCTGCTGGAAGCGATTGAAGACTATTTTGCCGATTTGCATCCCGGCTGTGAGCCGTGCCGTGAGGTCGATAACATCCTGGCCAATGCCCGCCAGTGTTGCGAGGACCCCCGGCAGTTGCCCGCGCCGGCGCGCGAGGTGCATGAGGCCTTGCCCGACGCGCATCAGCCGTTGCTCGAATCGGCACTGGTGCTGTCGCAACTGGGCGTGCCGGTGATCAACCCGATTTTCGCCGTGACCGATGCCATCGGCTCGGTGATGCGGCGCAAGATTGAACCGGTGAGTAAACCGTTTTTCGAACACGCCAACCGGCTGCTCGGCCAGTCCTGAGACGATGGGGCTGCAGTTTTCCAGAGTGGCCGCCTCCTTCGTTGTCCAGGTCCCCCGGCCGGTGCTGGAGCAGCACATGGTGGCCAGTCCCGAAGTCGTGGGAGAAGAACTGGCGCAGCAGGTTGCCCTGTATGCGCAGCAGAACAGCCTGGGCTATTATCCGGCGCTGGATTATTTCCTCGAACACGGCGGTGTCGATCCTGACCTGCTTAATGCGGTCGAAAGTATGACCTGGCTGGTCACCGGCCTGGTGCGTGAAGAGATCAAAACCCGTTTACGACCGGTGTTTTCGAATATCCGTTTCGAATCGATTCAGACGCTTGCCTATACCATGCCCACCGTGCGGCCCGGGCAGAACAACACCTTGCTGCGCCTGGGAGAGCACTTCACCCCCGATCGGGTCAAGGTCGCCATCATTGCCACCTCGATTCGACATCGCGATACCCCGGAAACCGCGATTAAAATGGCCGAACGGATGATCTGGCGCTGGTTGCATGAACATTTCGAAAAGATCGAAATCACCCACACCCGCTATCTGCCACCGGACGAGGACGAAGAGAGCCCATGAGCCGGGTTCAGATGTACTGCACCAAAGCCTGCCCCTACTGCCAGCATGCCGAACAGCTGCTGCGCAAACGCGGTATTCGGTTTGAAAAAATCCGTGTCGATTTATCCAAAGGCAAGCTGCGTGAAATGCTCAAACGCAGTCGGCGGGACACGGTTCCGCAGATATTTATAAACGATCGCCATATCGGCGGATATGATGAACTGGCCAGACTGGATAAACGTGGCCAGTTGATGAAACTTGTTCAGAAAAATCCCAAAACTTGACCTTTGCCTGTCGTTTGTCATGATTCAATGGTAATGTTTTGCGATATCAGGCATCGATAAACAGATAAAGATTGCAGGGGATTAGCATGGCCGCTTCGCCGGAATCCACAGAACTCCCGACCGGGCTTCATAACGAATCGCAGACCGAACCCCGGAACAACAGTGAACTGCGTTCGGCCTATCAACGGGTCCGCAAGGCCAGTGAACTGATCTGTGAACCGTTGATGATCGAGGATTACGGTGTACAAACCATGGCGGATGTCAGCCCGCCCAAATGGCACCTGGCGCATGTGAGCTGGTTTTTCGAAACCTTCCTGCTCAAACCGTATCTGGACGATTACCGGGAATTTCATCCCGATTATGCACGGCTGTTCAATTCCTATTACGAACAGGTGGGCGCCTATCATCCACGCCCGCAACGTGGCCTGTTATCCCGACCCACCGTGGAGGAAGTCTATACCTATCGGGCTCATATCGATGAGGCAATGCTGCGCCTGATTGAGTCGCCACGGATGAGCGATGCACAAATTCAGGAGCGCCTGGTTACGGGGCTGCATCACGAACAGCAACATCAGGAACTTCTGCTCACCGATATCAAACATATTCTCGGTATGAATCCCCTGCGTCCCGCCTATCGGGCGCTTGAATTGCCGGCGGGGGAGGAACAACCGCTCGACTTCGTTCGCTTCACCGGCGGGTTGAAAAAACTCGGTGCCGATGAAGAAGGGTTTGCTTTCGACAACGAACGGCCTCAACACGATATCTGGCAACCGCCGTTTCGCATTGGCGCACGCCCGGTCACCAATGCCGAATACATGGCCTTCATCGAAGATGGCGGGTACCTGCGTCCCGAGTTATGGCTGTCGGACGGCTGGGCAGCGATCAAACAGGGGAAATTCCATGCCCCCTTGTACTGGGAAAACCGCGATGGTCAGTGGTGGCACTATACCCTGGGTGGTATGCAGCCGGTGGATCCCCATGCCCCGGTGGCACACGTCAATTATTTTGAAGCCAATGCCTACGCCTGCTGGGCCGGGAAACGGCTGCCGACCGAGGCCGAATGGGAAACCGCGGCCGAGAACCAGCCGCTAACAGGCAATTTGCGCAGTCGCGGTTATCTGCAACCGGTTGCCGGCGAGGGCAATGAGTCGGGCGTGATCAAACTGTATGGGGATGTCTGGGAATGGACCCAGAGTGCCTACGCACCGTATCCCAAATACAAATCGCCCGACGGAGCGCTGGGCGAGTACAACGGTAAATTTATGTGTGGCCAGTATGTGCTGCGCGGTGGCTCCTGTGTCACCCCGGCCGATCATGTTCGCCGTACTTATCGCAACTTTCTCTATCCCGGCGATCAATGGCAGTTTTCCGGGATACGCCTGGCGGAGGATATCTGATGTCGGCCATGCCCTCGGTTTATTATTATGACGAACATCCGCCGGAGGCGGATTTTTACGCGGAGGTCATCGCCGGCCTTAATCGCCGTCCGCGCCGGATTCCCCCGAAGTTTTTTTATGACGAGCGCGGTTCCGAACTGTTCGATGCCATCTGTCGTACCGAGGAATATTATCCCACCCGCACCGAACAGGCGCTGCTGCAACAGCATGCCGGCGAGATTGCCGAACTGATCGGCGAGCGCTGCCTGTTGATCGAGCCGGGCAGCGGCAACAGCGAAAAAGTCCGGCTGCTGCTGGATGTCCTGCGCCCGGCCGCCTATCTGCCGATGGATATCTCGCGTGATTTTCTGTATCAGGCCGCCGACCAGGTGGCGCAGGAATACCCGTGGCTGGAAGTGCACGCCGCCTGCGTCGATTTCACCGCGCCATTGAGTTTGCCGTTCTGTCCGCCGGCGAGCCGTAAATTGATCTTTTTTCCCGGCTCCAGTATCGGCAATTTCGAGCCCGAGCAGGCCGAAACATTTTTACGCAACCTGCTGCCCGTTGCCGGGCCACAGGGAAGTTTGCTGATCGGCGTGGATCTGAAAAAAGATCCGGCGATTCTCAATGCCGCCTATAACGATCGCGATGGCGTGACCGCGGCGTTCAATCTGAATTTGTTACACCGCATCCGGCGGGAGCTGGCTGGTGAACTCGATCCCGAGCTGTTCGAACATCATGCCTTTTACAACGACATGCTGGGACGGGTCGAAATGCATCTTGTCAGCCAGCAGGCGCAGCAGCTGACGATCGATGGCCGGTTATTCGATTTCGACAAGAACGAATCCATCCACACCGAAAGTTCCTACAAATATACCGTCGGGGAATTCATCGACCTGGCCGGACGCGCCGGCTTCACCAGCCGCCAGGTCTGGACCGACTCCGACAATTTATTCAGTCTTCACTATTTTGATGTTGGAGACTAAAAGATCTCAACGCAGAGGCGCAGAGGCACGCAAAGAAAATGATTTATAAAACAAATTATGATTTCTTTTCTTAAATTCTGCAGAATTAGTATTCCCTCAGAAACCAGAAGTACCACATCAGAGCATTAATCCTTTCTCTATGAATCGACAGGATGTCACGAGCTAGGCTCCGTATCCTGTTTAGATAGATTAATTAATTTATTCCTCTGCGTATCTCTGCGCCTCTGCGTCAGTCTCTTTTGTCTTTGGTTTCCGGCGGTTCGGCAAGGGAGCGCAGTTGCAGGTGCAGGGCGGCTTTGGAGAGCAGGTGGGCGCTGACCGGGGCGGTGATGAAGAGGAAGAGGGTCACCAGGATTTCATGCAGGCTGAGTTCGTCGCCACGACTGAAGTACATCGCCGAGGCGAACAGCAGGCTGCCGACGCCCAGGGTGGTGGCCTTGGTGGGGCCGTGCAGGCGGGTGTAGAAATCCTTCAGCCGTGCCAGTCCGAGCGAACCGATGAAGGTGAAGGCGGCGCCGATGAGGATCAATGCGGAAATAATATATTCGGCCATGATAATTACTCGATGATGTCGCCGCGCAGCAGGTATTTGCACAGTGCCACGGTGCCGACAAAGCCCATCAGGGCGATCAATAACGCGGCTTCGAAATAGATATTGCTGGCTGAATGGATGCCGAACAATACCAGCAGGGCAATGGTGTTCACGTAAAGCGTATCCAGGGCCAGAATGCGATCCGGCATGTCCGGTCCGAACAGTAATCGCCACAGGTTCAGCAAAACGGCGACGGACACCAGACCAAACGCAATCGGGATAACGGTTTCGATCATGATTCAAACACCTCCTTGAGGGGCGCCTCATAGCGTTGCTTGATTTTGGCAACCATGGCGTCGGTATCGGTTTCGTGAAGCGCATGCACGATCAGACAACGGCGATCCTCGCTGAGCTTCGCCGAGACGGTACCGGGGGTCAGGCTGATGGTATTGGCCAGCAGGCTGATGGCCAGATCGGTGCGCAAATCCAGCGGCAGTTCGACAAAGTGCGGTTGCAGGCGTTTGGGCCGGCCCAGTATCAGTCGTGCCACGGTCAGGTTGGCAATGACAATATCGAATAACACAATACCGATAAACCGCAGCAGGACCAGCGGCCGGGCAATGCGTACCTCTTCCGGCCAGAAATGACGGGTGAACAGCGGAATCGCCCAGCCGAACAGCAGGCCGAGCAGCAGCGGACCGGGCGCGAAGCTGTTGACCAGCAACATCCAGATCAGCGCCAACGACAGGGTTAAAACCGGATGGGGCAGCCAGCGTCGTATCATGTGCCGGTCCCTCCCAGTACGGCCTGGATATAGATCTCCGGCTGCATGAGTTGTTCGGCGATCAGCCGGGTGATGCCGTCGATCGGCCCGGCGGCGATCATCAGCCCGAGACACAGGAGCATCAGCCCGGTCGCCGGGAGCAATTCCGGCCATAACTGGCCGGTTGCCGTCCCGTGCTCAGCCGGGTGCGAACGATAGAAAATCAGGCTGCCGGAGCGGGCCAGGGCGATGATGGTCAACAGGCCACCGCCCAGCACGATCGCCAGTACCCAGGCGGTGGCGGCCGGGGTGTCGAGCGCGGCGCGCAGGATCAGAAATTTGCCAATAAAGCCCGACAGGGGCGGCAGTCCGGCGACCAGGATGGCCACCGTGAAGAAGAGCCCGCCCAGCAGACGCCGATCGGCCAGCCGAGCGTGAGGTACCAGATGGTCCTCATGTTCGCCCCGGCGATGGGCCAGACTGTCTGCCAGCAGGAAAAAGGCCGCCCCGGCAAAGGTCGTGTGCGGCAGATAATAGAGTCCCGCCGCGATGCCGTTAACGCCGCCCAGGGCAAACGCGGTCAGCAGGGTGCCCACCGAAATGACCACCAGCCAGGCAATCTGGCGGCGTAGCTCCGTGCTGGCCATGACGCCCAGCGTGCCCAGTCCCAGGGTTAACAGCGCCAGCGGCAGCAACCAGGCATCGAGCAGGTCCGATAGCACACCGTTCCCGTAAAGCAGCACATCCAGACGCAGGATGCCGTAGGCACCCACCTTGGTCATGATCACAAACAGGGCGGCGACCGGGGCCGTGGCGGCCGCATAGGCAGCGGGCAGCCACAGGTGCAGCGGCACCAGTGCCGCTTTGAGTGCAAAGACGCCGAACAGCAACAGGCCGGCCAGGCGCGCCAGGCTCTGCTGGTCGGCGCTGGCTCGTGAGATGTGTACCGCCAGGTCGGCCATATTGAGTGTGCCGAAGGTACCGTAAAGCGTGCCGACGGCGAACAGAAACAGGCTGGAACCGGCCAGGTTGAGCACCACAAAATGCAGCCCGGCGCGACTGCGGCGCGGGCCACTGCCGTGCAACAGCAAGCCGTAGGAGGCGAGCAGCAGAATTTCGAAAAAGACAAACAGGTTGAACAGATCGCCGGTCAAAAAGGCGCCCTGCAAACCGAACAGCTGCAGTTGAAACAGCACATGAAAATGACGCCCGGCCTGATCGCCACCGCGCAGGGCATAGAGCAGGGCGAACAGCGCCAGCAGGGCGGTGATCAGGACCATCCAGGCGGCCAGCGGATCGGCCACCAGCACGATGCCGAAGGGCGCCTGCCAGTTGCCCAGTGCATAAACCCGCAACGGACCCTCCAGCACACTCTGCAACAGGTGCAGGGCCACCCCGACCTGGGCCAGCAGCGCGATCAGGCTCAGGCTGCGCTGAAAGGGCAGCGCAGTGCGGCGTAGCAGTAACAGCACGATGCCGGCGATAAGCGGCAGGAGAATCGGCGCGATAACCAGATGATTCATTCGCGCTCTCCGTCGACGTGATCGTTGCCCAGTTCCGCGCGGGCCTTGAGCGCCAGCACGATGACAAAGGCGGTCATGCCGAAGCTGATGACAATGGCGGTCAGTACCAGTGCCTGGGGCAGGGGATCGGCATACTGGCTGACAGCCTCATCGATCACCGGCGGGCGACCAATCGTCAGTCGTCCCATGGCAAACAGGAAGACATTGACCGCGTAGGAGAGCAGGGTCAGCCCGAGGACGACCGGAAAGGTGCGTCCGCGCAGCAGCATATACACGCCGCAGGCGGTCATCACGCCGATTAGCAGGGACAACAGCGCTTCCATCAGTGTGCCTCCTCGGGCGGGTGACTGGCGCTGTCATCATCGCTGTGCAACAGGCCGATGAAAATCAGAATCAGCAACGTGGCGCCCACCACAGTCAGATAGACCCCGAGATCGAACAACATGGCCGAGGCCAGTTCGAAATCGCCGACCACGGGCCAGTGGACATGGGTAAAGGTCGAGGTCAAAAACGGATAACCGAACAGCCAGCTGCCCAGCCCGGTCAGGGTGGCCAGCAGCAGGCCGAGGGCGATGACCGGATGCATGTTGGCCGGCAGACGGGCCCGGGTCCAGCGTGAGCCGTTGGCCAGGTACTGGGTAATCAATGCCACGGCCGTGACCAGGCCGGCGATAAAACCGCCACCGGGCAGGTTATGACCGCGCAGCAGAATAAACAGGGAGACCAGCAGCGCCAGAGGCAGTAAGACCCGGGTCAGCGAGGCCATGATCGCCGGATGCACGTCCGGGTTCCAGGGTCGGCCGTAGCGATCCGTATCGGGTCCGGTTAGCTCTACCCGTTCGAGCATCGCGTAAATGCCCAGTGCCGCCAGCGCGAGCACGGTAATTTC
>JAXHTI010000095.1:0-2339 GCA_034190045.1 Pseudomonadota bacterium
TCGACCAACAGGAAAAAAATGACCGCCCCGCCCAGCCAGCCGGCGATGAGGTGCCAGTTTTCACTGTGCTGCTGAACGTCGACCAGGTTGTCTCTGGCGTCGGCCAGGTTCTGGCGTGCCGTTTCCAGTTCCTGTTCGCTCTGCGGCGATGGTTCCTTCTCCCGGGCTTCCCGGGCCTGTTCCAGTTCGAATTCGGTCACCATGATCCGGTTATTGGCGTTGGACAGCACGTTCCGCGTCTCGCGCAGTTCCTGGTTCACTGCCAGTATGGCAATAAACAGGACGATGAAGATCAACGACCAGCGGCTTTTGAGATACATCCTGTGCACACCCACGAAGCCGCCGCTGAGCAAGAGAAAGTAGGCCAGGGGCAATGACACCGCCCGACCACTGCGGGGCGCATGGCGATGAAACAGCCACATGGCAATCAAAGGGAAGAAGAGCAACCCGCTCCAGTACAGCCAGTGAGGCAGGACGAAATTGATTTCAGGCATCGAAGGACATCTCCCGCGGGAACGAACGATCGTTGCACTTGTGTCGCTAACGCCGTTGTTCAGACCCAGCGCATTAACCCACCCGGGGTAATGCGCTGTGCCTGAACGAGGTGTTGCAACATGGCTACAGGTTGAGTTTGTGCCCCTTGATCATCTCATCAGTGACATAACCCAGCGAGCCGGAACGCATGTAGTCCAGCTGGATCTTGAAGGCGCGTGCCGCGTACTTGTCTTTGTTGGCCCACTTGAACCATAACGGGACCGCCAGCCTGGTGAAGGCTTCGACATCGTCCTGCGAGAGCCGGGTGATAACGGTGCCGGCTTCCTCGAATTTCTTCCAGGCTTTCTGATCGGCGGCCTGTATGGCGGCGTGATGCATGTCGGAATAGACATGCACTTCCATCTCGACGAACTGTTTCATCTTGTCCGAGAGGTTGTCCCAGGAGCGTTGTGAAACGGTCAGATCCATCAGATCCACCGGCTGGTAGATGGACATGAAACCCGGCGGACCCATGGAGATATACTTGGTGACCTGGTGAAAGCCGAGGGCGTAATTGACCGCCGGGCCCACGTAGTCGGCCACGTCGATGGTGCCTTTTTCCAGCGCCGGAAAGATTTCCGAGCCGGGCAGCAGGGTAGTCTTGGCGCCCGCGGCCTGGAAGACCTCGGCCACCATGCCGCCGGGCAGGCGCATTTTGCGACCCTTGAAGTCCTCGATGGAGCGGATCGGCACCTTGGAATGGATGATATTGGGACCGTGATGAATCGGGCCGACGAAGTGAAGCCCCATGTTGCCGAATGCTTCGCGGGCCAGCTCCAGCCCGCCGAGACCATAATAAAAGGTATCCCATTCATGCGGGTTGCGCAGGCCCAGGGGGTAAGAGGCCAGGAACACTGCCACCGGCATGCGTCCGGCCCAGTAGAGGGTGAACGGATTCATTCCGTCCAGCACGCCGTTTTTCACGGCATCAAACAGCTGGAATTCCCCGACCACATCCTTGGCCCCGAAGGGTTGAAACGCCAGCTCGCCGCCGGTCTTTTCGATAATACTGTTACACCAGTCCTTGAAGACTTCGAGACCGATCCCGCCCGGCCAGGAGGTCTGGATCTTCCAGGTCGTGGTTTTGGCGGCTTCGGCATTACCAATATAAGGTGCGGCTAAAATGGCACCGCCCGCGGCGGCACTGGCCTTGAGAAAATGGCGCCGGGTCTGTTCACGGGGACTCGACGAGCTGGCTTCGGATGGCTTGTTCTGTGTCATTGTCTCCTCCTCTGGGTGTCGCTGGGGAGGCCGGTTGTTATTTTTAATCCGGCCCCGGATGCGTTGACTCGGGACAACACATTTCAGGAGTCTGCTGAATAACTATAGGTGACTGTCAGCGATTTTCTTCCCACAAAGAGGGGTTTTTTGCCCGCATGAAAAGAAACGATTAAAAACCCTTTAAATACTCGTGAATTGTACGTGGCGAACTATGACGCTGATCGAGGCGGAGTTCCTTTACAACAGTATGCAGTGACTATACTTGTTGGTATCTGCACCAACAGTCAATTTATAAAAAGCGACAGGAGTCTGCGATGACGACGATGTGTTATTTGAAAGCACTGGATTATCTGATGATTGCCGCCGGGGTTGTCGTGGCGTTTATTTCGGCGTTCGAGCCGCAACCGGCGGAGGGTTATTACCTGCATGCCGGCATCCTGCTGGTCGGTTTATTACCCTATTTTGTCTATTCCCTGGCGGTCGGTTTGATGGGCGGTGTGTTGGTGACATTGCACGGCGTGGTACTGCTGGGGATTCATATCTGGATGATCGCAGTGGTGCGCTTTGTGCCGGATGCAGCGTAT
>JAXHTI010000095.1:2439-9950 GCA_034190045.1 Pseudomonadota bacterium
TGTCTATTCCCTGGCGGTCGGTTTGATGGGCGGTGTGTTGGTGACATTGCACGGCGTGGTACTGCTGGGGATTCATATCTGGATGATCGCAGTGGTGCGCTTTGTGCCGGATGCAGCGTATAGGGTCGAGTTACTGGTTTACGGGGCGCTGGTGTTGAGCCTGGCGCTGATCCCGCTGGTGACCCTGGCGCTGCGTCGACCCTGGAAAATGGCGGAACCGGCCTGAGCCCGCTGCCGCTCCTTCATGGTAACAACCCCCGTCCCTGATTGGCGGCGGGCGGTTTCTTATTCATCCTGTTTCGGCCGCTGGACCACTTTCACGGTTTTATCGAACGTCGCGTTCTGGCGAAGCCCCTGGATACGGATTTTGCTACCGGGGCGATTACCGCTGATGAGGTTCAGTGCCGTGGCCACATCGGGGACCGGCTGACCATCGATATGCGTAATGACATCTCCGGGCTGCAGACCGGCCTCATCGGCCGGACCCTGATTGAGAATACTGGTGATGATTACGCCTTTTTGATCTTCATCAAGGTCCAGAGATTCGGCGAGATTATCATTAATGTTCTGAATGGCGACGCCGAGCCAGCCGCGCTTGACCTCGCCATGTTCGATGATTTGTTGCATGACATCCCGGGCCAGGCTGGTGGGGATGGCGAAGCCGATGCCCTGCGAGCCGCCGCTGCGCGAGAAGATGGCGGTGTTGATACCGATCAGTTCGCCGTGGGCCGTGATCAGGGCGCCGCCGGAGTTGCCGGGATTGATGGCCGCATCGGTCTGGATGAAATTTTCGAAGGTGCTGATGCCGAGCATATTGCGGCCGGTGGCGCTGACGATGCCGGAGGTGACGGTCTGACCGACACCAAAAGGATTGCCAATGGCCAGAACGACATCACCGACCCGAAGCTGGTCTGAGCGCCCCAGGGTGATAACCGGCAGCGCCTCCAGCTCGACCTTGAGCACGGCCAGATCGGTATCCGGGTCGGTGCCGACCACGGTGGCATTGGCGCTGCGCTGATCGGGCAGGGCGATCCGGATCTCTTCGGCGCCGCTGATGACATGGTTGTTGGTGAGAATGTAGCCCTGCTCGCTGATGATCACGCCGGAGCCGAGGCTGGTCTCTTCGCGTTCGCGGGGGCCGCCGAAGTTGTCGCCGAAAAAGTGGCGAAAAATCGGATCATCCAGCAAGGGATGGGCCTCGCGGGTGACAACTTTTTTGGAGTGGATGTTGACCACCGCCGGTGCCGCAGCTTCCACCGCGTCGGCATAGGAGACAGGGCCTTCGCCGCGAGCGGGCGATTCGTGCGCTGGAGCTTCGCGCAGCTCGACTACCGGCTTGTCGCCGAAAGGCAGGGGGCTGTCAGAGAGTAAATAAAGGACGACAAAGGCGACCGCCAGGCCGAGAATGGCAAACTGGACAATGAATTTAAGCGTACGGGTCAGGCGCATGATGATCCGGAATTGGTTACACTGTGTGAGTTCACCGGATAATAACTGATGGAGACGGGTTTCGCATGGTGCAGCTGAGTGATTTGGTGCGGTATCTGGATGATTTGCTGGAAGTGGAGCGCTTCAGCGATTACTGCCCCAATGGCCTGCAGGTGGAAGGGGGCGCGACGATCAACCGGCTGGTGTGTGGCGTGACCGCCTCCCAGGCATTGATCGAGGCGGCCGTCGAGGCCGGGGCCGATGCGCTGCTGGTGCATCACGGTTATTTCTGGAAGGGCGAGGCGGCGCCGATCGTCGGGATCAAAAAACGGCGTATTGCCCGCCTGCTGGAAAACGGTATCAGCCTGCTGGCCTATCATTTGCCGCTGGATGCGCACCCGGTTTACGGCAATAACGTCCAGCTGGCGAAGGTGCTGGGCCTGAAGGTGGCCGGCAGCTTCGGACCGCCGGGGAACCCGGCCATCGGCCTGTACGGCGGCCTGCCCGGGGCGCTCTCCGGGGAGGCGCTGGCCGGGCAGATCGCCGAGCGGCTGGGACGCGAACCGCTGCACGTGGGCGAGGCCTCGGCCCCGGTGAGCAACCTGGCCTGGTGTACCGGCGGTGCCCAGGGACTGATCGAGGAAGCCGTCCGCCTGGGCGTGGATGCCTATCTGACCGGGGAGGTCTCCGAGCAGACGGTGCACCTGGCGCGGGAAAACGGCATCCATTTTTATGCCGCCGGCCACCACGCCACCGAGCGCTACGGGGCCCGGGCCCTGGGCGAGCATGTGGCAGAACATTTTGGTATCGAGCAGCAATTTATCGATATCGACAACCCGGCCTGAGGCCGGGGAAACAGTAACTTGTTGAACTACCGGGTGAACTACGTGGTTTTCTTGACCCCGGTGGCTCGATACGCGAAACTATGCGCGCCTGAAATCTTGGATGTTTACCACATTCTGAAATTCTTATTATTTGGGCACAGCGATTTCACTAGCGCATTTTTTGATGACAGCCGGTTGCCGGCCGTGATCGTTCATATCTGAGTCGGGGAGATATTTTTCAAATGAGTACCGATGGCATTGATACCAGCCGACGCCGGTTTCTGCTTGCTTCCACCAGTGTGGTGGGTGCAGTGGGCGTGGTCGGCATAGCGATTCCGTTTATCCAGTCCATGAATCCCAGCGCCCGGGCCCAGGCGGCCGGCGCACCGGTGGAAGTGGATGTCAGCAAACTGGCACCGGGCGAGCGGGTCACCGTGGAATGGCGAGGCAAGCCGATCTGGGTGGTGCGTCGTACCGAGCAGAATATGGAAGATCTGCCCACGCTGAACGACAAACTGGCGGATCCCCAGTCACAGATGCCGCAGCAACCGGAATATGCGCAGAATGAATTCCGTGCCCGCGAAACGAATCCTGAAATCGCCGTGTTGATCGGGATCTGTACCCATCTGGGGTGTTCCCCGACCTACCGTCCCGAGCTGGGCGCCAAGGATCTGGGTGGCAAGGAGTGGAAAGGCGGCTTCTTCTGCCCCTGTCACGGTTCCAAGTTTGACCTGGCCGGTCGCGTCTACTCCGGCGTACCGGCACCGACCAACCTGGTTATCCCGCCGTTCAAATTCCTGAGCGACTCGGTGGTTCTGGTTGGTGAAGACGGAGGGGCAGCATAATGACCAAAACACAAGCCTTCATGAACTGGATTGATGCCCGCTTCCCCATGAGCAAGATGTGGAAGGAGCATTTGTCCGAATATTACGCGCCGAAAAACTTCAACTTCTGGTATTTTTTCGGTTCGCTCGCCTTGCTGGTCCTGGTTATCCAGATCGTCACCGGCATTTTCCTGACCATGCATTACAAGCCCGATGCCGGGCTGGCCTTTGCCTCGGTCGAGTACATCATGCGTGATGTGAACTGGGGCTGGTTGATCCGTTATATGCATTCCACCGGCGCCTCGGCGTTCTTTATCGTGGTTTATCTGCATATGTATCGCGGCCTGATGTACGGTTCCTACAAGAACCCGCGCGAGCTGATCTGGATCTTTGGCGTGCTGATCTATCTGGCGCTGATGGCGGAAGCCTTCTTTGGCTATCTGCTGCCCTGGGGACAGATGTCCTACTGGGGGGCGCAGGTTATCGTTAACCTGTTCTCCGCCGTGCCGTTCGTTGGCGAGGAACTGTCGGTCTGGATTCGCGGTGACTATGTTATCGGCGATGCGACCCTGAACCGGTTCTTTGCTTTCCATGTGATTGCCCTGCCGCTGGTGCTGATTGCCCTGGTGGTGGCGCATATCCTGGCCTTGCACGAAGTCGGTTCGAATAACCCCGACGGTGTTGAAATCAAGAAGAACAAGGATGCCAACGGCAAACCGGTTGACGGCATTCCGTTCCATCCGTACTACACGGTCAAGGATATTGCCGGCGTGGTCGTGTTCCTGATTTTCTTCTTCGCGGTGGCCTTTTTTGCCCCGGAAATGGGTGGCTACTTCATCGAGCACGCCAACTTTGTGCCGGCCGACCCGCTCAAGACGCCGGAACACATCGCCCCGGTCTGGTATTTCACGCCGTTCTACGCCATGTTGCGGGCGATTCCGCCGATGTTCGGTTCCCAGTTCCCCGGTGTTGTGGTTATGGGCGCGGCGATCGTGGTGATGTTCTTCCTGCCCTGGCTGGATCGCAGCCCGGTCAAATCAGTGCGTTACCGTGGTCCGTTGTTCAAGAGTGCCCTGGCCATTCTTGTTATCAGTTTTGTCGTGCTGGGTTATCTGGGCGTACAGCCTTCCACTCCGGTCAAAACGCTGCTGGCGCAGATCTTTACCGCGCTGTACTTTGCGTTTTTCCTGCTGATGCCCTGGTACACCAAAATTGACAAAACCAAACCGGTTCCGGAAAGGGTGACTGACAAATGATGAAAAAACTGACTGCATTTTTGTTGATGATGGCACCGGTTGTCTCCATGGCCGCCGGCGGGGGCATCAAACTGATGGAAGCGGATGTTGACCTGAATAACAAGGCCTCTCTGCAACATGGTGCCCAGCTGTACGTCAATTACTGCATGGGCTGCCACTCCATCTCTTACATGCGTTATAACCGCATGGGTGAAGACCTCGGTCTGACCGATGAGCAGGTGGTGCAGAACCTGATGCCCGTGGCCGATTTTTCCAAGCTGCCGAAGGGAGAAACCCCGAAAATCGGTTCGCTGATGAAAAATGCCATGCCCGCCGAGGCGGCCGAGGGCTGGTTCGGGACCAAGGTGCCGGATCTGTCCGTGGTGGCCCGCTCGCGGGGGGCCGACTGGCTCTATACCTATCTGAAGACCTTCTATGTGGATGAGTCCCGGCCGATGGGCGTTAACAACCAGGCATTTCCGCTGGTTGGTATGCCGCACGTGCTGTGGGAGCTGGAAGGCCTGAAAAAGCCGGTCTACGAGACGCATGAAACTGCGGACGGCGAAGAGGTCAAGGAACTGGTCGATTACGAATTCGTCACAGAAGGCTCCATGAGCCCGGCTGAATATGACGATGCCGTGCGCGATCTGGTCAATTTCCTGGTCTATGTGGGTGAACCGGCCAAACTGGATCGCTACAAGATCGGTGTCTGGGTCATCCTGTTCCTGGTAGTACTGTTCTTCTTTGCCTACGCGCTGAAGAAAGAATACTGGCGGGATGTCCACTAAACGGCGTTGTGTCGGGGCCCCCGGCCCCGAAATAGCCGGTTGGTCCGATGTGATGTCGGGCCGGCACACGCCGAATCAGGCACTTGCGTTCACAAAGAGGTGAATTTTCCCGCGTAAAGCGCCAAACCACGGGACAAGTTCGGTATAATAAACAGGGGGAGCCCACCGGTTCCCCCTGTTTCGTTTCTGAACACAGCACTGGGATGAGTAAGTTATGGCGCAAATGGCCAATCGACGTTTGGCAATGACCCTGTTTTCGGGGAATACCTGCCCCTACTGCCACATGGTACGTATCGTACTGGCGGAGAAGGGCATCAACTACGACATACACAACGTCGACCTTGGCGACACGCCGGAAGACCTCAAGGATCTCAACCCCTACAACGAAGTCCCCACCCTGGTGGATCGGGATCTGGTGCTGTTCGAGCATCAGGTGATCATGGAGTACCTGGACGAGCGGTTTCCCCATCCGCCACTGATGCCGGTTGATCCGGTCTCGCGGGCGCGCAACCGCATGATGCTGCATCGCATCGAGCGTGACTGGTACCGCCTGGCCCATCAGCTGGGCAATCCGAGCACAGCCAGCGACAAGGTCCGCAAGGAACTGCGTGACAGCCTGATGTCGGTGTCACCGATTTTCGATCAAAAGCCGTTTTTCCTGGGGGAAGAGTTCTCCCTGATCGACTGCAGTGTCATTCCCCTGTTGTGGCGCCTGCCGTCCTACGGGATAGAGCTGCCGTCCGCGGCCAAACCACTGATCGATTATGCCGAGCGCATGTTTGAACGGGAGTCCTTCAAACAGAGTCTCACCGAGGGTGAGAAGGAAATGAAAGACGAATAAACCCGAAAGGTATTGCCATGTCCATGACGCCCAGCCAGCCGTATTTGCTTCGTGCTATTTATGACTGGATCGTCGACAACCAGATGACCCCCTACGTTCTGGTCAACGCCGAAAACGATTACGCCTACATACCGCGTGATTATGTGGAAAACGGCAAAATTGTCCTCAATGTCAGCCCGATTGCCGTCAACGCTCTGGAACTGGGCAACGACTACGTTGCCTTCAGTGCCCGCTTTGCCGGCAAACCGATGGATGTCAGTTTCCCGGTCACCGCCGTTCTGGCGATCTACGCCAAGGAAAACGGGCAGGGGATGGTGTTCAACGAACCCGACGATACCCCGCCACCGGATGATACGCCGGACGACGACAGCAAGTCCGGCAAACCCAACCTCAAACTGGTCAAATAAGCGACAAGGCCCGGGTGTCCGCGAAAAAACGCCAATGAACGCAAACCAGGAAAAATGCCATTTGCGTTGATTGGCGTTCATTTGCGGACTATTTTTCTCGCATGAGTGGTGCAGGTCACGCTGGCGATAGCCTGCGTGACACCTCCTTATGGGGACAGGCTCGTGTTATATGTATACTCTCGCAGAGACGCGAGGCCGCTGAGAATAAAACGGATATTTTCTTCGCGTCATGGCCCCCCTTTGCGAGAGGCCACATAAGCACCAGGCACAGGCCATAACGGCTTCGAATATTGTACCGACAGCAAATACTGCGGGAGGTCTTTATGATTGAGGTTGTGCAGGGCGATATTACCACCCTGGAGGTGGATGCCATCGTCAACGCGGCCAACAACACCCTCCTGGGTGGCGGTGGCGTGGACGGTGCGATTCATCGGGCGGCCGGTCCCGAACTGCTCGAAGCCTGTCGGCCATTAAATGGCTGCGACACCGGCGATGCCAAAATTACCCCCGGTTTCAATCTGCCTGCCCGATACGTGATTCACACCGTCGGCCCGATCTGGCACGGTGGCGAGCAGGGTGAACCGGCCCTGCTGGAAAGCTGTTACCGGCGTTCCTTCGAGGTGGCGCTGGCGCAGGGCGACATCCGCGCCATTGCCTTTCCCGGCATCAGTACCGGGGTTTACGGTTATCCCAAAGACCAGGCCATGGCGATCGCGATGCGGGTGATGCGTGAATACGAACCGAAATTCGATCGCATCGTGGCCTGTGCCTTCAGCCAGGAGGATGCGGAACGTTACCGTCAGGCTTTGGAAAAATAATTTTGAATTCTGAATGTTGAATGGAATCCGGCTCTTAAATTCAAAACTTAACATTCAAAATTATATCTTCGTGTCCTCTGTGTCTTCGCGCGACGTACAGGGAAGTACTAGTGTCGCGGAAGTCAGGATGACGAGAGCGACCCTCTGCGTTAAAGCTCTTTGTCTGTCGGGAACATTTTGCCCGGATTCAGAATGCCCTTTGGGTCAAAGTCCTGCTTGATGCGTCGCATCAGTTCCAGCGTGACCGGGTCGATCTCGCGGCCGACGAATTCCTGTTTTTCGATACCCACACCATGTTCGCCGGAGAGGGTGCCGTCGAGTTCGAGTACCAGGGTAAAGACGTCGT
>JAXHTI010000096.1:0-9839 GCA_034190045.1 Pseudomonadota bacterium
CGGTGATGATCAGCATGCGGGTCGCCTCGTCCAGATCCAGATCGTTGGGCGTGAACGGTGTCGTCTGGACCTGTTCGATCACCGGATGACGACCGCCCCGGATCTGCAAGCCGGCCTGATCCACCAGTTGCGGACAGCGCAGATCGAGCGTGGCAGCCCGTTCGGCCAGGTTGCCGAGGGCATCCAGTTGTGCCAGGGCCCCGGCGCAGGTCTGCAGCGGGGCGTGTTCCGTGTTGAGTTTGTCCAGCAGTTCATCGTACAGCTGCTTTTCCCGCGCCAGGGCGCGTTCGTTGGCGCTCAGCACCCGGTCCTCGATCTGCTTGAGCTCGGGTGTGATATAGCGCTCGGCGGCCTTGAGCGTCTGGCGCCGCTGATAATGATCGGGAACCGATTCGGCCCGTGCCCGGCTGATCTCGATGTAATACCCATGGACCCGGTTGTAACCGACCTTGAGATTGGCAATGCCGGACTGTTCGCGCTCGCGCTGTTCCAGCTCGGCCAGTATGGTGCCGACGTTGTGCTGCAGATCGCGCAGTTCATCCAGCTCGGGATCATAACCGGCGGCGATTACCCCGCCGTCGCGAATCAGCATGGGCGGTTGTTCGATGAGGGCGCTGTCGAGCAGTGCGTGTAATTGCGGAAACGGCTGGATCTGCTCATGCAGCTCGTTCAACAGCGGAATGTCGGTCTCGAGGCCGGCCAGTTGGCGGCGCAGTTCGGGCAGGAGCCCGAGGGCGTAACGCAGTTGCACCAGATCCCGGGGGCGTGCGGATTTGAGGGCGACGCGGGTCACAATGCGTTCGATGTCGCCGAGTTGAGCGAGGGTATCGCGCAGCGGCAGATAGCGATCCGCTTCGAGCCACAGGCCGATCAGTGCCTGGCGCTGGCGCAGCTGATGGTGATCCCGCAACGGGCGGTTGATCCAGCGGCGTAACAGCCGGCTGCCCATGGGAGTGACGCAACGATCCAGAATGCCGGCCAGGGTGTGGTTGTGCTGGCCGGACAGGCTCTGTTCCAGTTCCAGGTTCTGACGGGTGGCGGCATCGAGCAACAGGCTCTGTTCCCGTTGCTCGGTGACCATGCCGTGCAAATGCGGCAACAGACCGCGCTGGGTCTCCTGCACATAACGCAACAGACAACCGGCGGCAGCAATGGCCAGCGGCCACTCGTCACAGCCGAAGCCCCCCAGGTGCCGGGTCTGGAACTGATCGCACAGCAGGCGATAGGCACTGTCGTGATCGAAGTGCCAGGGTGCGCGGGTTTTGATCGCCGCGGTACGCAGGCCCGGATAATGGTTCTCTGGCTGCTCGTCTATCAGCAACTCGGCCGGTTGCAGACGGACCAGTTCCGAGTGCAGGGCTTCGTCTCCGTCCAGTTGCTGGACGCTGAAACGGCCACTGCTCAAATCGAGACAGGCCAGCCCGGACTGTTCCTTATGCCGATACAGCGCGGCAATCAGGTTATCGCGCCGCTCCTCGAGCAGCGCCTCGTCAGTCAGGGTGCCGGGAGTGACAATCCGCACTACCTCGCGTTTGACCGGCCCCTTGCTGGTGGCCGGATCGCCGATCTGCTCGCAGATGGCGACCGATTCCCCCTGGCGTACCAGCCGGGCGAGATAACTTTCCACCGCGTGATAGGGCACCCCGGCCATCGGAATCGGCTCGCCGGCCGACTGGCCGCGCCGGGTCAGGGTAATATCGAGCAGTTGGGCCGCGCGTTTGGCATCGTCGTAAAACAGTTCGTAAAAATCGCCCATGCGATAAAACAGCAGGATATCCGGATACTCCGCCTTGATGCGCAGAAACTGCTGCATCATCGGCGTGTGCTGGGACGTGGGTGCGGTGCTCGACATGGGCTGTGAGTTTATCGGCTTTGTTCTGTCCGGGAAACTACCCGTTTCTGGACTCAGGGAAAATACGCGGAACAAGCAGAGGCGCAGAGACGCGGAGAATGATTTTTATTTTGTTGGTGTGTCCAAGTATAACGATACTTGGTTGAACTCGGGTAATGATTGTTTCACTAGTTACTAGCCCCTAGTAACTAGCGACTGGATTGCGGCTTGCGCCGATGTGTTGGCTGCCATACAGTTTCTGTTAACCAATAAGAAAAGCGTCGGGGCATGACGCGATAACGGGGGGATGGATGCCGAGGGATTATGACGAGAAACGCGATTTTATTCGCGTCGAGGTGGATTGTGATATCCACTTCAAGCCGCAGGGCGCGGAGAGTGAGGAGATCGGACGACTGTCCAATCTCAGCGGTCGCGGCATGATGTTCATCGCCGCCGAGGAGATCCCGGTCGATACGCCGGTGGAGATCCGTATTGCGGCGGAAAAGCAGGTGACCGCCCCGCTGCATGCGATGGTCCGGGTGGTACGCCTGGCCAAACAACGGCGGGGGGACGGTTACGAAATCGGTGCCATTATTACCAGCGTATTCGATGACGATGAATAAAACGGACAATCGGTGATGAGCCGGATACCGAGCGACGAGGTATTGCTGGCACTGGCCCACCGGATCAGCGAGCGCCTCGAGCCACAGTCATTGTCACTGGCCACTGCCGAATCCTGTACCGGCGGCTGGATTGCCAAGCTGCTGACCGATGTCCCGGGCTGTTCCGCCTGGTTCGAGCGCGGTTTTGTCACTTATTCCAATGAGTCGAAGCAGGAGCTGCTGGATGTGCCGGCCGGCGTGCTGGACGAGTACGGCGCGGTCAGCGAGCCCACCGTCAGGGCCATGGCCGAGGGGGCGCTGCAGCACAGCCGGGCCAACCTGGCGGTTTCGGTCAGTGGCATCGCCGGCCCCGGTGGCGGGCGGCCCGACAAGCCGCTGGGGCTGGTCTGGTTCGGCTGGGCGCAACGGGTTGGCAGTGACAGAACGCAGATCAGTAGCGAGCATCAGGTCTATAACGGTAACCGCGATGCCGTGCGCCGCCAGGCCGTGGTCCGGGCGCTGGAAGGCATCCTTGAACTGACCGGTGAATGAGCCCCGCCAGCGACTCTTTTTTGCCCTGTGGCCACCGGCCGAGCTGGCGCGCCAGATGTGGCACGTCGCCCGGGACAGCTTTGATCTGCGGGGAGCACGCCTGCTGCAGATCGAACAACTGCATCTGACCCTGGCGTATCTGGGCAGCTGCGATGGCGAGCAACGTCGATGTGCCGAGGCCGTGGCCGGGAGCGTCGTGGCAGAGCCGTTTACGCTCTCCCTTTCCTGCCTGGGCCTGTGGCCCCGTCCCCGGGTTGGCTGGATCGCCCCGCAAGGCACGCCACCGGCGTTGCAGATCCTGGTGGGCCGGTTGCAGCAGGGGCTGGGCGAGTGTGGTTTTTCCATCGATGCCCGGCCCTGGCAGGCCCACCTGACCCTGGTGCGCAAGCTGCGTCGTCCGCCCCGGCGCGAGACTCTGGCCGAACCGCTTGACTGGCCGATCAACGAGTTTGCCCTGGTCGAATCCCGGACCCTGCCCGGCGGAGCCGAATACCGCATCCTGCAACGCTGGCCGCTGAAGGGTTAGCATTCATCACAAGAAAACCACCGAAGACGCTGAAGCGACTGAACACACCGAAAAACTGACTTGTTCAGACCATTCGGTGGCTTTGCTGTTTTCCGTGTTTTCGGTGGGGGCGATGTAACTCCTCCTTAAGGGGGATTCCGGGGCGGTGGGCCGGGTAAATCGAGGCTAGGACAGGGTCGGGATTGTGTGAAATAATGGCGCCGGGTTACGAGTGGGCGTGGGACCAGGGAGCGGTTTCATTCGACAAGCTACGGGAGAACAATCATGGATGCAGACAAGAAAAAAGCACTCAGTGCCGCACTGAGCCAGATCGAAAAACAATTCGGCAAGGGCTCGGTCATGCGCATGGGCGACGGTCTGGCAGTGCGCAATGTCGAGGCGATTTCCACCGGTTCGCTGGGGCTGGATATTGCCCTGGGCGTGGGCGGTCTGCCCAGGGGCCGGGTCGTGGAGATCTACGGCCCCGAATCCTCGGGCAAGACCACCCTGACCCTGCAGGTGGTGGCCGAATGCCAGAAGGCCGGCGGTACCGCGGCGTTCGTGGACGCCGAGCACGCACTGGATCCCCAGTACGCGGGCCGGCTGGGCGTTAACGTCGATGATCTGCTGGTTTCCCAGCCGGATACCGGCGAGCAGGCGCTCGAGATCACCGACATGCTGGTGCGTTCCAGTGCCGTGGATGTGGTCGTGGTCGACTCGGTGGCGGCACTGACGCCGAAAGCGGAAATCGAAGGCGACATGGGCGATTCCCACGTGGGCCTGCAGGCCCGGTTGATGTCCCAGGCGCTGCGCAAACTGACCGGCAATATCAAGCGTTCCGGCACCCTGGTGATTTTCATTAACCAGATCCGGATGAAAATCGGTGTCATGTTCGGCAGCCCGGAAACCACCACCGGCGGTAACGCGCTCAAGTTCTATTCTTCTGTGCGGCTGGATATCCGGCGTATCGGTTCGATCAAAAAGGGCGACGAGGTCATCGGCAACGAGACCCGGGTCAAGGTGTTGAAGAACAAGGTGGCGCCGCCGTTCAAGCAGGTGGAATTCGATTTGCTCTATAACGAAGGCATTTCCCGCGAAGGCGAGATCATCGATCTCGGCGTCAAGGAAGGATTGGTGGAAAAATCGGGTGCCTGGTACAGCTATAACGGTGATCGCATCGGTCAGGGCAAGGACAACGTGCGTAACTTTCTCAAGGAACACCCGGAAATGGCGCAGGATATCGAAGCCCGGATCCGCGAGAAGCTGTTGCCCAAGCCGGGCGATGACAAGCCCGAGGCCGCCGTCGAGGCCGGGGACGATGCGGCCGTGGAAGAAGCTGAAGCCGAAGCCTGAACCGGTTAACGGTTGGGCGACGCCGATCCGGCATGGGGAAAAGCGTGCGCGAAGCGGCGATGGACATCCTGTCTCGCCGCGAGCACAGCACCTTTGAGTTGCGGCAGAAACTGCAGCGCAAGGGCCATGATGAGACGGAAATCGACACGGCATTGCAACAGCTGGCTGAGGACAATCTGCTCAGTGACGAGCGCTTCGTGGAATCGTTTGTGCACTCCCGCCGGGAGCGCGGTTCGGGGCCACGCAAGATCGCTGTTGAGCTGGCGCAAAAAGGCGTCAGCGACACGCTGATTTCCCGTTATCTGGATGAACGCAGCCCGCTCTGGATTGATCGGGCCAGTGACGTGCGCGCCAGAAAGTTTGGCGACGCACTGCCGGCAGATTACAAGGAGAAAGCCCGGCAGATGCGCTTTTTGCAACAGCGCGGCTTTACCACCGAGCAGATTCAAAGCGTGGTGCGGGATGATGACTGATATTCCAGGGAATTGATTTCAGGCATTTTCCGTCCTATGTCTCTCGCAAAGACGCAGAGTCGCAAAGAAAAATTGATCTCTGCGGGCTCTGCGTCTTTGCGAGAGTCAACGATGTAGATACTTTGCCGATAACCGAACCGTTGTTGATGCAGCGAGACTGGAAGACCCATGATGAACAGCAGTGCTGAATTACGTACAGCCTTTCTGGAATACTTTCGCGAGCGGGGGCACGAAGTTGTCGCCTCCAGTCCGCTGGTGCCGGCCAATGACCCGACCCTGCTGTTTACCAATGCCGGCATGGTGCAGTTCAAGGAAGTCTTTCTGGGCCAGGAGCAGCGCCCCTATAAACGGGCGGTCAGCTCCCAGCGCTGCGTGCGCGCCGGCGGCAAGCACAACGATCTGGAAAACGTCGGTTATACCGCCCGTCACCACACCTTTTTCGAGATGCTGGGCAATTTCAGCTTCGGTGATTATTTCAAGCGCGAGGCGATCGGCTATGCCTGGGAGTTTTTGACCGACGTTCTGAAACTGCCGGCGGACAAGTTGTGGGTAACCGTCTACCAGGACGATGAGGACGCCGCCAATATCTGGCTGAAAGAGATCGGCATTGACGAGCAGCGCTTTACCCGCATCGGCGACAAGCCGGGAGGCAAGCAATACGAAAGCGACAACTTCTGGTCCATGGGCGACACCGGTCCCTGCGGTCCCTGTACCGAGATTTTCTATGACCACGGTCCCGAGGTTCCCGGCGGTCCGCCCGGCAGCCCCGACGAGGACGGTGATCGTTATATCGAGATCTGGAACCTGGTCTTCATGCAGTACGACCGGGACAAGAGCGGTACCCTCAATCCGCTGCCCAGCCCGTCGGTGGATACCGGTATGGGACTGGAACGCCTGGCCGCGGTCATGCAGGGGGTACACAGCAATTACGAGATCGACCTGTTCCAGAACCTGATCGACGCCGCGGCGAAAGTGACGGGTTGCAAAGACAGGCAGGATAATTCCCTCAAGGTCATTGCTGATCACATTCGTTCCTGCAGCTTTTTGATCGTCGATGGCGTGATGCCCTCCAACGAGGGTCGCGGGTATGTGCTGCGCCGGATCATCCGCCGGGCGATTCGTCACGGCCACAAGCTCGAGGCATCGCAGGGCTTTTTCCATCAGCTGGTCGAACCCCTGGCCGACGAGATGGGCGAGGCTTATCCCGAGCTGGTCAAACAGCAGACCATGGTGGAAAAGGTTCTCAAGCAGGAAGAAGAGCGCTTTGCCGAAACCCTGGACCAGGGCATGCAGATCCTGAACCAGGCGATCGCCGAGCTGCCCGACAAGACGATCCCCGGCGAGACTATTTTCAAGCTGTACGACACCTTCGGTTTCCCGGTGGATCTGACCAACGACATCGCCCGCGAGCGTGACCTGCAACTGGACATGGCCGGTTTCGACAAGGCGATGGCCGCCCAGCGTGAGCGGGCCCGTTCCGCCAGCCAGTTCGACGTCGATTACGGCGAGGCCGTGCAGGTGGCAGGCGAGACCGAGTTTACCGGCTACGAGCAGCTGGCCGGCCCGGCCACGGTCGAGGCGATTTATCAAAACGGCCAGCCGGTGGACCAACTGGGTCAGGGCGAGGCCGGCATGCTGGTGCTGGATCGCACTCCGTTTTACGCCGAGGGCGGTGGTCAGGTGGGCGATCGCGGCCGGCTGCAATCGACCGGCGGCAAATTCACGGTCGAGGACACCCGCAAGCAGGGCGGCAAGGTGTTCCTGCATTTCGGCAAGGTGAGCGAAGGGGCCATCAAAACCGGCGAACAGGTCGAGGCCAGCGTGGATGCGGAGCGCCGCCAGGCCACGGCCTATAACCACTCGGCTACTCACTTGCTGCATGCCGCGCTGCGTCAGGTACTGGGCGAGCATGTCACCCAGAAGGGCTCGCTGGTGGACGCCGAGCGCCTGCGTTTCGATTTCTCCCATTTCGAGCCGATCAGCCGTGAACAGCTGCAGCAGATCGAGGCGCTGGTCAATGAACATATCCGCCGCAATCACCCGGTCGAGACCCAGGTGATGGCGCCGGATGCCGCCATCGCCGCCGGCGCGCTGGCCCTGTTTGGCGAAAAGTATGGCGAAGCGGTCCGCGTCCTGCGCATGGGCGAGTTTTCCATGGAGCTGTGCGGTGGGACCCATGTCGAGCGTACCGGCGATATCGGCCTGTTCAAGATTATCAGCGAGGGCGGCGTGGCCGCCGGCGTGCGTCGTATCGAGGCGATGACCGGTCAGCGCGCGCTGCAGTGGGTGGAAGAGAATGAAGCCCAGCTGGATGAGCTCTCCGGCCTGTTCAAGGGCGGGCGTGAGCAGCTGGCCGAGCGGGTGCGCCAGACACTGGAACAGAATCGCCAGCTGGAAAAAGAAGTGGAGCGGCTCAAGGCCAAACTGGCCAGCAGCCAGGGGTCCGATCTCGCCGCCCAGGCCCGGGAGATCGACGGGCTCCAGGTGCTGGCTGCCCGGCTCGACGGCGCCGATCCCAAGTCGCTGCGCGAGACCGTGGATCAGCTCAAGAACAAACTCGGTTCGGCGGCCGTGGTGCTGGCAACGGTCAGTGGCGGCAAGGTCGCGCTGGTGGCCGGTGTGAGCAAGGACAGTACCGACAAACTCAAGGCCGGCGAGCTGGTAAATATGGTCGCCCAGCAGGTTGGCGGCAAGGGCGGCGGACGTCCCGACATGGCCCAGGCCGGCGGGAGTCAACCCGAAGGGCTGGATGCCGCCCTGGCCAGTGTACCCGACTGGGTTCGTACCCAGCTGACCGGCGCCTGAGGGCAACGGGCTCCGGTCAGCCGGCCACCTGGCCGGTTTTTTTATTTTTTCTGTCTGCCTGAGGGGTTGAGCGAGGCCTTTTTCTGCCTGCGGGCGGCTGCGCGCCTTTCAATCTTTTGCCAACTAGTGTTTAATTTGCGCCCTTTGGGTACAGCGTAAAGGTGTTATGGCTCTAATTGTTCAAAAATATGGCGGCACCTCGGTGGGCAATGTCGAGAAAATCGAAAATGTCGCCGAGAAAGTGATCGCCAGTCGCCAGGCCGGGCACGACGTGGTGGTGGTGGTTTCCGCCATGAGCGGCGAGACCAACCGCTTGATCGAGCTGGCCGGCCAGGTGAGCGAGCAGCCCGATCCGCGCGAGTACGATGTGCTGGTCTCCACCGGCGAGCAGGTGACCATCGCCCTGCTGAGTATGGCCCTCAATGCCCGTGGCTATCCGGCTCGCTCCTACACCGGTTCGCAGGTGCATATCCTGACCGACAGTGCGCACACCAAGGCGCGTATCCTGGAGATTGACGAGAGCCGTATGCGCACCGATCTGGATCAGGGCCGGGTGGTGGTGGTGGCCGGGTTCCAGGGACGCGACGAGCACGGCAATATCACGACCCTGGGCCGGGGTGGCTCCGATACCACCGCCGTGGCACTGGCGGCCGCCCTCAAGGCGGACGAATGCCAGATTTATACCGATGTGGACGGGGTGTATACCACCGATCCGCGGGTGGTCCCCGAAGCCCGGCGCCTGCAGCGCATCACCTTCGAGGAGATGCTGGAGATGGCCAGCCTGGGCTCGAAAGTCCTGCAGATCCGGGCGGTGGAATTTGCCGGCAAATATAATGTCAACTTACGGGTGTTGTCTTCGTTTGAGGAAGGCCCCGGTACACTCATTACCTATGAGGAAGCAGCGGATATGGAACAACCTGTCATCTCCGGTATCGCCTTCAATCGCGATGAAGCCAAGCTGACAATCCTGGGCGTTCCGGATCAGCCCGGCGTGGCCTTCAGCATCCTGGGGCCGATTGGCGATGCCAATATCGAAGTGGATATGATTATCCAGAACGTGGGGGCGGACGGTACCACCGATTTCACCTTCACGGTGCATCGCAATGATTACGACAAGGCCCTGAAGCTGCTGCAGGAGATTGCCCAGAAACTGGGCGCGCGCGAGGTTGCCGGCGACAAGTCGATTGTTAAAATCTCGCTGGTTGGCGTTGGTATGCGCTCTCACGCCGGGGTGGCCAGCCAGATGTTCGAGGCCCTGGCCAAAGAGGGGATTAACATCATGATGATTTCCACCTCTGAAATCAAAATCTCCGTGGTGGTCGAAGAAAAGTACCTGGAACTGGGGGTGCGTTCCCTGCATGGTGCATTTGGGCTTGAGCAGGAAATGACGGTATAAACCGATTTTTGGCGAGGTTTATTTACTAAAGTTTAGTGACGCATTGACGATACCTAGGTTGAGCCTGCCCGCTATCAGGCCAGCCGAAGGACAGAACTTACTGAATTATCCGAAAAGGAGTTAGATTGAAATGCTGATTTTGACCAGACGGGTGGGTGAAACACTCATGATTGGCGATGAAGTCACCGTGACAGTCCTGGGTGTCAAGGGCAACCAGGTGCGCATCGGTGTCAATGCGCCCAAGGATGTTTCCGTCCACCGTGAAGAGATTTACGAGCGGATCAAGAGCGAAGAAGACAGCAGCGCCCAGGGGTCCGGCAGC
>JAXHTI010000097.1:0-9786 GCA_034190045.1 Pseudomonadota bacterium
TAGGTTCTAGGTTCTAGGTTCTAGGTTCTAGGTTCTAGGTTCTAGCCCCTAGCCCCTAGCCCCTAGCCCCTAGCCCCTAGCCCCTAGCCCCTAGCCCCTAGCCCCTAGCCCCTAGCCCCTAAGATCTGGCATGGATGGTGCATATTCAGGGTATGTTAGCTCAACAACCCCCAGTTGCCGGTCTGTCCCAGTCGTCCAGTTATACGGAGATGGCCGATCTCTCGCGCCTGCGTCACCAGTCCCAGCAGGACCCGCGCACGGCCCTGCGCGAGGTGGCCAAGCAGTTCGAGGGCGTGTTTATGCAAATGGTGCTCAAGAGTATGCGTGAGGCGAGTTTCGGCGATCCGATTTTCGACAGTAACCAGAGCGAGCTGTATCGCGACATGTTCGATAAGCAGATCTCCCTGGAGATGACCCGGGGCCAGGGACTGGGGCTGGCCGACAATCTGGTGCGGCAACTGGATCAATATTTGCCGCCCGGCGGCGAATCCTCGCCGCTTCAGCGTCAGCCGGCGACGGCGGCCAGTCTGCCGGCGGTCAGTATTGCGCCCTCGGTCGAAGCACGCCAGCACCAGGCTGCCGGGGTTCAAAAAACCCGGCCGGATCTGGCCTTCGAGGGGCCGGAGGATTTTGTCGAGACACTGTGGCCGCTGGCCCGGTCGGCGGCGAAGGAGCTGGATGCCGCGCCGGAAGCGCTGGTGGCGCAGGCGGCGCTGGAAACCGGCTGGGGCAAGTATATGTTGCGTCATGGTGATGGCCAGCCAACGTTCAATCTGTTCAATATCAAGGCCGGTCAAAACTGGCAGGGCGACAAGGTCATGAAGCAGACGCTGGAATACCGTGATGGTCTGCCGGTGCAGGAGCGGGCACCGTTTCGGGCCTACAGTTCGCTGGAAGAGAGTTTCCGCGATTATGTCACGTTCCTGCGCAGTAACCCCCGTTATGGCGAAGCGCTGCAACAATCTGCTTCGCCGGAACAGTTTGTCCGTTCCCTGCAACGTGCCGGCTATGCCACGGACCCCGAGTATGCCGACAAGATACTCGACATTATGCAACGTCATGTACTGCAACAGCCCGTGGCCCGACAGGATGTCGAGCATGTGCAGGCGACCGGTTAACCGATAAGAGGCAACGACGATTATGGCCAGTGGTGATCTGCTCGGTGTCAGTGTTTCGGGGGCGTTAGCGTCACAACGCGCCCTGGCCACGACCGGCCACAACATTGCCAACGCCAATACGGAGGGTTATTCCCGCCAGCGGGTGGACCTGGGAACCCGCACGCCCCAGCTGGCCGGTAACGGCGCAATCGGTACCGGTGTGACCGTGAACAACGTCGAGCGGGTGTATGACGATTTTGTCGCCGGTGAGGTGCGCACCAACACCTCGACCGACAGTTCCCTGCGCGCCAATTATGAATACACCAGCCAGGTGGATAATTTGTTATCCGATCCCAACGCCGGTCTGGCACCGGCGCTGCAAAGTTTCTTTTCCGCCGTTAACGGCGTATCCGAAGATCCCTCTTCCACGTCGGCGCGGCAGGTGATGTTGAGCGAGGCACAGTCCCTTTCTGATCGTTTCCAGTACATGCACGATCGTTTCGACACCCTGCGCGAGGGGGCCACGGCCGAAATGAAAAGTGTCGTGACCGATATCAACGACCTGGCCAAGTCCATAGGAAAAATCAACGATACCATCATCAATGCTCAGGAAATGAGTGGCCAGCCTCCCAGCGATCTGCTCGATCAGCGGGATCGGATGGTGCAGAAACTCTCCGAACTGGTTTCGGTGCGGGTCAGCGAGCAGGATGACGGGCGCCTGAACGTGTTTATTGGCAACGGCCAGACACTGGTGGTGGGCAGTGAAGTTTCCGAGATGGCCATCGAGAAAAGCCGTTTCGATCCCAACCATGCCGAAATCGTGTTCAAGGGCAATGCCAGCGACTCGGTAATCACCAAGTTTATCTCCGGCGGTCGCCTGGGCGGTATCCTGGAATTTCGTAACGGGGTGCTGGACCCGGCCCAGAACGAGCTGGGCCGCATCGCTGTGGGTATTGCCAAGACGTTTAACGAACAGCACCGTCTCGGCATGGATCTGGAAAGCAAGCTGGGCGATAACTTCTTTACCCGGGCCGAGGACCTGGCGCCCAACATTCTGCCCAACGGTCGCAACCAGGGTGATTACAAGATCAGCGCCGATATCACCGACATCGACAAGCTGACCACCAGTGATTATGAACTCAGTTATCGTGACGGCAAGTACCGCCTGGTACGCATGCTGGATGATAAATTACTGGGCGAATACGACAAGATGCCGGGGCATATCGAGTCGGAAGGGTTTCGAATCAACCTGGAAGAGGGCAGCCGGATCGCCAATGGCGACAGTTTTGTTATTCGTCCGACCCGCCGTGGCGGGGAAGTGTTTGCCCCGCTGGTGAAAAACACCAAATACATTGCCGCGGCCTCACCGGTACGTACCGAGGCATTGGTCAGCAACCAGGGTAATGCCGAGATCAGCGCGGCAATCGTCGACGATACCAGTCATGCGGCATTTTCCCAGGGGAACAAGCTCAATCCGCCGTTTGCCATTCGCTTCGTGGATGATACGCATTACGAAATTCTGGACAACAGCGGCAACGCGATTCCGATTCAAAAATCGGCCCGCCCGGCGCAGCCGGCGATCAGCGCCAGTGAAAAGGGCGGGGGTCCGGCTACGCCAGCCGAACCGGCACAGCCGCCTGAACTGACGACCCGTATTCCGTACGATTCGGAGAAGGGCGCCAATGTCTTCCCCACGCCGGATGGCCAGGATTACGGTTTTCGGGTGCGAATCACCGGTAACCCCAAAGCCGGGGACGTGTTCCGCATTGAATTTAACAAGGACGGGATTGGCGATAATCGTAATGCCCTGGAACTGGCGCGCTTGCAAAGCAAACCGGTGCTGGATAATGGCAGCAGTGATTATTCGGAAGTCTATTCACAGCTGGTTTCCCGGGTCGGCAGCAAGACGCATGAACTGGAGATCAATCGTGATGCACAGAAACTGTTACTGGACCAGGCCATAGAGCGTAAACAGGCGGTCTCCGGTGTCAATCTCGATGAAGAGGCGGCCAAGATGGTGCAGTACCAGAATCTCTACCAGGCCAACGCCCGGGTGATGGCGACCGCCAACAAGTTGCTCGAAGAGCTGATCAACGCCTTCAGGTGATATGACGATGCGTATCTCTTCCCATCAGGCCCAGCAAACCGCGATCAATGCCATGCTTGAGCAACAGGAAAAGCTCAGCAAGGTACAGGAGCAGGTTGCGACCGGTCGGCGGATCGCCAAACCGTCTGACGATCCGATCGCCGCGGCCAAGATCGTTAACCTGCGTGATGTGCTGGATACCGTGCAACAGTACCAGGACAACATCAATGCCGGTCGCGCCCGCCTGGAACTGGAAGAAGGCGTATTGCAGAACGTGACCGATATTCTGCAACGGGTGCGTGAACTGGCGGTGATGTCCAACAACGACAGTCAGACCAACGAAAACCGCGAATTTATCGCGCAGGAAGTCTCCCAATTACAGCAAGCACTGCTGGGACTGGCCAACTCCACCGATATTAACGGCGAATACATGTTTGCCGGCAGCAAGAGCAAGTTTACGCCTTTCACTCGTAATGAAACCAATGGGTTCGATTATGACGGGGATGATGGTCAGCGCCAGATAATCATTGGTCCAAACCGGACGATCCCCACCGGTGACCCCGGCAGCCGGGTGTTTCGTAATATCAAGGATGGCAACGGCGACTTTGTTACCCTGGATGATCCGGGTAACCGCGGCTCGGGCGTGATCGATCCCGGCAGTACCACCGGTGAATACAAGGGGGGTACCTATGCGATCATTTTTGAAACCCGCGAGCTGCCGGACAAAGAACAGGAAATTACCTACAAGGTGATCGACGGCGAGGGTAAAGAGATCGTCCCGGCCGGCACCCCCTATCAGGAAGGGGCGGCGATCCGTTTTGCCGGGGTGCAGACCAAGGTCGAGGGTGAGCCGGCCGACGGCGATTTTTTCGTGATTCGCCCGAGCATGAATCAGGATATGTTCACCACGATCCAGCGTTTTATCGACGCCCTGCGTAATGAAAATGACAGCCAGGCCGAAGCCAATACGGCCCTGCACAATGAGATTAACCGGACCCTGGTCGGCATGGACAACGCGCTGGGCAGAATCCTGGACGTGCGCGCCGACGTCGGTGCCCGGCTCAATGCCATAGACGGACAGCAGGAGATCAACGAATCCCAGCAACTGCAGATCCGTGAGATCCTCTCCGAAGTCGAAGACCTCGACTACGCCAAGGCTGTCAGCGATCTCAACCTCAAACTCACCGGCCTGGAAGCCTCCCAGAAGGCCTACACCCGCGTACAGGGCATCTCCCTGTTCAACCACATCTGACCGTTTCTTATTGCCTCTGGAAAATAACGCAGAGGACGCGGAGGCGCAGAGTCGCGGAGGGGGTATTTTCAATTGGTTATTATCCGTGAGTTGACTCCGTTGATTCTCAGCCCGGTCAGCGATCGGCTTTAGAGGCCTCAAGAAATTTTTTACTCCGCGTCTCCGCGTCCTCCGCGTTAAACCAGGCCGTGTCGAAAAATGGCCAGCCGGATTTGCTCCGAATATTCTAAAAACTCGTCTGTTCACAAAAAAATCAATAACTTGCGGCCGGCAAAAATTTTCCGCCCGACCCTATAAAACCCCCGTCCCGGGACGCTAGTGCCAATGGGAGCGGTGAATACAGGCCAAAGCCCGTATATCCGCTAGGTATTTTGCCCCGGTTACCTCCTGATGAGACGCCGGGCAGAGAAAAGTAGGAGAGTGCGTCATGCCTCAAGTTATTAACACCAACATCATGTCGCTGAACTCGCAGCGCAACCTGAACCGGTCGCAGGAAGACATGCAGGTTTCCCTGCAGCGCCTGTCTTCCGGTCTGCGTATCAACAGCGCCAAGGACGACGCCGCGGGTCTGGCCATTTCCGAGCGATTCACCTCGCAGATCAAGGGTCTGAACCAGGCGGTACGGAACGCCAACGACGGTATTTCCCTGGCCCAGACGGCCGAGGGTGCACTGGCCGAGGGCGGTAACATTCTGCAGCGTATCCGTGAACTGGCGGTTCAGTCAGCCAATGCCACCAACTCCGCCTCGGACCGTCAGGCCCTGCAGTCGGAAGTAGGTCAGCTGGTTTCCGAGCTGGATCGTATTGCGACTTCCACCGAGTTCAACGGTCAGAAACTGCTGGACGGCACCTTTGGTTCGGCCATTTTCCAGGTCGGCGCCAACGCCAACCAGACCATCCAGACCACCACCGCCAACTTCCGCACCAGCCAGTACGGGAACTACCGGGTGGAAGGGGTTGAAACCACCGGTACAGATGCCCAGCGGATCGCCGGCGAAGAGCTGAAGATCTCCGGCTCACTGGGCAGCCATACCTTCCAGGTTGAGGGCGGCACCAGTGCCAAGGAAGTCGCGGAAATGGTGACGTCCAAGAGCGATGAAACCGGCGTCAAGGCCTTCGCCAAGACCGAGCAGAACATTCAGTTCAGCGACGCCGGCGCCTATGTACTGAGCGTCAAGTCGGATAACGACGAGGCCCAGCAGATTTCCTTCACTATCAGCGATAACGAAGGTAATGACGGACTGGCCGGCGCGGTTACCGCGTTCAACGACGTCTCCTCCAAGACCGGCGTCACTGCCCGGGTCAGCGAAGACGGCAAGAGCATCGTTCTGCTCAACAGCACGGGTGAGAACATCTCGCTGAGCGATACGGCCAACAGCACCAACGCTGGTTCGGTTACCGTCGGTGAAGCGATGATTCCGGCTGGTGGTGGCGAAGGTGGTGGCGAAGGCGGTACGGTTGCCAATGTTACCGGCCAGGTCGTGTTCGACTCCAACAAGTCGTTCAGCGTCAGTGGTCAGGCCGGCCAGACCGTGGAAACCGCCACCGAGGCGTCCAAGCTCAATGCCGTGGCCAACCTGGATATCAGTTCGGTCGATGGTGCCAACCTGGCCCTGCAGACTGTCGATGCCGCACTGGCCACCGTGAGCAACCAGCGAGCCAAGTTCGGTGCGATCCAGAGCCGTTTCGGTTCCACCATCGCCAACCTGTCAACCAATGCAGAAAACCTCACTGCAGCCCGGTCCCGTATCCGTGACGCGGATTATGCCAAGGAAACCGCCGAGCTGACCCGTGCGCAGATTCTGCAGCAGGCAGGTACGGCAATGCTGGCCCAGGCGAATGTACAGCCTCAGAACGTCCTGAGCTTGCTCCAGTAAGCTCATTTCCTGTGAACCCGGAGGACGTAGCCGGTCCTCCACACAGAGAGAGGTGACGTTATGGCAACACATTCAATCGCCAGTGTGGTTGTACAGGTGAGTGCGGCGGATTCCCGCAGTACCTCGACCGATGCCACAGGCAAGGTTGCCGAAACACGGCAAGTTGTTGCCGGTGCCAGCCTCGGTGTCCAGGCGGAAAGCCGGGAGATCGAGATGTCACCGGAGGCATTGGAAAAGGCCGTTAGCCATCTGAAAGAGTACGTGCAGTCCCTGCAGCGCAATATGGACTTCAGCGTTGATGACAAAACAGGACGTTACGTGGTCAGGGTGGTTGATTCACAGACCCAGGAGCTGATTCGCCAGATACCTTCGGAGGAGATGCTGGCCATCTCCCGGAATCTGGCGGATTTCCTCGAGGAGGCGGAACAACGCCGGGGATTTCTGGTGGAGCTGAAGGCCTGACAGGGGTGGCATTGCAATTGCATAACACCCTTGCAGGTGGTTCGCCCGGCTCCCGGGCCGGGCGGACACTCAGTTCATTGTGAATTAACCGAGGTACTTTATGCCAACCATTTCATCAGCAGGTATCGGCTCCGGCATCGATGTGAATGGACTGGTTGAGCAGCTGGTGGCGGCGGAGGGAGCACCCGTCAAAAAACGACTCGACCGCAAGGAAGCGGAACTCCAGGCAGGTTTGTCTGCCATGGGGATGTTTAAAGGCGCGGTTTCCGAGTTCCAGGCTTCGCTTGAAACCCTGCGGGACTCGGAAACCTTCAGCGCCATCAAGGCCAATGCGGCGAACGAAGGGGTAGTCAGCGTGAGCGCGTCCAACCAGGCCCAGACCGGCGAATACGATCTCGAGGTCATCGAGCTGGCGAACGCGCACAAGGTGGCGACTGATACTTTCGATTCAGCCAACAAATTTTTTGGCAACGGGCGAATGACACTTCAGCTCGGTGCCTATGATTCCGACAGCAATACTTTTCAAAGCAACCCCGATAACGTGCCGGTAACGATCGACATTGATCCGGACAAGGCGTCCCTGCGCGATATCGCCGTGGCGATCAACGACTCCGAGGCACCGATCCGGGCCTCGGTCATGAATGACGGCAGCGGTTATCGACTGGTTTTAAGCTCGGAGCAGCCCGGAAGCGATAACAGCATTCGCGTCCAGGTCGAGGACAGTGATGGCCGCAACGGCGATCTGACCGGGCTGTCCAATCTGGCTTTCGACCCGACCGGGCAGCGTGGTAGTGGGAATAACCTGCAGCAGGTCGCGGCCGCCACCGATGCACGGGTGCGGGTCGATGGCATCGATATTCAGCGTGCCTCGAATGATTTCGAGGATGTGATCCCCGGTGTCAGTTTCAGTCTGCAACCGGGTTCTGCCGGCAGCAGTACCCGGATTAGCGTAGAACTGGAAAGCCAGGACGTGATGGCGGCTATTGAAGGGTTTGTTAAAAAATACAACGAGATGATCCAGGTGGTGGAACAGCTGACCGGTTTCGATCCTGACACCGGACAGTCCGGTCCATTGTCAGGTGATGCATCGATACGCGGTGTGGTCAGTATGTTACGCCGCGAGATTGGCAATAATTTTTCCGGGATTAACGAACAGTTTCCCTCGCTGGGCAGTATCGGGATTGAAACCAATCGCGATGGTACGCTGACATTGAACAGCGGTCGCCTGCAGCAGGCGATTGCCAGTGATCGCCAGGAAGTCGTTAACCTGTTTGCCCGCGCCGGTTCTGCCGAGGACCCGGGGGTCACCTTCCTGGCCGCCGGTGAAGCGACCGAGGCGGGGGCCTATGACCTGGAAATTACCCGCCTGCCCGCGCGGGGAGTATTGAGCGGGCGAGCGCTGATGCAGGAGGGTCCGCTGGTCCTCAATGATGCCGATAACCGTTTCACCTTGCGGGTCGATGGCATCGCCTCCGGCGCCCTGTCGCTGGAACCTGGCAGCTATAACTCCCTGCCGCAGCTGGCGACCCGGATGGAGGCCGCGATCAACCGTGATGCCGTGTTCGAGCGTAACGGTGTCGAGGTCAGCGTCCGGGTCGAGCAGGGGCGGTTGCAGATTATCTCCGGGACCTATGGCAGTAATTCGCGGGTCGAACTGACCGGTATCTCGCCGTCACTGAGTCGCATTACCGGCCTGACACCGGGCAAGGGCGAAGCCGGAGAGAATGTGGCCGGGCGACTCGGCAGTCTGGGCGGGCGTGGCGACGGCCGCCAGCTCGAAGGCATGGGCCGTGCAGAAGGGCTGACCATCGAGGTCGAGGGCGAACAGCGCGGTAATCGCGGTCAGGTGATTTTTTCCAACGGCGTGGCCGCCAGGCTGGATCAACTGCTTGGCAGCGTGCTGGACGAAGACGGCATTTTGACCGTCAGAACCGAAGGCTTCAACGAGCGTCTGCAGTCGATTGGCGAAGAGCGGGAAAAGCTGGCACGGCGTCTGGCGGAAACCGAAGAACGTTACATGAAAGAGTTTACTGCCATGGACAAGACAGTGGGCAAGATGAAAGCCACCAGTGAGTATCTCAGTCAGCAACTCAGTTCGCTGCCGGGTGCTGCGCAGGGTAATAGCAAGAATGGACCGGGCAACAGCTGATTTGCGGGTCCGCGATTAACAACGATGTAAGACAGTAACCACATCACCCAACAGCAGGAGTGTCGTGATGAACAGGGCAAAACTACATAGTGCCGTTAAACACTACAACAGCATTGGTGTTTCCAGTGGCGTGGAATCGGCGGATCCGCATCGCCTGATCCAGATGTTAATGCATGGGGCACTGGAAAAAATCGCCACCGCCAAGGGACATATGGAGCGCGGCGAAGTGGCGCAAAAAGGAGGACATATCAGCTGGGCGATTTCCATTATCGACGGTTTGCGCGCCAGCCTGGATCTCGAATCCGGTGGTGAGATCGCCCAGAATCTGGACGATCTTTACGATTACATGACCCGGCGACTGGCCCGGGCCAATGTGGAAAATGACCCGGTCCTGCTGGATGAAGTCTCTTCATTGATGAAATCGGTCAAAAGCGCCTGGGATGAGCTGCCTGTCATGCAGGAAGGCGCCGCAGCCTCCGGCCTGGATGCGATGCGCTCCTGAGTCCATGTGTGCTGAAGCCGTAAAATACTATCTGTCGCCCGGCCATTATGCCCGCAAGGTGTTGCATCTGACCCGGAGTATGCGCCAGCAGGCCGGGGAGTCCAACTGGCAGGTTTTCGCCGAGATGGAACAGGAACGTCAGACCATTATCGAGCAGTTGTTCGATCATCCGGATATGCCCGGCGCGCTGCATGATATTCAGCACCTGCTGCAGGATGTGATCGATATCGATCGCGAGTCTATTGCCCTGGGTGAAGCGGAGAAAAAACGTCTGGGAGACTATCTCGGCCAGCGCAAGCAGGCTCGCCAGGCCGTGAAGCTCTATCGCCACCACAGTGGCTGATATACTGGGCGTATGAATG
>JAXHTI010000098.1:0-9751 GCA_034190045.1 Pseudomonadota bacterium
TGGCAGTTGGCAGTTGGCAGTTGGCAGTTGGCAGTTGGCAGTTGGCAGTTGGCAGTTGGCAGTTGGCAGTTGGCAGTTGGCAGTTGGCAGTTGGCAGTTGGCAGTTGGCAGTTGGCAAAACTCTGATTCAGGGCATGTTTTCTGTCAACTGCCATCTGACGTCTGTCAACTTCGCTTTTCTGCCAACTTTCCCTTCAGAACTAACAAACACCAGGTCCGACCAATCCCTCCAAATGACACAGGTTTCGCCGCGCGGCCATAGTCATAAAACATTCATCAGGCTGTCAGGGATTTGTCATCTGCGTGTCCCATCCTTACTGGCAGGATCATATAAAGAGTATCCTGATTATGAATGCCATACGCCAGAGTCTGTTTATCAAACGCATGGTGGCTTATGAACTGGCCCTGTGCAGCCAGATCAACCGTGCCAGCCATGTCCGGATCATCAAGTCGCTGTTTGCCTTGATTAGCCGGCTGGGTGACGGGGTTTTCTGGTATACGCTGATTGTGTTGTTACCGTTGATCTATGGCAGCGAGGCGCTGAGCGCCTCGCTGCACATGTCCATCGTCGGTGCGCTGGCACTGGCCCTGTACAAGGCCATCAAATCCATCACCGAGCGTCCTCGACCCTGTGTAGTAAAACAGGACCTGCTGCTGGGGACGGCGCCGCTGGACCAGTATAGCTTCCCTTCCGGGCATACCATGCATGCGGTCTCCTTTACCCTGGTGGCGTTGCATTATTACCCCGAACTGGCCATTCTACTGCTGCCGTTTACCGCGCTGGTGGCCCTGTCCCGGGTGGTACTGGCCCTGCACTATCCGACCGACGTGTTGTGCGGCGCCCTGCTCGGCGGGGGTATTGCCCTGCTCTCATTCACCATAAGCGGCTAATCAGGCGGTGGTATGCGGATAGTGATGGTTTCCGATGTTTATTTTCCCCGCATCAACGGCGTCTCCACATCAATACAGACTTTTCGTGACAGCCTGCAGGCACTGGGCCACGATGTCCTGCTGATTGCGCCACGTTACAGTGCCGATGATCCACAGCAGACGGGTATCTCGCGGATCAAGGCGCGGCCGGTCCCGTTTGATCCCGAAGACCGTCTTATGTCCGTTGCCGCCGTGGATCGGGAAATTGCCCGGCTGCACCGGGAAAAACCGATTGATTTGATCCATATCCAGACGCCGTTTGCCGCCCATCGCAGTGGCAAGCGCATGGCCCGACGGCTGGGTATTCCCTGTATCGAGACCTATCACACTCACTTCGAGGAATACATGCATAACTATGTGCCATTTATTCCTCGCCGGGTATTTCGCCCCCTGATCCGTTTTCTGACCCGCCGGCAGTGTCACAATCTACAGGGGTTGATCGTACCTTCCAGCGCCATGCTCAAGGTGATTCGCGACTACCACATTCAGCTGCCCACCCGGATCCTGCCCACCGGCATCGATCCCGAACGTTTTTCACGCGGCGACGGGGCCGGCTTTCGCAAGCATCATCATATCGAACCGGACCGGCCGGTGATGGTGCATATCGGGCGTATCGGTCACGAGAAAAATATCGATTTCCTGCTGCATGTACATCACCAGGTATTGCAACAATTACCACAGACCCTGTTCGTGATTGCCGGTGAAGGGCCGTCGCTTGAACACCTGAAGCAATTGAGTGAAAAACTGGGCACCCGGGACAATATTCGCTTTGTCGGCTATCTGGATCGCAACACCACCCTGCTTGACTGTTATCGGGCCGGTAATGTGTTTGTTTTTTCCTCGCGCACCGAAACCCAGGGGCTGGTCCTGCTCGAAGCGATGGCCTGTGGCGTACCGGTGGTATCGACTGCCGAACTGGGAACGCGGGACATCCTCCTGCCCCAGCGTGGCGCCCTGGTCGTCGAGGAGGATGTGGATCAATTCGCGGCCACGGTGCAACAGGTACTGGAAATGCCCGATCTGCAACGACGAATGAGTCGCGAAGGCCGGGACTATGTGCACGAATGGTCTCACAGTGCCTTGGCACACTCCCTCGCGGAACTTTACCGACATACGATCGACACCTTTGCCAAACCCGCGACCGACTATCCACCCACTGAACGTTCGACCTCTCGCTCCTGAGCGGAGCGGGAAAAACTCATTTCAGGCTCGAGACAACCTTTTCCGCCGCCGGGGACACGCCGTTATTGGGCGCCAGGTTGGCATAAAACTGATCCGTGGCCTGATGCCAGGAATGGGACAGACTGTAATCGCGGGGATTCTGCGGATTGATTTCCAGGGCCCGGCGGGCGGCCCGACCCAGATCCTCGTCCAGGCAACCGGTGACCCCGTCGATCACGACATCCTTCGGTCCGGTCACCGGATAGGCCGCCACCGGCACGCCACAGGCCATCGCTTCGAGCATGACCAGACCGAAGGTATCGGTCAGGCTGGGGAAGACAAACACGTCACAGGCGGCAAGGGTTCGCGCCAGTTCTTCGCCATAACGAAAACCGGTGAAAACCACCTGCGGGTATTTCTCTTCCAGCATGGCCCTGTCCGGCCCGTCGCCCACGACGTACTGTGTTCCCGGCAAATCCAGCGACAGAAACGCCTCGATATTTTTTTCCACGGCTACCCGACCGACATAGACAAAAATCGGACGTCTGGCGGACAGGGCCTCCTTGCCATAGGGCCGGAACAGGTTGACGTCCACCCCGCGACCCCACACCTCGACATGCCCGAAGCCGTGTTCCAGCAGGCGTTCTCGCATCGAGGGGGTCGGCACCAGGGTGCGTTCGGCCGGACCATGAAACCACTTGAAAAAGGCATAGCTGAGCCGCAAGGGAATCGGTGCCCGCAGACGCAAATACTCGGGAAACTGCGTGTGATAGGAGGTGGTGAATTTGAGTTTACGCCGCCGGCAATAACGTCTTACAGCCATGCCCACCGGACCCTCGGTGGCAATATGAATCGCGTCGGGGGCAAAGGCATCCAGCTGTGCGGCAATTCGACGATAGGGAAACAGCGCCAGCCGGATATCCGGATAGGTCGGTAACGGTACGGTCCGAAAAGGCTCGGGGGTGATCATGAAGACTTTATGCCCCGAATGTTCCAGTATATGCCGGGTCGTTTTCAGGGTAGTCACCACGCCGTTGGTCTGTGGTGCCCAGGCGTCAGTGGCGATAGCGATTCTCATGCGATCTGCTTGTCGGCATCCGTGACAGGATGTTGCTTGATAGGCTTGATGACATCGGACCAGTGCAGGATCTCCAGCATGCCGTCACGATGCTCGACCATGGCCGTGCAGTTTTCCACCCAGTCACCGTCATTGCAGTACAGCACATCGCCGATCTGGCGAATCTCGGCATGGTGAATATGGCCGCAGACCAGCCCGTCCACCCCGGCGCGCCGGGCCTCGTGGGCGACAGCCTGCTCGAAATCGTGAATCACATTCACCGCGTTTTTGACTTTGCTTTTAAGGAAGGTGGAGATCGACCAGTAGGGGAATCCGAGCCGCCGCCGCAGGGCATTCAGCCAGCGATTGGTGTACAACAACACATCATAGGCCCGTTCGCCCAGATACGACACCAGCTTGCTGCAGCGGATAGCATTGTCGAACTCATCCCCGTGCAACATCAGCAGGCGCTTGTTATCCGCTGTTTCATGGATGTAACGGTTATGAATGGCAATATTGCCAAACACCATCCCGTCCAGTTCCCGGAAATCCTCATCGTGGTTGCCGGGAATATAGACTACTTTGGTGCCGTGTTTGGCCTTGCCCAGTATCTTGCGTATGACATCATTGTGACTTTGTGGCCAGTAAAGCCCTTTGCGACGCATGTACCACAAATCGAAAATGTCACCGACCAGAAACAGATACTCGCACTGCACGGAGTCCAGAAAATCGATCAGATACTCGGCCTTGCAGCCACGATATCCCAGATGGATATCGGACAACCAGACACTGCGGTACCGAAGGGGACGGAGCTGGTAGACGGGATTCATCATCCTGACCTCTGCTGGTTTTTACCAAGCCTAGAGAGTCAGTGTGACAAAGCGGCGAAACTCCGATGACAGAAAAAAGACAGTTGGCAGTTGGCAGTTGGCAGTTGGCAGTTGGCAGTTGGCAGTTGGCAGTTGGCAGTTGGCAGTTGGCAGTTGGCAGTTGGCAGTTGGCAGAAATTCTAAACCGGTTTTTTTGCTGTCAACTGCTATCTGATGACTGCCAACTTTCCCTTCTGCACTCAGCACTCAGTACTCAGGACTTTTTTTGTCCCCCAGACAGCAAACACCGGGTCCGAATAATCCAGCTGCCCGCTATAGGGATCATCGGCCGGCCGCGGATAACCACGCAGGGATTCGGAGGCCAGTTGAGTGAAATGGCCATCGAGGCGCAGGTAGTCGATCACCAGCTGCATTCGTTCGAAGTCATGCAGTTCGCTCCATAACTGAATCGCCTTGGTCGGGAACCAGCGATCGGAGAAGGTCATCACCAGTGGGGCCCCGGGTTTCAATACCCGCGCGACCTCGCCAAAGACAGCAAGGGGAGAAGTCAGGTATTCGATGGAGGCGGTACAGATCACCGCATCAAACGTCGCGTTATCGAATGGCAGGCGAACGTCCCGGTTCAGGTCCTGCACGCTGTAGTCATGCAGGCGTGCATTGGCCTGCATTTCTTCAGCATTCATACCCAGCCCGTGAACCACGAGATCCCCGGGCTGCTCCGGCAGATGCGAGACCCAGCTCGACATCAGATCCAGCACCCGCATGCCAGGCTGCAGAAAACGGGCATAGAGATCCCGGATGTGTCCGCGACAGGTGGCATCCAGATGCTGTACCAGACGGGGGCTGGCATAGAACTCACTGTCCCCGGCTTCATCGATTCGGCGAAAGGTGTCTTCGCTGAAAAAATCGGTATCGACGTCCGGCAGGCTGGCCTGCATCCCCGGACCGTTCGCGATACAGGCCGCCAGGATATCCCGGGGTGGTTCGTCCCGATCACCTCCGGGCCGGGGTTCAGCCAGCAGGCTCGCCTCTAATTGCAGATGTCGTCCGGCCAGCGGGTGATTGAGATCGAGAATCAGTTCCTGCTCGCCCGCCTGCAGGCACCGCACCGGCCAGTTCGCATCGCGATCCATCTCGATCGCCTCGCTGATAAAGCGCCGTGGATAGAAGCGTCCGGTGCGGGGGATCACCGGCGGCATTGGATGCTTGCTGCGGCGCCGGAACTGTTCCCGGGGCAGGGTTTTGATCAGATCGGGCTGGTATTTGTGCTGCCAGTCGTCGAACAGCAACTCAACCTTCGCGTTCCCGCCGACAGGCAAATCCTGCAGCCGCGCACCCAGTTCGGCCGGAAAACGATCCCGCGCCAGGTCAACCTGCTCGAAGTAACAGCGATCGCGATGGCGGGCATGCGGGCTCTCCCAGTCCAGCGCGATTACCAGCGGCGCTATGCGCGGTGCGGACATAAACCGGGATTAAACACCGGCTTTTTGCGCAAAGATCGAGCCGCTGCGTTTGATGTAGTCACAGAAGTCGTCATTAAAGCTCGGCTGCACGGCATTAATGACAGAAGGTCTCTGCAACAGGGCCTCTGACCAGTTCGCAATCTGTGGCGCGTCTTCATAGATGTCCTGCCCCTGCATTCCTTCCAGGCAACCCAGCATGCGGAAGATCGGTGCATAGACGGCATCGACCAGCGAAAACGTCTCGCCATTGAAATAGGGGCCGCCTTCGAAGAATTCATCCAGGGTTTCCAGCCGGTCCTTGACCGTCATAAGGTTCTGCTTGTAACCGATCTCCTCACCGGTTGTGGAGTAGGTATAGGCCGCACCCAGCAGCTCATTACCAAACTCGATCCAGGCCCGGTTTTTGGCCCGTGCAAACGGATCCTCGGGATACAGAGTGCCGGGCGTGATTTCATCCAGGTATTCACAGATCGGCATCGACTCAAACAGCGATTCATCATCGACCATCAACACCGGGACTTTTTCCAGTGGCGAGACATCATAAAACCAGGCTGGCGGGTTATCCAGATCGATATATTCGATCTCATAGGGCACCTCTTTCTCCAGCAAGGTAATGACAGAGCGCTGGACATAGGGGCACAGGGCGAAGCTGATTAATTTAAGTCTGGGTAATGACATAATCCGTGAGTCCTAATTAATTTTGTGACATTCACTCCGGCAAACACCCGAAGGTTGCGCGGAAATGTATAACGCTAAACAGTATATCAAGCGTCTGGCGGGTGCGAATACCCTGGGCACCTGAATAAGTGTTTCGAATGTCAGACCGAAGAGATTGCTTCGTCACGTTGTTCCTCGCAATGACATCACAATTTTCGATCATTGCGAGCGAAGCGAAGCAATCTTTTGAACAAAGTGATCGGATATTCGAAACGCTTGTTCAGCCGGCAAACCGGCCCTGTTGTAAAAAGGAGCAGACCTGTGTCGCGACATCGCGGACGAACAACATGCTCAGATGCGTGTGCGGCAGGTTCAGATGCTGCGCCAGTCCGTCGGATCGGGTCTCATTCACGGCCACCGTGCCATCATGCGGCTCGACCAGCCTGCCCGGCGCCAGCAACAGTCCAATCCCTCTCGGGCGGGTACCGGCTATCATGGCCGACTCGTGGGTGCCCTGCCACGCTGGAGCATCACCCAGCAGTCCGCTCTGTATCGAGCGCCCCAGTATCCAGCGAGTCAAACGCTGTCCGGCAAGATGGCGAGCGACCACACTGCCCTGCAAGGGAGAACCCAGCATCACGACCCGACCGGGATGCGGGGGCGCCTCCTGAGCGAACAAATGGGCCAGGACAATACCGCCCAGGCTATGTGCCACCAGGTGGACCCGTTCGGCCTGGACAGACTGCAAATAGCGCCGTAAACGGGCGGCATTTTGCCGGGGTGTCCGGCGTAAACTGGGGTAACGAAAATAACGGCAGTCGAAGCCACATTTTTGCAAACGCCGACCCAGCAACCGCAGCTCCAGACTGGTCATCCAGATGCCGTGGATCAAAACAACAACATCACGTGACATGGGCGTTACTTGAAAAACGTATATAGCAGATAGGCGCTGCTGGCCAGAACCAGCCCGGCCCCCCAGAAAGCCAGCCAGAACTGCCGGGCGCGCACACCGGCAACCACGAAAAGAATGCCGGTAAACAAACCGAACACCGCCGACCCGACAATCATCCCGTCGACTTCTTGTTGTGCCTGTTCCGGATCAGTTCCAATTCGATACCGCATGGTTGCTCCTGTCGTGACGCTGTTTTATCGGCAAACTGAACTCGAAGACATAACCGGGTCCGCTGCCCGGATAGGCACGTAATTCGCCGCCCATGCTTTCAATAATACTGTTGGCAATCGGCAGACCCAGTCCGATGCCCTGCTTTTTGGTGGTGACCAGCGGGGTGAAAATATTTTCCCGCATCTCCTCAGCCACCCCCGGCCCGGTGTCGTGGAACGAGACTTTGACAAACTCGTCCTGTTGTTCGGTCATAATGGTCAGTATCCGCTCTGATTCGATCTCGTCCATTGATTCGATGGCGTTAATAACCAGGTTCAGGATTACCTGCTGGGTCAATACCGAGTCAACCAGAATCAGGGGCAGGGACTTTCCAAGCACGTAAACCACCTGGACCTGGCTGCTTTTAATCTTGTTCTCTACCAGGCGCAGCGATTCCTGCACGAGTTCGTTGATATCCACCGAGGAGAACTTGATATCCTTGCGATTGACGAAGTCACGCAACTTGTTGATGATCTTGCCCGCACGCTCCGCTTCATCGCTCAGCCGGCCAAATACTTCCTGCACATCCTTGTCAGTCAGCCGGCCTTCTTTGGCCCGATTCAGACCACCCTTGGCGTAACACATAATGGAAGTCAATGGCTGGTTGATTTCATGTGCCAGACTGTTACCCAGCTCGCCGACCGAAATATACCGGGACAGACGGGCCCGCTCCTCTTCCTGGTAGTCCTTCTGCTCATCCGCCTGCTTTTTATCGGTAATATCTTCGGCAATACCGGCCAGCCGGTAGATTCGTCCTGACTCATCATAAACCGGGAAGCCCTTGTCCTGGATCCAGCGTTGCGTATTGTCCGCACGGACAATGCGGTACTGGATTTCGAATTTCCCGCCGAGCTTGAAACGCTCGTACTCGCTGAAAACCCTTGCCTGATCTTCGCTGTAAATTGACTCTTGCCATAAACGGGGCTCTTCGTAAAATTCCTCCGGTTCCCGTCCCCACACATCAACACAGGAAGGGCTCACATAGACTATATGATTATCATTGATATCCACCAGCCAGAAGACTTCGTTGATATTCTCGGATAACTGGCGCAAACGTAACTCACTATCCTGCAGGCGCCGGTGCGAAGCCCGCAGTTCCTTTTCCGATTCACGTCGCTCGGTAAACAGGGCTGCCACAACCATCGCTGTTATCGCGGTAATACTGATAAACAATACGATCATCATCAGATTCAGCAGGGTATCCGACGATGTGTAAGGCCCCCATTCAGGGTGGTAAGAGAACAGCAGGATAATGCTGATCAGCATCGAGGCCAGAGTGGCCCCGAATTGCTCAAAACTGATTGCAACAAATACTGTCAGAGGAAGTATCAGATAAAACAGCCCGAGCTTGGCGGTTGATTGCTCATTCAAGCCCGAAAAACTGTATACCGCGACGACAATCAGCAACAGCACATAAACAGCAAGTTGCCCAAGCCGGTTGGACCTGAGGACATACTGGCAATCCTCGCTGACATCCGCATCAAGCCGGTGACTGTCTGTACCCTCGCGGCAATAGAAAAACAGGTTTCGCCAGGTCAGAACAAACGGTACCACCAGCAGAATCCCGATGGCATCGCCCACCCACCACATACTCCAGATAAACGTGAAATCCGACCAGCTGACAACGTTGGAAACCGCCATCGCCAGGCCGCCGATCAGACTGGAAATCAGTGGCGCGGTAAAAGCAATCGCGGCAAACTGCAACACTTCCCGCACTCGCCGAAAGTTTAATCTGAGTCGGCAACGATTGAGGAGGTACCAGGCCGCCGACGCCTCCAGAACATGCCCACTGGCCGCCAGCAACCCGGCAGTCAACGGCAGTTCGTTAAAATAGGTCAGCAGCAAAATGCCGATGAGAACGCCCGGCCACATGCGTGGGCCGTACAGAACGAAAACCACGACCGCCAGGCCGGAGGCCGGCCAGAATGGCGTAACCCCGGAATAACCCGTGTCGATCGATAGTCCGGCTTCTCCCAGCAGGAAGTAGACCACCCCGAATAACAGGCTGGCAAAGGCGTACTTGAGGGAACCCGGCCAGACCAGCCGCTCGGGCAACATATATCGAGGTTTTTGGTTCAACACCGGTATTGCCACAGGATGTGATTATCACCGCTAACTGTATGTGATAGTGACGATTTGGGCAAGCCCGCCCCGCGCGTATCCGGGGCGATCCATGCTATTCTGGGTGTATGAGTAAAGCACCAAGCAACAGCCGCCTGGATGAATACTTCGTGGTGCGGATAGAGCGCCAGCTCAGCACGGAACAGACCCGGCTGGCCAAGCGGGATATCTTTCTCGGCGAGAACGATCAGCTGGTCCCCATTCGCGATGCCCGGCATTTTGATTCCGCCGAGCTCGCCGCCGCGCATATCGAAAGCCTGGAAGAACAGGACCAGTATCAGTACATCATCCAGTTCTGTAGCAGCCAAAAACCGAACGAGACGCCGACCGAGGTCGAGGAACTGATTAACCGGATTATGGAAATCCCCTA
>JAXHTI010000099.1:0-2194 GCA_034190045.1 Pseudomonadota bacterium
GATGCGTCCCGGCGCGATCATTACCGGCACCGTTGTCGATATCACTGATGACTTTGTCGTCGTCAATGCCGGACTCAAGTCCGAGGGCGTGATCCCCGTTTCCCAGTTTTTTGGCGAAGAGGGTGAACTCGAAGTCAGTATCGGTGACAACGTCGAAGTCGCACTGGACTCGGTGGAAGACGGTTTTGGTGAAACCCGTCTGTCGCGCGAGAAAGCCAAGCGCGCCGAAACCTGGACGAAACTCGAAGCCGCTCATGAAGCCGGTGAAACCGTGACCGGTGTCATTACCGACAAGGTCAAGGGCGGGTTCACCGTCGAGCTGGATCATATCCGCGCTTTCCTGCCAGGTTCCCTGGTAGATGTGCGCCCGGTGCGTGATACCAGTTATCTCGAAGGCAAGGATCTCGAATTCAAGGTTATCAAGCTGGATCAGCGCCGCAACAACGTTGTGGTTTCCCGCCGTGCCGTGGTCGAGGAAGAGGGCGGCGCCGAGCGCGAAGCCATCCTGGAGAACATGCAGGAAGGTGCCGTGGTCAAGGGCGTGGTCAAGAACCTGACCGATTACGGCGCATTTGTCGATCTCGGCGGCGTCGATGGTCTGTTGCATATCACCGACATGGCCTGGAAGCGCGTCAAGCATCCGAGCGAAATCGTGCAGGTCGGTGACGAAATCGAAGTCAAGGTTCTCAAGTTCGACCGTGAACGTATGCGTGTTTCCCTCGGCCTCAAGCAGATGGGCGACGACCCGTGGGTCGATATCTCCCGCCGCTATCCCGAAAGTACCCGTCTGTTCGGCAAGGTGACCAACATTGCCGATTACGGCTGCTTCGTGGAACTCGAAGAGGGCGTCGAAGGTCTGGTACACGTTTCCGAAATGGACTGGACCAACAAGAACATTCACCCGAGCAAGGTTGTCCAGCTGGGTGATGAAGTGGAAGTTATGGTGCTGGATATCGACGAAGAGCGTCGTCGTATTTCCCTGGGCATGAAACAGTGCCAGGAAAATCCCTGGGAAGCCTTTGCCGCCCAGCACAACAAGAACGACAAGGTCAGCGGCACCATCAAGTCCATTACCGATTTTGGTATTTTCATCGGTCTGGACGGCGGTATCGACGGCCTGGTTCATCTGTCCGACATTTCCTGGAACGTGCCCGGCGAAGAAGCCGTACGCAACTACAAGAAGGGCGACGAAATCGAAGCGGTTGTCCTGTCTGTGGATCCGGAACGCGAACGCATTTCCCTGGGCGTCAAACAGCTCGACAAGGATCCCTTCTCCAACTTCCTGGCTGAAAACGCCAAGGGTAGCGTGGTCAAGGGCACCATCACCGAAGTGGATCCCAAGGGCGCCACGGTTGATCTGGGTGACGGCATCGAAGGTTACCTGCGGGCCTCGGAAATTTCCCAGGACCGTGTTGAAGACGCGCGCAGCGTCCTCAAGGAAGGCGAAACCGTTGAAGCCAAGTTCACCGGCGTGGATCGCAAGAATCGCCAGATTTCCCTGTCAATTAAAGCTATTGACTCGGATGCCGAAAAAGCCGCTATGAAGGATTACAGCGGCGGCACTGGCGCCACCACGACCCTGGGCGATCTGCTCAAGGAACAGATGGATAACAACGAATAACGCCACAACCGGGCTGTTGCAAGTCTGCCCTGAAGGACGGATTATGACAAAATCAGAATTGATTGAGATTCTCTCGCAGAAGCAAAGTCAATTAGCCTACAAGGATGTTGAGCTGGCCGTGAAAACCATGCTGGATCACATGGCGACGACACTGGCCAATGGCGAGCGAATCGAAATCCGCGGTTTTGGCAGCTTTTCCTTGCATTACCGGCCGCCACGCATCGGCCGTAATCCCAAAACCGGGGATTCGGTCGAGCTGGCAGCCAAGTATGTCCCGCATTTCAAGCCCGGCAAGGAGCTGCGCGAGCGGGTCAACGAAAGCATGGAACGGGTCGAGATCCAGCCCGGTTGATTCGTTATCACAGGGTGGCTACCATTCCAAAGGCGGCAAGAGCATGGCTCCTGCCGCCTTTTTAGTTTCTAGGTACTAGGTACTAGGTGCTAGGATCTGTTTTGTAGGAGGGGCTTGACGTACATGGATGTACTAATGTCGCGGGAGGCAGGACGCCGTGAGCGACTCAGCCGCGACGCGTGAGCAGTGGGGCGATTGTCGCCGATAAAATCGCCTCCCAC
>JAXHTI010000099.1:2294-9649 GCA_034190045.1 Pseudomonadota bacterium
CCTTCGGGCAGGGACGAGGTGCTGGTTACGAGTGACGAGGAGATTTTGCCAGGGCTGATTCTATATCACCCCTCCCCCGCATCAAGTGCGGGGCAGGCTCTGACCCTCCCCTTGCAGGGGAGGGGATGATCTTGCGAATAGCGAAGATCGGTTTCCCCACAGGCAGGGGCCAGGGGGAGGAGAGATAAAACCAGAAATGTAGGTGGGACATAGCGGAGCGGTGTCCGACAGATTTTGCTCAGAACTCAGAACTCAGAACTCAGAACCGGGATGAATGAGGATAAAAGATGCTCAAGATCATTTATATCGCTGTGATCGTGCTGCTGGTCATTACCGGCCTGGTCTTCGCCGTGCTCAACGCCGAGCCGGTGCAATTTAACTATTATTTCGACAGCCTCTCGATCCCGCTTTCTTTATCCATGCTGGTGGCGATGATCCTCGGTGCGATTCTCGGGGTCCTGGCCAGTGCCGGAGCCATTTTGCGTCAGAAACGGGAGATTCATCGTCTGCGCAAGGCGGTGGATATGGCGGAAAAAGAAGTTAACAACCTGCGTTCTCTGCCGCTACGCGACGATCATTGATGGGTATCGAGATACTCTTTCTGCTGCTGCCTGTGGCGGCGCTCTCCGGCTGGTTACTGGGGCGTCGTGGAACGTCCGTGCGTCGTCGCGATGACGGCTGCCTGGAAATGCCCAGTGAATATATCAAGGGCCTCAATTACATTCTGAATGAACAACAGGACAAGGCGATCGACCTGTTCATTCAGATGCTGGATGTCAACAGTGAGACTGTCGAAACCCATCTGGCTCTGGGAAGTCTGTTTCGCCGCCGGGGCGAAGTGGATCGCGCCATCCGGATTCATCAAAACCTGATCGCCCGACCGACTCTCAATAAATCGCAACGGGCCCTGGCGTTGTTTGAACTGGGACAGGACTACATGCGCGCCGGATTACTGGATCGGGCCGAGTCTCTGTTCGGTGAACTGGTCGACAGTGCACCGCATTCCGAAGCGGCGCTGCGACATCTGGTGGATATCTACCAGCAGGAAAAAGACTGGGATGATGCCATCCGGGCGGCTCATCGACTGGAACAGAGTGCCAATACGGATCTTTCCTTCATGGTCGCCCAGTTCTATTGCGAACAGGCAGAGCAGGCGTTACGCCAGGGAGAGCCGTCACGGGGACTGAAACTGTTGCGCCGTGCCCTGGCCGAGGATCGCAACTGCGTACGGGCCAGTATGATGGAGGGCGACATCGAGCGCAGTGCCGGCAATTACAAGGCCGCACTCAAAGCCTATCAACGTATCGAACAACAGGATCCCGAATATCTATCCGAAGTGATCCAGCCAATGCTCGAATGTTACAAGGCATTGCAACGCAGGGACGAAGCCATCGACTATTTCAAAACGTTGCTGGATAAATACGCCGGTATCTCCACCATGCTGGTACTGGCCGATCTGATCGAAGAGCGTGACGGGGAACTGGCGTCAACGGAGTTCATTACCCGTTTTCTCAGGCAACGACCGTCGGTGCGCGGCATGGATCGTCTGATTGAACTCAATATGGGGCAGGCCAGTGACTCGGTACGCGATAAATTGTATGTTCTCAAAGAAGTCACCGATCAGATTCTGACCAACAAGTCTGTCTATAACTGTGTCCATTGCGGCTTCAGTGGCAAATCCCTGCACTGGCAATGCCCCAGCTGCAAGCACTGGAACACCATTAAACCGATCCACGGTGTAGAAGGAGAATAAGGTGAGCTGTTCATCACCGGTTATCGTTGCGCTCGATTATGCCAATGCCCGCGAGGCCCTGGAATTTGTCGATAAAGTCTCGCCGGAACGTTGTCGACTGAAAGTGGGCAAGGAGCTGTTCACTGCCGAAGGTCCGCAACTGGTACGCGAACTGGTCGCACGCGAATTCGATGTGTTTCTGGATCTCAAGTTCCACGATATTCCCAATACCGTGGCCAGAGCCTGTGCCGCGGCGGCCGAGCTCGGAGTGTGGATGATCAACGTGCATACCCTGGGTGGTTCAAAAATGATGACCGCGGCGCGTGATGCCGTGGCACAATCTTCCCGCAAACCCTTATTAATCGGTGTCACGATCCTGACCAGTATGGGAGCCGAGGATCTGAGCGAAGTCGGATTGCCCGGCGAGCTCATGGAGAACGTCGATAAACTGGCTACACTGGCGGCCCAAAGCGGGCTGGACGGGGTCGTCTGTTCTCCACAGGAAGTCAGCATGTTGCGCCAACACTTGCCGGAAGATTTTCAGCTCGTCACTCCCGGTATCCGGCCTGCCGGCAGCGCCAGCGGCGACCAGACCCGGATCATGACCCCGGCCGATGCTGTCAGGATCGGCAGTAGTTACCTGGTCATCGGCCGGCCCATCACCCAGGCCGCCGATCCCATGCAGGCACTGGAAGAGATAGAATGCAGTCTTCAGTTGGCAGTTAGCAGTTAACAAAAATTCTGATTCAGGTTTTTTTACTGTCAACTGCAAACTGATAACTGCTAACTTTCGTTTGTAATCTTTGTCCTACAAAACTTTCCGAAAAATCCTACATATAGCGACTTGAATCAGTTTTGCGCAATGACAATAATTATTCGCGTCAGGACGACGAACAATCAATCGACAAGGAGTCACCCAATGAAAAAACTGATCCAATCGCTCGTTTTCTCTCTCAGCATGGTCTTTGCCGGAATGGCGTTTGCCGGACCGGTCGATATCAATACCGCGAATGCCACGGAACTGGCTGCCAATATCAACGGTGTTGGTGAAAAGAAAGCTGCAGCCATTGTGGAATACCGCGACCAGCACGGCCCGTTCAAGAAAGTCGAGGACCTGCAAAATGTCCAGGGCATCGGTCCCGGCATTCTTTCCAAAAACCGCGAAAACCTCAAACTGGCCTCCAAACAGGCCAAACTCGATCACGAAAAATAAACCGTAAACCTGAACTGTTCTCCTGACACCACAAAGGCGCAACCACCCGGTTGCGCCTTTATTATATCTGAAAGAACACCATCGCGGCACAGCCGCTCCTATGGCTGCCGACTGCAAACTGCGACTACCAACTTTTCAGAACTCAGCACTCAGCACTATTCTAGTTGCTCCACTCATCAGCGTTTTGCTATCTTAACGTGCAAATAAAACAGAGTGTGATATGACCATGAAGCCAATCAAAAAGGCGGTTTTTCCCGTCGCGGGTCTCGGTACCCGTTTTCTCCCGGCCACCAAGGCCAGTCCCAAGGAAATGTTACCGGTGGTTGATAAACCGCTGATTCAGTACGCGGTGGAAGAGGCGATCTCGGCCGGTTGCGATCAGATGATTTTTATCAATGGCCGCAGTAAGCGTGCGATTCCCGATCATTTTGATAAGGCTTACGAGCTGGAAACCGAACTCGAAGAAAAGGGCAAGACCAAACTACTGGAAACCGTGCGCAATATTGTGCCCGATCATGTCAGCTGTATCTATCTTCGCCAGGCGGAGGCGCTGGGACTGGGGCACGCTGTTCTGTGCGCAAGGCCGGTGGTCGGGGAGGATCCCTTTGCCGTAATTCTGGCCGACGATCTGATCGATGGTGGTGATAAAACCTGTATGCAGCAGATGGTCGAGCAATACGAACGCCACGGCAACAGTATTCTCGGGGTCGAGGAGATTCCCATGGAAGACACGTCAAAATATGGCGTGATCAAATCCACGGCGATCGAAGAGCGTCTCTCCCGGCTTGAGGATATTATCGAAAAACCCTCACCCGACAAGGCGCCGTCCAATCTCGCCGTGGTCGGCCGTTATATCCTGACGCCGCCGATCTTCGATCTTTTGGCCAATACCCCAAAAGGCGCCGGCGGAGAAATCCAGCTCACCGACGCCATTGCCGCTCTGCTCAAAGAGCAGCCGGTCCTCGCCTACGCTTTCGAAGGCAAACGCTATGACTGCGGCAGCAAACTCGGCTACCTCCAGGCCACGGTGGAATATGCCCTCAAGCATCCGGAACTCAAGGACGATTTCCGCGCTTATTTGCTCGACTACGTCGCAAAAATCAGCTCATAGAACTGACTTTGTAGGAGGGGCTTTCAGCCGCGACTCGGGAAACGGGGCACAACCGTCGCCGATAAAATCGCCTCCAACAAAGGCACTTCGGGCGGGACTAGTTGCTAGTACCTAGTACCTAGTATCTAGTTCCTGTTTTGTAGGAGGGGCTTTTAGCCGCGACTCGGGAAACGGGGCACAACCGTCGCCGATAAAATCGCCTCCAACAAAGGCACTTCAGGCGGGACTAGTTGCTAGTACCTAGTATCTAGTGCCTGTTTTGTAGGAGGGGCTTTCAGCCGCGACTCGGGAGATGAGGCACACCCCGTCGCCGATGAAATCGCCTCCCACAAGAGGCAACCTCGTAGAGGAACATTCAACCACAACTCGATAACAGGAAACCTCACTATGGATGGTGAATCGACAACCTCGCATTCCAGGGCATTGCGAAAAGGGCGACAATCCCTTCCTTTTCAGACTTATCTCATTACAGCCGTAACACACGATCGTGTTCCTGTATTTAAGGACATGTGGGCTGGACGGGAGGTTGTGCAGGTATTGAGGCGATACCAGGCCAGCGCAGAAACTCTGTGTTATGTCATCATGCCCGATCATATACATTGGCTGTTTAATCTGTTCCCGGGTTACACGCTTTCCAAGATCGTTGGTGGCGTCAAACAGCATTCAGCCTTACAGGTTAACCGCTATTTCAATCGAAATGGCCGGCTCTGGCAGGATGGATTCCATGACCGTGCACTGCGACGGGAAGAAGATTTGAAAGCTATGGCGCGATATGTTGTTGCCAATCCCTTGCGAGCAGGTCTGGTTGGACATATTGGCGACTATCCGCTTTGGGATGCGGTCTGGTTATGATTCATTCGTCGCCGATGAAATCGCCTCCCACAAGAGAGGGGGTTGTAGGAGGGGCTTTCAGCCGCGACACCTGATGCGGGCTAATTGGGATGACGCCCTGGCCATTTGTGCCTCACGTACCTCGGCCCTGCCCTTCAGACACGCCAGCGTCTGAAGGGGTTGTAGGATTTTTCCTACAAAAATTTCAGCCGATTCCTACACAAACTGACTGCGTTGTCCTACAGCCCGGCTCTTTTCCTTTTGTGGTCGATGGCGTAACTTGATTCCTAACAAGGAAGTGGGGGGTTGACATGGATGTCATACACACCAGTTCCCGTGGCCGCATGGATTGCGGCTGCGGGCATTTAAATTCTTTTGTCTTTTCGCATGGCTTCACGCTGCTGGAGCTGGTTGTCGTGCTCACAGTTGTGTCGATTCTGCTTGGACTCGGCGCGCCGTCACTGGGACCGTTTCTCTCCTCGGAACGGGGCCTTACCCGAATGAACAGTCTGGCCGGTAGCCTGGCGCTTACCCGCTCGGAAGCCATCAAACGCAATGAGCACGTCGTCCTTTGCAAGAGTCCGGACGGGCAATCCTGCCGTCGCAAGGGCACCGGCTGGCATGAGGGCTGGATCGTCTTCGTCGACCGGGACCACGACCGTCGGCGCCAGGACGATGAACCGATTCTCCAGCATCACGGAGCCGGCAGTGCCGGTCAGACACTCACCTACGCGGCCTTCGGCTCTCGCCACTATGTTACCTATCGGCCCAGCGGCATGACTCGCACCAACGGCACCTTCACCTTCTGTGATCCGCATTACCCCGATAACGCGCGTGCCCTGATCCTGATGAAAACCGGCCGCGTCCGCAGCAGCCGTGTCAAGGCCAATGGGGAATCGCTGGAATGCTGAACAAAGTTAGCAGTCGGCAGTTTGCAGTGGGCAGTCGAAACAAGGGGTTGTTTGCCTCTATCCGTCCGACAGGGCGTATCAGGCTAGCAGGAACTAGCTCCTCAGCTCTCTCGCAGGGGCTGGTTTCTAGAACCTGCTAGCCAGGATCTGGAACCGGTCAGCGGAGCCACCATAATGTGGTGTAATCGGAATATTAATATTTAGTTAAGATCGAGCGGATTAGGAAATGGCTCCCCGGCAATACAGGGGCTAGAAGCTAGTTGCTAGGACCTAGTTACTAGAATCTGGACCCAGTCAGCGAAGCCTCCACAACGTGGGGCAACCGGGATATTAATATGAGGATGAGTCGAGCAGATTAGGAAATGGCTCCCCGGGACGGGCTCGAACCGCCGACCCAGTGATTAACAGTCACTTGCTCTACCGACTGAGCTACCGGGGAACAGGCCGCGTATCTTACTGGCCCGACCCCGACGGGTCAAGTCCGGGGACTGCGGCTAACTGCCTAAATTTCCGGCAATTTCGGGCGCTTGTGGGAGCAATTTTGTTGGTGCCCCGGGTTGTGCCACTTCTCCCGACTCGCGGCTGCAAGCCCCTCCCAAAACAAACAGCCCCAAGTTCTCAGCACTCAGCACTCAGAACTCAGCACTAATCCTTGCTGCCAACTGCGACTGCTAACTGCTAACTTGTTTTATCCTTTTCACCGCTTCCTGCAGGTTATCCAGGCTGGTGGCGAAGGAGAGACGCATGTTGCCGGGGCTGCCAAAGGCGGAGCCGGGGACCATGGCGACACCGGCTTTGTCGAGCAGGAACTCGGCCAGACCGATGTCGTCGTTGATGCCCTCGATCCGCTCGATCAGGCCGGACATGTCGGGGAAGGCGTAGAAGGTGCCCTGGCCGGGCAGGCAGCTGATGCCCGCGATCTGGTTGAGCTCGTCGACCAGGTAGTCGTGGCGGGTCTTGAACGCCTGGAGCATTTCCCCGATGCAGCTCTGGTCCCCGTCCAGCGCGGCCTGGGCGGCCACCTGGGCGATGGAGGTGGGGTTGGAGGTGCTCTGGGACTGGATTTTCTTCATCGCCTTGATAATCGGCTCGGGGCCGGCGGCGTAGCCGATACGCCAGCCGGTCATCGAATAGGCCTTGGAGACGCCATTGAGCACGATGGTCCGCTCGTACAGATCCGGGCAGGCGTTGACGATGTTGCAGAACGGCTCGTCGCGCCACAGGATGTGCTCGTACATATCGTCGGTGGCGATCAGCACCTGCGGGTAATGGCGCAGCACCGCGCCCAGTGCCTCCAGCTCGGCCTTCGTGTAGGCCATGCCGGTGGGGTTGGAGGGGCTGTTGAGCACCAGCAGGCGGGTGTTGTGGTTGAGGCTCGCCTCCAGCTGCTCGGGGGTGATCTTGAACTGCTGGTCGAATCCGGTGTCCATAATGACCGGCTTGCCATCGGCCAGCAGTACCATGTCCGGGTACGAGACCCAGTAGGGGGCCGGGATCAGCACCTCGTCGCCGCCATCCAGCAGCGCCTGGGCCAGGTTGTAGAAGCTCTGCTTGCCG